>DKER01000006.1 GCA_002452555.1 Fidelibacterota bacterium UBA6817 | reverse complement strand
AGCAATCAGTGAGCTCCGGTTTATCCTTGAATCGGAACCTAAAATCATCTCGGATGATGTGATGACGATAAAACAAAATGCCTTGCAATACTTGAATTTGCTCCTGGAAGAATAATTGATTTACAACAATAATTATAGACAGGCAACAGGCACACATTAATACTCTTTTACAGAGTAAGAGTATTCAGCGAGAGACCTACATTACAAGCCTTATTGAGTATGGATGTATCGATAGAAATATTCGAAATACAATGAGTTTTAATGACAGGTTAAGGTTAATAAAAAGGACGGTTTTGAGACCGCCCCTGACTTGCTTAGTATTTTGGCTGCAAACAAGCTGTTCAATCAAACCAATCGACTGTCCCCATAAGTCGGAACGTCGTTAAGGGGACTGCCGACTACTTCATCAACACCATCTTTTGTGTCTTTACTACATCACCGGCAACAAGTCTGACAAGATAGATTCCTGAGCTGTATTCAGAACCGTCCCAGGTCACTGTATGGTAACCGGAAGAAAACCGATTATGAACCAGGTTAGTCACAAAATTTCCGGTTACCGTGTAAACGGTGAGAATTACGCCGGATTCTGCCGGGAGTCCGAAGGTTATATGCGTCACGGGATTAAACGGGTTGGGATAGTTGGGAAGCAGGCTGTAGGATCCCGGAAACATAGCGGGATCAATCTGTGAAGGTCCTGATGGGATGTCATCCGGAATACCGTTTATGGCCAGATCCGCCACCAGCCCCACAACCGCTTTGGCACGGTCATGAAAGACCGGCATGTCAAAAAAGTCGATCCGGTCACTTCCCCGGCCGCCCATATTAGGATTCAGAACCAGATAGGGGTTGGTGGTATCCGGATTGTCGATTGTCTGTGTAAAAGAAATGGATGGGACAGTCTTCTTATACAATTGCCCATAACCACAGCAATTGACACATCGTGCGATGGATAGATCAACTGACCCCAGGCCGATAAGCGTTTCCAGTCGTTCAAGAACATGTTCCTGAACAGGCATGTGTTCGGTCTGTTCTACATACTGTGCATTGATTTCCTTCAGTCCCAGGGTATCAAAACCGATGGCTTCCACATCCACATTAAAGATGATGTGATCCATAAACGGATTCTCAGGCCATGCTGTTTTATAGAATGAGTTGGCATCTTGTGCTCCCCAGAGGGCAAAAAGTATAGAGTGAGATGTTTCAATATCTTTGAGGATCCGGGCACATTCCAGAAGGGCTGCCACTCCGCTGGCATTCATATCTGCCGAAGGATTTACGATGGATGGATGAGCCCAGCACTCGATCCCGTTGTAAAAGGCTGTCATCATCACATAAGAATCAGGATATTGACTCCCTTCTTTAACGATCAGCAGGTCGTTGACATCCAAATCTAAATCTACCGGGCGGGCTGTCACAGAATATCCGTATGATTCAAGAGTTTCCGTCAGATACTGCTCTGCCAGAGGAACATCGTTTTCTTCTTTTACCGTCGTAGTTAAAATGTAATAGCGTTTTTCGATCTGCTGTTCGCTCCCCCCGATCATGGCCGTAGTGTCACCCGAAAGAACCCGTACATGATAACCCAGATTATCTATATTCACAGCCTGCACAATATCCGGAAGGGTAGCAGAAAAAAGATATGATGTAAACAGAATGAGGAGGACCGGAATTGTTACAAATCTTATCGTTTTCATTGTTGCCTCCTTGTTAATTCTCAATTTTGTCAATGACAGGAATATCCGGCCACACCAGAGTTCTTCCGGCTGACATATAGTTACTATTGTCTCCTAATTGAGAATATATTGTATAATACACATACCCAACGATGTTTTTTACATTTATTTCTGTATCAGTAAAAACCGTATCCGGCGGGTTGTTTCTGATCTGTTGAGCTTGTCCATCAATATCAGTAAGTGTATCGATATATATTGTTGTCCAGGGTCCATTATTAATTTTCCGTTTAATAATATAATAATGCGACCACATAAAATCCCATTTCATCGAAGGATTGCTTCCGGATAACATGGTGAAATTTCGAATAGGAGGAGTACTTGAGGGAATATCTTCACCACAGGCATGATATCTTAAAGATGAATCAATCCACGTGTTGTATGCAGCCCATAGTCTGCCGCCTTCAAGAGAAGTTATGGTTTGATCACCCTGGTGTTCGCATTCCGTCCACGACATTGACGTCATAGGGTCATTTATCATGCTTCTGGAGGGAAAATCATTATTAACGCAAGGAGTGCGATATAAATAATCGTCATTCCCTTCTTTATGAAACTGTAATACTTCATTATTTTGTAGGGGGTAATTATTACAACCAATAAAAAACAAAATAAATAACAAACAGATTGCATATCTCATCACTTTGCCCCTCTAAATGAATGTCTAATTAATGGTAATGACATAAAAATACAAAATCAAGCGTTTTTATTTGTCATTTTATTTCTCCCGGAATTGAAGTCCTGACACACAGACACACACTGTCCACTGTCGACTTTTGATTGCCAACTGACGACTGCCGACTGTTGACTTTTGACTTATTTCATCAACATCATCTTTTGTGTCTTTACTACATCACCGGCGACAAGACTGACAAGATAGATTCCTGAGCTGT
>DKER01000042.1 GCA_002452555.1 Fidelibacterota bacterium UBA6817 | reverse complement strand
TTAGGGCAAATGTTTCACTCAGGCTGCCGCCGAATACGGTAAAATCCTGGGAAAAAACATATACAAGCCGGCCGTCAATCGTCCCATAGCCCGTAACAACACCATCGCCCAGAATTTTGTTTTTTTCCAGTCCGAAATTATGGCACCGATGTGTTACAAATGCATCGAACTCTTCGAACGAATCTTTATCCAATAAATAGTCTATCCGTTCGCGTGCCGACAGTTTCCCTTTTTCATGCTGTTTATCTATCCGGTCTTTTCCCCCTCCTTCTATGCTTTTTTGCCGCATATCATGGAGTTTTTTTATCTTATCCTGCATCGACATAATTCATCATCTCCTCATGAGGCAAGCGCTCTCAATCTTCATGTTCCTGCGTCAGTTCCGTCAAAACACCAAAGGTGGATTTGGGATGGAGAAATCCGATCTTGTGTCCACCGGCACCTGTTCGGGGTTCTGTGTCAATAAGGCGCACTCCACGTTCTTCCATCGCTTTAAGGGATGCCTTGCAGTCATCCACGCCATAGGCAATATGGTGAATCCCTTCCCCTTTTTTCTCAATAAATTTTGCAACCGGACTATCTTCCGTTATGGGTTCCAGAAGTTCTATCCGGGTCGTGCCTGCTTGAAAAAAAGCAACGTTAACGCCCTGATCTTCCACAGTTTCTGTCCCATGAAACGGCATTCCGAGAGCATCACGGTAATACGGGATCTGCTCATCCAGCGAACGGACTGCAATGCCAATGTGAGATATCCCTTTTATCATTGTTTACCTCTTTTTTACAATCATGATTATCGTTTTAAAACGGATGAAAGTTAAGAAATCATCCGTTGTTTTTCTCCCCTTTTTCAAATTTTTCTTCTTGAGGAATTTTGAAAAAAAGGTCCATAATTTCATCAGCAGCTCTGGTTGCGGGTATTTCGTCTTTTTCAACATTCTCCCGAAGTTGATCCATCTTGCTTCGTATATGGGGATTGGAATAGAACCAGCGTTTTATCTGATCTTCTATTATGGTGTAAAACCATTGTACGGATTGTTCTTTTCTTCTGAGATCAAGAAATCCCGATTGTTGCATAAGGTTGACGAAATGGAAGATCATATCCAGAATTTCCGGAAAACCGTCCCCTGTCAGGGCAGAACAGGTTAAAGCTTTACAGGTCCATCCGGGCGTTGCCGGTTTCAGATAATGAAGGGCTGTTTCAAACTGGGCACGGGTTCTTTCTGCTTTATGACGATTATCCCCGTCAGCTTTATTGACCAGGATTGCATCGGCAATTTCAATGACCCCTTTCTTAATTCCCTGGAGTTCATCCCCTGCTCCGGATATTTGCAGGAGCAGAAAAAAATCCACCATGGAGCGGACCGTGATTTCACTCTGTCCCACTCCGACAGTTTCCACCAGGATCACGTCATAATGCGCTGCTTCACACAAGGTGATGGCTTCCCGTGTTTTTGCGGCGACTCCCCCCAGCGTTCCGCCGGACGGGGATGGTCTGATAAAGGCGTTTTCATCGCGGGAAAGTTTCTCCATTCGGGTTTTGTCGCCCAAAATACTCCCCTTTGACAAAGATGAGCTGGGGTCTACCGCAAGAACAGCAACACGATGTCCTTTCCGAATAAGCTCCAGACCGAATCGTTCGATAAAGGTTGATTTTCCCGCTCCCGGAACACCTGATATGCCGATTCTCAGAGATGAACATGCTTTAGGTAATAACGCATTCAGAACATCAGCAGCAATCGAACGGTGCCGCGGGGCCTGGCTCTCGATTAAAGTAATGGCTCGGGCAAGGATTGTCCGGTTACCGGATAAAACACCATCTATATATTCTTGTGTATCGAGCGGTTTACGTCGTATTGACGATCCGATTTTTTTTCCGGAGGAACCGGCATTATCCGGCGGTATTATTCTCACGGCAAACGCATCATCGTTTTCTGCGGGAGCCCATTCAGGACGATAGCTCTTCCCTCTGTCAACAAAATCCCACTCCCGGTCTCGCTCCTGCTTTTGATCCCTGTCCTGATTTTGATCGTTTATGCTTTTCTGATCCTGATCTCTGTCTCTATTCATGTCCAAACCGTTCGTTGATCTCATGAATCAATTTCATGCCTGCGTCCGGAATACGCGTTCCGGGGCCGAAAATAGCAGCCGCACCGTGATCATAGAGAAATTGATAATCCTGTGAGGGAATGACACCGCCCACAATGACAATGATATCCTCCCGGTTCAGGCGTTTCAGTTCATCCATCAACTGGGGCAATAATGTTTTATGACCGGCTGCAAGGGAACTCATACCTACAACATGGACATCATTTTCCACTGCCTGGCGGGCTGTTTCTTCCGGTGTTTGGAACAGGGGCCCCACATCCACATCGAAACCCATATCAGCATAAGCGGTCGCCACAACCTTGGCGCCCCGGTCATGGCCATCCTGTCCCATTTTTGCAATCAGAATACGGGGACGGCGTCCCTCCCGCTTTTCAAAATCATCTGTCAGTTTACGAACCTTATTAACCAGATCTTCTTCATCATTTCGGTATTCACCGCTGTAAACACCTGATATCGTTCTTGTCACGGCCTGATACCTTCCACAAACGTTTTCTATTGCCAATGATATTTCACCAAGCGTTGCCCTTACGCGGGCAGCATCCACACATAATTCCAAAAGATTACCGTCACCCGTTTCAACACAAGCTGTTATGGCTTTCAAACGGGCATCAACTTTTTGATTATCCCGGCCGGCTTTTATCTTTTGGAGTCTTTTTATCTGGGAAAGCCGAACAGCAGTATTGTCAACTTCCAGAATTTCAATAGGATCTGCTTCCTCCGGGGGATATTTATTCAGACCGACAATAATTTCCCGTCCTGAATCAATCCGGGCCTGGCGCCGTGCAGCCGCTTCCTCGATTCTCATTTTAGGAATGCCGGCTTCTATTGCTTTGGTCATACCGCCGTATTCTTCAACTTCCAGAATATGTTCCCATCCCTTTTGCAGTAACTCGCCGGTTAGGGCTTCCACAAAATATGATCCGCCCCAGGGATCAATTACGTTTGTTATCCAGGTTTCATCCTGAAGATAGAGCTGGGTATTTCTGGCAATCCGCGCAGAAAAATCCGTGGGAAGGGCAATCGCTTCGTCAAGAGCATTGGTATGCAGGGATTGGGTATGTCCCAATGCTGCCGCCATGGCTTCGATACATGTTCTTGCAACATTGTTGTAGGGATCCTGCTCCGTGAGACTCCAGCCGGATGTTTGGGAATGGGTTCGCAAAGACATGGATTTGGGATCCTTGGGATTGAATTGTTTGATCAGTTTAGCCCATATTAGCCTTGCTGCCCGGAGTTTGGCAATTTCCATGAAATAATTCATTCCTTCCGCCCAGAAAAAAGAAAGGCGGGGAGCAAATGTGTCAATATCCAGTCCTGCCTTAATACCGGTCCGAACGTATTCCAGTCCGTCTGCCAGCGTATACGCCATTTCCAGATCTGCAGTGGCTCCGGCTTCCTGCATGTGATAACCGGAAATACTGATACTGTTGAATTTTGGCATTTTTTCTGATGTATACCGGAAAATATCGGCAATTATCCGCATTGAAACTTCCGGCGGATAAATATAGGTATTTCGAACCATATACTCTTTGAGAATGTCATTCTGGATCGTGCCGTTCAAGGCTTCCGTTGCTACGCCCTGCTCTTCGGCTGCGACAATATAGAACGCCATTACGGGTAAGACCGCACCGTTCATCGTCATGGAAACGGACATTTTATCGAGGGGGATATTATTGAAAAGAATTTTCATATCCTCGACGGAATCAATAGCCACACCTGCTTTTCCAACATCACCCACCACACGGGGATGATCCGAATCATAACCTCTGTGTGTGGCAAGGTCAAAGGCAACCGAGAGTCCTTTCTGGCCTGCTGCAAGATTTCTGCGGTAAAAAGCATTGCTTTCTTCTGCCGTAGAGAATCCGGCATATTGGCGAACCGTCCAGGGTCTGCCGACATACATGGTTGAATAGGGCCCGCGAAGAAAAGGAGGAATACCTGAAACATAATCCAAATGTTCACAGGAAATCATGTCTGTTGAGTCGTATAAAGGTTTCACCGGAATTTTTTCCATGGTTTCCCAAACAGCTTCCTCAACGGTCATTCCTGTATTTTCTTTAAAGGCTTTTTCCCATTCTTTTCTTGTCATGCGGGAAGAATTCAGTGTCAGATCAATTTTTGCAAAATCCGGTTTACGCATGAGATGAACCTCCTGCCCGTTTCCAAAGAGCTTCATAAAAATCTGCCGTATCGGCTCCCAGATAGAGGAAGGCATCCACACCAGCATCTTTCAGCAAATCCATACTTTCAGCCGGTCTGCCGGCAACAATAACCATTTGATTTGTTTGAAGTGCTTTGATAAAAGCAGGGACAATCTCTGCATATGTTTCATCAGTAGAACAAAGAACAGCTGCAAAAGCCTTGCTTTTCATTACTTCTTCCGCAGCCTCTTCAGGAGAATTCATGGGTTGGGTTGAAATGACGTCAAAACCGCCCGGCTCCAAAAACCCGCGGCTGAAATCCGAGCGGATTTTATGCTGTCCGGGAGGCCCCATATTTACAAGAATCACTTTAGGCCGTTCTCCTGTTTCTCTTTCTGCCATAAAACCCCGATCCCTGAAACGTTCAAAGATTTCTGAAGCTCTGAACGGCGGGACAGGATCAACAGACACGCCTTCTCCGGCAGAAGACCTCACATTTTGCGATATGTCACCTAGTGTTGCCCCTGCCAGAACAGCATTTGTACCGGCTTCGATTCGCTTATCACTATTTCTCAAATCCAAAAGGCGGAGGGTTCGCTTATTTTCATCCTGCTGAACAGACTGACGAAAACGATTGAGTTGATCCGTACGGATTTTTTTGATGTTTCCCTGATCGGTTCGGCTTTCTTTTACTTTAATCTGTTTCAAATCCGCATACATATTCAAACCGATAATAACGCGTTTCCTTTTTCGAAAATCCTTTTCCCTGGCCAATCGTGTTGATTTGATCCGGTCCTGTATCCACCCGGACATAAGAGCATGACTCATGCCGCCGCGGGATTCTGTTTCACGGAAAAGTGTCCAACCTTCACCGGCCAATTGATGGGTGAGGGTTTCGACAAAATAAGACCCGCCGGCCGGATCAATCAGCCGGTCCAAATGACATTCATCTTTTAAAATAATCTGGATATTCCGGGCCACGCGGCGAGAAAAGGATGACGGATAATCCACCGCCCGTTCATCAAATGTATTTGTATGCAGACTGTCAACACCGCCCAGAATCGCGGAAAACGCTTCGGTTGTTGTTCTTAATATATTGACATAAGGATCATAAAGTGTCTGGTTATGTCCGGCTGTCCGGCCATGGATGGTAACATTCAGCCCGTTTCCTTTCAGTCCGTATTCTTTTAACACGTTTCCGATCATCAGTCTGGCAGCCCGGATTTTGGCAATTTCCATAAAGAAAAAAGGACCGATACCGAATGTAATATGCAAATGTCCTGCCACATCTTCGGGATTCATGCCGGCATCAATAAGCCGGTTCATATACTCAACAATTGTTGAAAGCGTCCAGGCCAGTTCCTGAACGGCATTGGCACCGCCTTCGTGACAGGGAACCATGGAAACCCCCAGCCCTTTCAGCCCGGGAGCGTGTTTATTCAGCCACGTCAGAACCTCTTTGATCTCCCCGGTTATGTCAGTCAGGGAGAGGGGCAGATTACCGGTTCGGGCCAGATAGGCAAGAGGATCCTGATCAATTGCCCCGCGGAGTTTTGACGGATCGATTTTTTGTTGTATAAAATAAGCATTTAGAAGCGTTAAAAGGGGAAGGGCAGAGAACCCTGCATCCACATAAAACCCAACGGCTGTAAGGTCAATACCCTTCAGGGCTTTTTCGATACACGGAAGCGCGGAAAGGGATGTTCCCCGGTCTCCAACACTTCCTGTATCAGCTATATGGGCATCCTGTGCCAAAAGCGTTGCCGTATCAGGGACTAAATTGACGGCATTCTGTCCTCTATTCAAATCATTGAGAAGGGCTGTGTTAAAATCTTCCGCAAGCGGGGCCGGAATTTCCCGGGCAATATCCCACTCTTTCCCGATATAACCTTCCGGTGAATTTCCCCTGACCCGATTATCGCTTCCGGGATACAGATCCAGGGGAAGACTGTCTCTGTGAGAACGAAAATACAAGGGTTCAAGTGTGATTTCCTCATAGGTACGGGTACACAGTTTTTTTTCAAAAGGGACACCCTTTAAAAAGGGTTCAACAATTGTTCTCCAATCTTCTATGGCTGGTACGGGAAAATCATCCTTTAGCGTAAATTTCTTGTTCAATTTTATTGCGGATTTTTTATTTTCTGATTCAACACTCATTATTCACCTGTTTGCATTCTCAAATGACCGTTCCGTCCGGGATAATCGCACCTTTCTTAACAACAACGATTCCGTCCCGTATCCAGTATTGGCTTTCCTCTTTAAATTCAATACCGTTTTTATTCAGAATTTGAACGTCCCGGCCGATATGAGCATTTTTATCAATAATTGCATTTTTAATAACACAGTTTCTGCCAATGCCTATGGGAATGTCAGTTGCAGCGTCTTCCTGAAAATAGTCATTACCCATAATGTAGGAGGATTCAATGGTTGTTCCGAAATCAATAGCACTCCTGATACCAATAACTGATTTACGAATTGATGTGGCACGGATATAAGAACCTTCACCGATTGTTGACGAAACTATGCACGAATCCCCGATCTGACTGCCGGGAAGCATTCGGGCATGTGTATAAATTGGCATTAACGAATCCCGAAAGGAAAATGGCGGTGAAGCAAGTGTCATGGAAATATTGGCATCATAAAAAGAGCGGATTGTTCCGATATCTTCCCAATAGCCTTCAAAAAAATATGCTTGCACATTATAGTTGTTTTCAATGGAACCGGGAATAATATCGCCGCCAAAATCATCTTTCTGAATTTCACAGAGCGTTTTTCTGAGGATTTTTTTCCCAAAAACATAAATACCCATAGAACCCCAGTAGGGTTTTTCCGGATTTCCCGTTTCACTGGTCATTTCATGCAGTGTTTTATCATCTTTCGGTTTTTCGGCAAACTTGACGATCCGTCCTTCCGAATCCACTTTTAAAACACCAAAATCCATAGCTTCTTCACGTGAAACCGCTTTTACAGAAATCGTAATATCGGCATTCTTGTCCCGGTGATGATGAACAAATTTATCATAATTCATTCGGTAAAGATGATCGCCTGCAAGAATCAGATATTCTGTAAAATCCCATTTTTCAAAATGATGGAGATTGTGCCTTACTGCATCAGCAGTTCCCTGATACCAGTTGGCATTTTCAAAAGTTTGGGAAGCGGCAAGGACTTCTAAGAATCCCTGAGAAAATGAATCAAATTTATAGGTACTGTTAATGTGTCTGTGAAGGGATTCACTATTGAACTGGGTCAGGACGTATATTCGCCGGATATTGGAATTCAGACAGTTGCTGATAGGAATATCAATGAGGCGATATTTCCCTCCGATGGGCACAGCAGGTTTGGATCGCACACTTGTAAGAGGTGCAAGACGGGTACCTCGTCCACCCCCAAGAATCAACGATAAAACTCTTCTCATAAGAACCTCGCTAATTATAAAATATTAAACCAATAATCCGCCAAAACAATTTCAATCCATGTGAGCGTTCCGCCCAGGGCTGCACCGACAGCCGTTTGCATCGGTGTATGGGCTTTTAGGCGAATCCGGGACCAGCATAGCACAGGGATAATCAGCCAAAGGAATATGTTCCGCTGCCCCATGATCAGCATCGTTGCCGAGAGGTATCCGGCCACACCGGCACAATGGATACTGATTTTCCACCAGAGTGTAATAATCCCGTAAATAATCGTATTAATAAAAATTGCAAAAACAACTACATTGAAAGCTCCGGGCAGTCCGATTTTATAAGAAATTAAAAAAGTCACTCCGTAAATAATGGAAAATATTATAAACGGAACAATCCGTTTTGAACGTTCCGGAATATCCATATGGGATGTTTTCCCGACTCTAACCATATATCCGATGATTAATACCGGTAAAACGAATGCTGACAGCGATCCGGCTATGATAATGCCGATGTTATCGCTCCGGGAAAAATCCTTGGATGAAACAAGGTAAAAAAGAAAAATAATACTAAACCACAACGGATTGAAAATCAGGGAAATCAAACGGGCAAATTCACTTTTATGCTTTTCAATGTTTTTCATAATTGATTTCAAAATATACAAAATAACAACTTGATGTTCAGCTTATTCCGTGGACTTTCTGAAAAAATCATAGATCCCGGGATCATTAATTTTATAATCCGAGAGATGGACTGTCATTTTCCCGCTTTGCCCATCGGACAGGGGCATTTGTTGCCGCCGGGGGTTGGGTACCCGTTTGTTCTCGTCTGCCGGTATTGTTTCCACTTCAACCGATCGGGGCAACCAAAGATCATCTGCAACAGCCCGCTGCCTGAAGATTACATGGATTTTATTTCCTGCCGGGTCCTGAACATCCAGTTCCCGGATGTACCATCGCAGCGTATCCATGGTAACAAACCACCTTAATTGTTCGTTTCCTTCATTGAAAATAATATTCAATTGAACGCCGGCGGCGATGTACGAAATATCCGGATTGATAATGACAGCAGAATCCATCAGAACGTGATGTAAATTGATCAGGATGGCTTCAGGCGGAACAATCTCTTTAAGTCCTCCGCTGATATCAACTTTATCCGGAGATTCATATCGGAGCATTCCCTGTTGGTCGGCCAATGTGAGCCCGGGCAGCCGCGAACTCACAAGCATTTTGGCAGACAGCGTGGAAATACGATTCATTTGATCATTATATTTTTCCAGATAATATGCTGCATCGGCAGCCTGAAGGGCAGGAATCCATGCTATGATCAGTATCATTCCGTATAAGAATCTTGTTTTCATCGTTCTTTTACCTTTTCGGGGGACGGGGCAATATCCACGGGATGGACGGTCCAGTTCTCTTCGGGAATATACTCAGCAACGGTACCGTCCGGTCTTTGTAAAACAACCCGCCGGATAAAAGCGTTGGCAATCATAGCTTTACACATATTGCAGATAAATTCATGACCGTACACATATATCGTACTGTCAGCGGTAGAATGACCGTTTCTGGCAGCCAAAACGATAGCATTGGATTCAGCATGAGAGCCCACAGCCCGGCAGAGTTCCAGATTCGTACCCGATGGGATATTGTTTTTCTCTCTAAAGCAAAACCCGTATTCAAGACTATTCGGCTGGAAACTGGGCGCACCGTTATAGCCTGTGGAAATAATATCCTTATTTCTTACAATAACAGCTCCCACCTGCTTTCGCAGGCATGACGACCGCTTCGCCACAACCCGGGCGATTTCCAGAAAATAGTCGTCCCATCCGGGACGTTTTGTATTTTTATCCATTTATTGCTTCCCGATTTTTTCAATGTTTAGTGAGCCCTTCCCGGGAGAGAACGTATAACGGGTAAAATCGCCGGCTGCATACGCTTCCGGAAAGACTTTCTTCACTTCCTTTTCAATAACGAATGTATCGTTATAGCGTTCCGAAAAATGTGTGAGAATAAGATTTTTTACACCGCTTTTTATTGCATAATCTCCGGCTTGTGCGGCTGTCAGATGATCATACGTATGAGCCAGATCCCGTTCTGATTCAAGAAATGTGGCTTCACATAAAACCAAAGCTGCCTGATCCATGAGCCGAAAAACCTGTTCGTTCAAGGCTGTATCTGAAATATACGAAAAAATTGTATCCGGAACTGTGTAAGTAACCATGTCAGGTGTTATACGTCCGTCCGTTGTTTGGATTTCACCTTTTTTTTCAAGCAACCTGACAGCTATGCCGAAAATCCCGGCTGAAGCCAGTTTCCCGGCATCGTATCGTCTTCCGCCGGGTTTAACGAGTCTGTACCCGAATGTGGGAACCCGATGTTTCAGTGCCTGTGCTTCAAGTATCAGTTTCCCGATTTTGCATACCACTCCGTTTTGATTCACGGGATAATACCTGATATCCAGAGGATTGTAATACTCTGCACAGGTCAGCAGTCTGTCCAAAAAAATCTGTCCTGCTTCGGGATAAACAAGCCGTATGGGATCCTTTACTCCGGCAAGAGCAATTCTCTGGATAATCCCGGGTAATCCAAGACAGTGATCGCCATGGAAATGACTGATAAGAATTGTGCGTATTGACGGAACAGATAATCCGGCAATTATGCACTGGCGCTGTGCTCCTTCACCGGGATCCAAAAGGATCGTTTCACCTTCCCACCGCAAAAAATATGCTCCATGATTCCTGTCTTTTGTAGGAAGCTGAGATGATGTCCCGAGAATGTTAAGTTCAAGTGTCATGATTTCTAAATCTAATCCTATTTGAACAGATTTAAAATATTGAACATTATTTTCTTGTTTTTCCCCGTGATTCCTTAAAAATTCGGGTATGACAGATTCCACGCTTCAGATTATACATTATTTAGCTTCCCGGTATTGTGAAGGACGCCGAACCGGAACAGAAGGTTGGAAAAGAGCCCGTGATTATATCATACGGCAAATGAAAGAAGCCGGTATTAAACCCTTTTATGAAGAGGAGTTCATACAATCCCTGTCCGGTTTACCCCAAAATCGCGAGGGTGCAAATATCATCGGATATATTCCGGGATCTGGCCGGCTTGCAGACCGCTACATTCTCATGGAAGCGCATTATGATCATCTGGGTATCGACGAAGATGAGCTGGGATACTATCCGGGAGCCGATGACAATGCTGCCGCGGTGGGAATAATACTCCGATCTGCAGCCGCGTTTAATTCAGAATTGCCTGAACAGGACAGACGGTCTGTTATCATCGCTTTCTTTGATGCAGAGGAACCTCCTTTTTTCAGTTCCTCCCATATGGGGGCTCATCAGTTTTGTACAGAGAATCCGGAAGTTCTGAATAAAACGGATCTGAGTGTCTTTTTAGATCTTATGGGGCATTCTTTGGGATCAGGAATTCATGAACAGATTATGGATTCATTCTTTGTTATCGGCGGAGAAAAAATCAATATCGGACCGTTATTGAATGAAATTGAAACAGCTGTCGAAAGTCTGTATCCCCGGCGTATGGGCATCCATGCCATTCCGCCCTCGGGCAATTATATCGCTTTTAAGGAGAGGAATTTACCCTTTCTTTTTCTCACATCCGGAAGAAACCATTTTTATCATACCTTGTTTGATTCGGCTGAAAAACTGGATTATCCCAAAATTAACAGACTTGTTCGATATTTTACACTCTTCATTTCCAAGCTTTCTACAGCCCCGGAAGAAATGTTCATCTACAATCCCAAAGGTGCAGCTGATGCAGAATCCCTGAAAGCATTAAAAACAATGTTTAGCGTAATGGATCCGGAAACGCCAAATCTGACAAACATTCTCAATTTCATCGAAAATGCGGAACAAGTTTGCCGGACAAACGGGAATCTGCCCCTTCCCGAGCAATCCAAACTCCTTCATTTGGTTAAATTGATCGAACAATATGTGTCCTGATGCACATTCAGGATTTGTCTTAATAATTCTTTTGATTATGTGTAACATTATACATTACATTAAATCATATTTAAACAAGCAGATAAGGAGTGAACCATGGGATTAAAAAAATTGATGTGTCTTTTTATCGTGCCCCTGTTGCTCGTTCCCATAACCGGGTTAAGGG
>DKER01000116.1 GCA_002452555.1 Fidelibacterota bacterium UBA6817 | reverse complement strand
TAAAGCTTTTTTTGTCGGATTTCGCCACCCCGTAATATCCACAGTCCTGGCAGGATTTAGGGAGTTCTGTCGGGACTGTCGCGACTGTCGGCATTTCAGGGAGAAAAAAGATGGGAATCTAGTTGGAATTTTTGTCCAATTCAAATTTAATAGCATTTTAAAGTGAGATCGATTATAATGAAGACAATAGCAAAGAAGGTGAACGAATGAAAGTGACTGAGAAAAAAGTACAGAATCCCCATGATAAGTTTTTTAAGGATACATTTTCAAATCCGTTAGTGGTCAGAGATTTTGTTGAGAATTATCTGCCGGAACCGATTTTAAAACTGGTTGATTTGAACGAACTGGAGATTCAGAATGGCAGCCACGTGGATGAAGAACTCAGTGAGGTCTTTTCAGATATGTTGTTCAGGACAAAAATCAATCAGCGGGATGGCTATCTCTATTTTCTGTTTGAACACAAGAGTTATTCGGATCGAATGGTTGCCTTACAGTTACTGACTTACATGGTTCGTATCTGGAATCAGAAGGTCAACAAGGAAAACCATACGCATATTCCGGTGATTGTCCCAATGGTGATTTGTCATGGGGAAAAGAAATGGAAAATAAGTCCCATGTTCAGTGATCTGATCCTGAATTTTGACTCGTTGCCGGAAGAAGTCAAACAAATGATACCGAATTACCGCTACCAGCTCTATGATTTATCACAGTTTTCGGATGAAGATATCAAGGGGAAGGCAGAACTGATGATTGCATTGTCCGTTGCCAGAGATATTTTCAAAAAAAGCGGTGAGGAATTTCTTGAAACGATTTTTAAGGCTGCCAGAGCTTTAGCAGAACTGGAAGAAAAGGAAACAGGTCTTCAGTATTTTGAAACCTGTATGCGCTACATTCTGACATCCGGCCCAAGGCTTTCAAGGGAGCAATTGAATACCGTGATTAAGCAATTGGAAGTAACCTACAAGAAAGGGAGTGAAGTAACCATGACATTGGCTGAAGTTTTAAGAGAAGAAGGTTTTGAAGAAGGTATTGAAAAAGGTATTGAAAAAGGAAAAAGTGAAATGGCTATTGGTTTTGCAATCAATCGACTGACCAAAAAATTTGGGATCCTGTCTTCAGAGTATCGGGAGAAAATCAATACCCTTGATCTGAACTCTCTGGAAATGTTGAATTACCAGATTGATGATTTCACAAGTCTTGATGATGTGCGAAAATATCTGGCACTCTGATTGGATAAACGGATAAACGGTGCCAGAACAAACGGTGCCTGTCAATCAGGTCCGGCACTCGGTCGCCCACCGAAAAACGCAGTGATTGATAAAAAACAGGAATACGTTGATATTTGTGAACGAGTCGAAGTCGAACGAAAATTCAGTCTTGCCAAACTCAAATGTGGTCTGGGTCTGATCTGGACACGTTTGCCTGATACAGGCCTCAGTACCATTGCACTGTCGATTGTTGTTTTGAACCTGAGAAAGGTTCTTTATGCCCATTTTCAGTTTTTTATGCCGGAATTGAATGGGAATAGATATTATCAAAAATTTGTAATTATTCAGTAGGCATTACATAGAAAGCTTGTTTTCCTAAACTAAGTTTATTCGTTGTTGCATTTCGAAAATACTTAATAGAGTTTTGAAAAAGGGGATCTTGTTTTGAATTTATTAAAAAAAATAAAACCATTAAAACCATATTTGATTATAATTATTCTTATCATTTACATTGAAGTTATTGGTAATGGAAAGCTTACAGCTTCTGAAAATCAATTATTTTTTTATGAAGGGATCATTAGAGCAATTGAAGGTGCATCAGTCGGTGTTTTCTTGTATATATTAAATTTAAATGATCTAAAATTGACTTTTAAAATTAATGTACATTGTTTAATTATTGCATTACTTTTAACTTTAACCCATTATTATCCTTATTCTTCATTTCCAATACCAGGTTTATTATATTACTCACCAGTTATATTGTATGTTTTTCCGGTACTAATAGGATACTATTTATCAAAAGGATTAATTTCAATAAAAAACAATAGCGATGTGAGTAATTAAATGCTATAACTCAACTACAGTTGTGTTATAGCATTATCATCATGTGATAATTGATTAGGTTATCTTCTGTTTTTATTTAGAGTAACGGTGCCGGTCACTTAACTTATTCAACTTAATTTATTGAGTTGGCGGTTGAGAAACAGAAAAATAAAACAGAGAGACGATTCGGGTTCTTCGGGACTCGGGTCGTCTTTTGGGTCCTATTAAAATATCATATACAACTACGGCACAAGCATCAATTTTATAGTATTTTAAAGGTGAATCGGTTATAATATGAAATATATAAGTAGGTGAACGAATGAACGATAATGATAAAAATAATGAACAATTTGAACCGGATGAAAATTATTAACACCTCATGACAGGTTTTTCAAGTCCACTTTCTCTAATCTTGAAGTGACAGCCGATTTCCTTCAGAATTATTTGCCTGAACCGATTTTGAAGCTGGTGGATCTGGAGACATTGGAAATTCAGAAAGATAGTTTTATTGATGAGAAGCTCAAAGAGTTTTCTTCAGATATGTTATTTAAAATAACCATTAATCATCGAGAAGGTTATCTGTACTTCCTTTTTGAACACAAGAGTTATTCAGATAGAATGGTTGCTCTCCAGCTATTCATTTACATTGCACGAATCTGGGATCAGAAAGTTAATAAAGAAAATGACACTCACATTCCAGTGGTGATTCCAATGGTGATCTATCATGGAAAATCGCAATGGCGAATTGGGCCGATGCTCAGTGATCTGATTTTAGACTATGATACACTACCAGAAGAAATCAGACAAATGACACCGGATTTTCGCTATCAGCTCTATGATTTATCCCAGTTTTCAGATGGAGACATCAAAGGTAAGGTTAAACTGGCGATTGCATTATCACTTTTCAGAGATATGCCTAGAAAAAGTGGGCTGGAATTTATGGATATCATTCTCAATGCCGCCAGAGCGCTGCGGGATTTGGAGAAGGAAGAAAAAGGAACTGAGTATTTTAAAATATGCATGAACTATATTGTGAAAGCAGAATCAGGAATTTCCATAGATCAACTTGACTTTGTCATTGAACAATTAGAAGATACTTACAAAGAGGGGAGTGAAGTTACGATGACTTTAGCTGAATCGTTACGAGAACAAGGACGAAAAGAAGTGCGAGATATTGAGAGATATGAAGCAAAAAAAGAGAGCTTATTTGATTTGGCAATTGAGCGTTTAGCAATGAAATTTGGAGTTCTTCCGACTGAGTGTCAAGAAAAGATCGCTACATTGGATCTTAAGATGTTGCAGATATTCAATATCAATATTGAGAACTTTAAAAATATTGAAGACGCTAAGAGGTTTCTTGGTATCTAATCTAACGGTGCCTCAAACGGTGCCTGACGACATACGCGACATACGCGACATACGACATACGGTGCCTACGCGACATACGGTGACATACGGTTAAGACAGGAAGAACTACTTGCAGACTGGATGCTGGCAATGAATAGTGAGCTACCATATAAAATTGATCCATTAAAATAGGAGGTCGAATGATGTATTTAGCAGTTATCAATGTAGAACCTTTAAAGGACTATAAGTTACTATTAACTTTTGAAAATGGTGAAAAGAGACGTCGATGTCAGTCCATATTTGGATAAGGGTATTTTTCAAGAATTGAAGGATGAGGAGAAATTCAAGACTGTACGCGTTAGTTTTGACAGCATTGAATGGTGCAATCAAGCGGATCTTGACCCTGAGTTTTTATTCGAAAAGAGTAAAGCTTGCTAAAAAAATCAGCAAGAATAGATATACGGTGTAGAAACAGAGAAAAGAGACGATTCGGGTTCTTCGGGACTCGGGTCGTCTTTTCTTTTTTGAAGTGGCTGGAAAATATGGAGGAATCTGTCTGGAAAAGATTTGGCAGGCGGCTCCGGTTTGCAGCTTTTGTCAGTTTCCAATCGGTTGCACCAGTTTCTCTCTATCCAAACTCACTGAAGAATTTGTATTCTCCAATCAGTC
>DKER01000036.1 GCA_002452555.1 Fidelibacterota bacterium UBA6817 | reverse complement strand
AATCAGCACCACCCGTCTAACGGGTGGTTTGCTCTGAGGCTATAAGCCTCTGTTACCGGCCGGCGCCTCAAGACGCTGGCCTTCACTTCGTTCAGGCTCTATTGCCTTTGCCACTTTTGCTTGCCCCTAAAGGAGCTTTCGTATTACCAGCTATCCCCTAAAGGGGTCTTCATATTCCTTCACACTCAATTTATCCAATGCTATATCATGTTTTTCTTGTTCTTCGATATATTTCCGTATTGTTGCTTCATTTAGCCCAACCGTGCTAACATAATATCCTTCCGCCCAGAAATGTCTGTTTCCGAACTTATATTTCAAATTTGCATGTTTGTCAAATATCATCAATGCGCTTTTTCCTTTGAGGTATCCCATAAATTGAGACACACTTATTTTGGGCGGAATACTCACCAGCATATGCACATGGTCTGCCATCAGATGCCCTTCAATAATCTCAACTCCCTTGTATTTACACAATTGCCTTAATATTTCACCAATACTTTCCCGGTATTGATTATAAATTATTTTTCGTCTATACTTAGATGTAAATACAATATGATATTTGCACATCCATTTTGTATGGGATAGACTATTTGTCTTATTTGCCATTAAATCACCTTTCCTTACTTTTGATAGAGCCTGAACATCTCTATCTTACATGGAAAGGTGATTTTTGGGTATAACCCTTTTGCCCACCACCCGCATAGCAGGTGGTTTATTGTTTCGCCCGCTTTGCGTGCTCAACAGACTAAAGTCAAAAACGAAAACAGCCGGAGAAAATTCTCCGGCTGTTGCTAGGTTTTCTTTTATGATGGATTGGTTTAATCAGGGTGTAAATTATTCTCCAGCACTAACTATTTTCCGGCATTGATCAGATCAATTTCCGTAGTAATCGCTTCATAAACGCCGGGGTAAACACTACCGGGACCACCTTGGGTAATACAAGGGATGTAATAGTGTTTACCGCATCGGACGACGGCTTTGCGCACTTCGGCGCCAACACTTTCCTGGGTCCAGTTTTCATCATCAATCAGGGAGTTGTCGATATCGCCCATGAACGAGATCTGGCCGCCGTACTTTTTAATGAGGTCGGGAACATTATTATTAGAAATACAGCCCTGCCAGATATCGATTCCCATTTCGATCATCAGTGGTACCAGATTGGCGGCATAGGAATCGCTGTGATGGACCACCAGCTCAACACCGTTAGCCTTATAAAAGCCGTAGATTTTTTTGTAAGCCGGTACGATAAACTCGGCAAACATTTCCGGTGCCATAAACGAGTTCAGAGAACTGCCCCAATCGTCATGATGGAACAGACAATCTGGTTTGTAATATTTGATCAATTCCGCGGCATAGCGAAGTTCATATTCAACAATGTAATCAATTAAGGCATGCATTTCTTCCGGTTCCTCATAAAAACCCATCAGACAATCTTCCATCCCCATTAAATGATGGCATTGTTCAAAGACTCCCGGAGCCACAAAGACGGTGGCGAATACCTCGTTACGGTCAATTGCTTCAATGGCTGGTAAAAACGGGGCCCAGGCTTCGGCTGGTAAATCTGTTTTAGGGGCCTTAACAACGTCCCGCCATTTTGTAATATCCTGGAGCACCTTGTGTTCCTTATCGTGTAAGGGAAATGCTCCGGGGGTTCCCGCTGGCCAGGCAAAGGTAATGCCCCAGGCATTCTTTGCCGGTTCGCCACCAGGCATGGGAAAAGCGCCTTGTCCGGTAATCGGATCACCCATTATCATTCCGTAAATGGCATCGGTACACACAAAGGCCTCATACTGATTGACAAAGCGGTCCGGATTGCCACCTTTAATCGTTTCCAATAGGTTCTGTCGTTTCGTTAGCATAAATCATTTCCTCCTAAAAATAGTAGCGTTACACAATTTAAATGCGTATATATTTGTAAAATGAATTATATCACTAGTTTCAAAGAATTACAAGCATTACTTAACCGGTTAAATCTATATTTCTGATGACGTTATCATTGGCCTGTTGATAAGCTTTTTTAAAAATCCCATCAAGTTCGGGAGTTTCCTGATCCAAAGGGGATTTATTCCGCCTTTCTACTGTTTTAAATATAATTAAGAATTTTAAACGGTCTTGTATTGTGCATTCAATCTTTGGTCAGGATCTGCCTTATCGAGCTCCTATTCAATCATGTTTTCTTCGATTACATCCTTAATGAACACCCCCACCAGAACCGGATCAAACTGAGTGCCGGCATTACGCTTTAACTCATCAATGGCGTCCTTTTTTGTCATTGCTTTGCGATAGGGTCGGTCCCGGGTCATTGCATCATAGGCGTCCACAATAGCTAGAATCCGGGCCAACAGGGGAATTTCATCGGTTTTTAGACCTTGGGGGTAACCGGTGCCATCCCAGCGCTCATGGTGACAAAGAATATATTCAGAGATCTTGCGCAATTCCGGCACTGTCTGAGCAATTCGATAGCCCACCTCAGGATGCTTTCTGACTTCCAGCCACTCATCATCAGTCAATTGACCATTTTTTTGAAGTAGCTTGCTGTCGATGCTAATTTTTCCGATATCATGAAGGGTTGTCGCCAATTCCAAAGCTACCAGTTCCTCCTGATCCA
>DKER01000004.1 GCA_002452555.1 Fidelibacterota bacterium UBA6817 | reverse complement strand
TTCCCAGTACACTTTTCAGTGGATATCGGGGGTGAGAACCGAAATGACGTGGCAAAGTCAATAAAAATTCGGGATCCCTGGTATGTTGATGCAAAAGGAACACAACCGAGCATATTTGTCACGTTGGATAACGCCACTGATACGACTATTTACAGAGTTTTTCTCGACCAAGATCCTAATTATAATATGCAGTGTTATACAATCAAAGCCCCATATGTGGGTGGAGTCAATCAGAATAATATTTATGTATTTGATCATTGGCAGGCGTCCGGTGGTACGGTTGATTTTGTCGATGGCAGTTGCGCATTAGAAACCCGCATAGTTGTCATTGATCCGAACATAACAATACAGGCAGTATATCAAGCCGTCAATCAGACACCTGATTTTATTGTGGATATTCCGTCCGATGAAAAACTGGTAATTCCACCTGATTCACAGATCGAATGTGCCGAAGGATTTGGAATTGATGTTTATGGAGAACTGGTCATGATCGGCCAGCCGTTTATGCCTGTTATTTTACAAGGCTCTTCATCTTTGACATATAACGGTTCAACTTATACCGGTGGATGGCGGGGATTGAAGTTCTATAATACGGATGAAAAAACCCATGAAGTTGTGAATGTCATAATAAAAGATGCGATCACAGCCATAGATTTCATACCGGTTCCCAACACAAAAGCAGGTGGACCTGGAGGTATGCACGCGGAAATCAAACAATGTATATTTGAAAACTGCGATGCAAGTATTCGTTTGACAGAAAGTGGTATTTCAGAACCCAGAGATTGGATTACTGTCTGGTTTAATACCTTTGCTAATCCTTTAAATGGTCAATATGAAACATTTTATACAGAAAATATAAACCTGTTTCTAATTTGCAATATTTTCTCTGAAGGATCTGTATTTATTGACAATATTCCATATTCACGACATATTGATAAGAATATATTTTATAATTGTACAAGTCTCAGCCCGGTTATCAATACAAGCAACTATAATACTGATCATATTAATTATACATGTAATCCGGAATTTATTAATATGGCTGCTGGAAATTATAATATCCGACCCGGATCACCTGCTATAGATGCCGGCATTATTGACTGGTGGTTTTTAGGGGGCTGGGACGATCAGGCTTTTATTGACCCCGACAGTACTGTTTCTGATATTGGGGCTTTATATTTCCCACAAATATCAACGGGTGGCGATATTTTACATGATATGACCTGGTATGGATCAATTACTGTAGTCAACAATATTTCAATTCCAGAAAATATTACACTAACTATTCTTCCGGGTACGCAAATTGATTTTTCCCCCGGCAAACAGTTAACCGTTCAGGGCAGCCTGATCGCGGAAGGAACCGAAGAGGATTCCATCCTCTTTACATCTACTAACGCCTCACCGAGTGCGGGCGATTGGAACGGTATTATTTTCGAAGAAAATGCCACGGGAAGTCTGAAGTATTGCAATATCCACTATGCCCAATACGGTGTCAAATGCAACCAGTCCGATCCAAATATCCATAACAATACCCTGACTCATAACAATTACGGCATAAACCTGTATTGTGCTTCACCGGACATTAAATCAAACCGGGTTACAAGCAATACCAAAGGACTTTATGCCGTGAGTTCCTCACCCTACATCTTCAATAATATTTTCAGCGGGAATTCATACTACGGCGCGGGGTTCAATAACTCGTCGTCCCCGGATGTATACAAGAACAGCTTCAATTCCAACTTTTCCGGAGTGATCACTCATGATTACAGTGCCCCGAAACTCGGGCCATGGAACAGTGAGTTGGGTTCAGAAAAAGGACTGAACGTAATCGCCGATAATTACCGGTATGGCCTGCTTTCCGATTATTATTCCACGCCCTTTCTGGGCAGTTCCGATTCCTATAACATGCGCATCGGCGGTTATAACAGCATCTACGGCAATCCTTATAATGTGGATGCCGGAGATAACGCCTGCGTGGAAGCAGAATATAATTGGTGGGGTTCTTACCCGCCGGATACTTTACGTTTTCGCATTAGTAATGATTCTGAATTTCATTACAGTCATTACCTGACTTACAATCCCGGGGGCGGATCCACCCTCAGTAAAGCGGCATCAACTCTTGTGGCATCAGGGGAGTCCGGAAACAACAGGTTCGCCGGATTTGATCCGAAAAAACCCAACCCGAACAGACTCTCCGATCTCTGGCTCTGGGGCTATGACCTTTTTATCAACAACAAACAGGCCGACGCCATTGAAGTTTATAAACAGCTTATTTCTAAATTCTCAGACAGCCGGCAGGCAGGAAACGCCCTTGTAAAGATCTATCACATGTCCCGGAATACCGGCCGTGAGGATCTGAGTGCTTATCTTTCGGATATCATCCAAAACCCGGAAATCTCCGGATCCCTGAAACCGGTGGCTCTGGCTCTCCTGGCGGGAGATCAGCTGTTCCGCAAAGAGGTACAAAAGGCTGTTCAGACCTATGAAACGATCCTGAACCGATACCCCGATACAAAAAACGAATTGCACGCGCTTTACAGCCTGGTGCTGGCATATAACATCAACCTGAAAGACACAGAATCCGCCCTGAAATACCTGTCCGTCATGAAGAGTAAGTATCCGGATGAGGAATTGACACTCATGGCCCGGGAAGAGATGGGTGAAAAGGTAAAATGGTCCCTGGCCAAGAGCGGATACAGAGATCATTCCGATGAGAAGACCCCGGCTATTCCGGAAGAGTATGCTCTCAGAGACAATTATCCCAATCCCTTCAACCCCTATACAACCCTTGCCTTTGACCTTCCGGAAGAAGCCCGTGTAACCCTGACCATTTATGATATCACCGGCAGGCAGGTCATGACACTGACCCGTGATGAAGCATTTCCGGCCGGCTTTCACCAGATCCGCTGGGACGGTCAAAACGCAGCAGGCAGGCCTGTTTCAAGCGGTGTGTATCTCTATGCCATGAAAACATCCACCGGCTTTCAGAGGATTAAAAAGATGGTGATGGTAAAATAATGGGGCTTTGAAGACATCAAACGGAACCATCATGAAAACGCTGCCCTGAAGAAAACAAATACTGCAGAGACGTGGTAACCCCGCGTCTCTGTTGTTTATGTGCCATGTAAA
>DKER01000014.1 GCA_002452555.1 Fidelibacterota bacterium UBA6817 | reverse complement strand
CATACGGAATTTCCGCGTAAGTCAGAGCAAGAGTTACCGCATCATCCCAGGGCATTTTATTGGGCGGTGTATAAACAGCCACTTTGGGAGCCACTTCCAGTTTAACTATGTCCATGTTCCCGTTTTCTATTTGCGCCTCTGCCTGCCGGTTTTGAGAAGTGGATAAAAATTCAAATTTCACGCCCCGTATGATACACTCTTCACGAATTTCCGGCCGGTCTTCCATTCTGAAAGAACCGCCGCGGTAATTCAACAACCAGTCGCCCTCCCCCCCGCGGCTCAAAACCCAGTACATGACACCATACGCTTTTAAATGATTTGTCTGCGTTTTATCCATGGGAATCAAAATAAAATCCCCGAAAAGGCATGAGGAGATGCAAAGTGTTATTACGAGTTTTGAGATAAGTTTAGTCAACAGCATAACCTTAATTATTTATATTTTTCAGCATTTAATGTAATAAATTTTGTAACGATTAAATACTGTGTTAATCACAAAAACGTTGATTGAAATGTGAAAGATCAAAGTATGATAAAAATAAAATGTACACTTTTTCTCTTATTGCTGTCTTTTCCTTTGTTTGGCGCAAGACCCGTCATAACTGTCACCATTCCTCCACAGGCATATTTTATTCATCGAATTGCCGGTGATCAGATTTTTGAAGTAAATATCATGATTCCCAACGGTCAGTCCCCCGCTGTTTATTCTCCCACTCCCTCTCAAATCAGGAAAATGAGTGTGTCAGACGGTTTTTTTCTCATTGGTCATCCCGCTTTTATTTTTGAAACGAAACACATCAATCCCCAACTCGTAAAAGGTAATAAGAAATCAATCAGTATTTACAAAACCGTTAAACTAGCAGGATTTGCTGTTGACGAAAACGATCCCCATATTTGGATGTCTCCGGAATTCATGAAAACAACAGCCCTTCAATTGTATCCTTTTTTAAAGGAATTCTTCCCCGGAGACTCTCTGACATTTAAAAAGAATCTGTCTGTCTTAATCAATGACATTGAAGTTCTGCAGAAAGAGACAGCAAAACTGCTCAAAGAACACCAGGTTAAACAATTCATCATCTATCATCCGGCATGGGGTTATTATGCATCCGAGTTTAATCTGGAACAGATTGCCATCGAATCTCACGGACATGAACCGGGTCCCCGTCATTTGTCAAAAATTGCCGATCATACCCATTCTCACAGTGAAAACAAGATATTCATTCAACGGGGATTCAGTCAGAAAAGCGCTCAGGCAATTGCCCGTGATACCGGAGCTGAAATAATTGAAGCAGATCCTTTGGAATATGACTGGCTTAAAAGTATTGTTACAATGACACAAAACCTGATCGGCACACCATGAGTATAAACGATAATATTGCCGTAGAAATCAGGGATCTGAATTTCGGTTATCGTAAACCTTTCAGGATATTAAAGAACATAAATTTCACCATAAAGAAAAACGACTATCTGGTCATAATCGGTCCCAATGGCGGAGGCAAGACTACATTGCTTCGACTTCTGGCCGGATTACTGACACCGGACAGCGGCAAAATAATGTTTCATCCACCCAATCTTCAAAAAAAAATCGGCTATGTTCCCCAGTTCTCGCGTTTTGATCAGAATGTACCCCTGAAAGTTCTCGATGTAATTAAAATGGGAAATCTGAAGAAATACTCATTTTTTGGAAAAACCGGGAATGAAGAACCGCTTGAACTTTCGGAAACATTAAAACTGGATCATTTGCTGGGTAAGCCGGTTCGTGAACTTTCCGGCGGACAGATGCAGCGTGTTCTTATAGCAAGAGCTCTCATCGGTAAACCGGGAATCCTCCTGTTTGACGAACCAACAGCTTCTATCGATTCTGAATCCCGGGAAATTTTTCAGGCAATCATTCATGAAATGAATCAAACTATTCCGATCGTCATAGTTACCCATGATTTTACGGCGATTGCGCAGGAAGTAAAACACATCGCATGCATAAATCAGGAACTATATCTTCATGAAGCCGGTAAGATTTCAGAAGAGACCCTCCAAAAAGTTTATGGATGCCCTGTAGACCTGATTGCACACGGTATTCCACACAGAGTACTTGGGCATCACCGGGAGAATAATAACCATGTTCAGTGAGATGCTTAAATATTCATTCATGCAGAATGCCTTCATGGCTGCTGTTTTGTCAAGTATCCTCTGCGGCATTATCGGTACATTTGTCGTTACAAAGCGGATGGTTTTTATCAGCGGCGGAATTAGTCATGCTGCATTTGGCGGTTTGGGACTCTTCTTTTTTTTAGGACTTGATCCGATGCTGGGAGCTTTTACGATAGCCTTGATTTCTGCCGTCATTTTAGGATTGTACTCACCGGAAACGATTAATTCTCAGGATGCAAACATCGGTATTCTCTGGTCTGCAGGAATGGCGATGGGAATCCTTTTTATAACGTTATCTACACGATCATACACGCCAAACTTAATGTCCTATCTCTTTGGAAACATTCTTATGGTTCACAGGGAAAACATATACTATTTGACAGGGTTAACCCTGACAGTGGTGATCATCATTTTTTCATTTTTCAAATATTTTTTATCCATCGCTTTCGATGAAGAATTTGCCAGGCTGCAGGCTGTGCCGGTTCCTTTTTTCAGGATCCTTCTATTGGTCATGACCGGTATAACAATTGTAGCCCTGATTCAAATGGTAGGTATAATTTTAGTCATTGCACTGCTGACAATCCCTACAATGATCAGTATGCTTTTTTTGAATGATTTTAAAAGGATACTCATGGTCTCAGTGCTGGTCAGTGTTTTCCTTACATTTTCCGGTATAGCGCTGTCTTACTTTCTGGATTTACCTACTGGACCGGTAATTATCATTTTAGGCGCTTTTATTCTGTTAACAGGAAACCTTATCAAACGATTTTACATCAACAAATAATGTGTCACAAATTCACGTTCATTTTGTCTAAAGAATAACGATTGAAAACAAGGAGTTGATTATGAACAATAATAAATCCTCATCTGATGCCGGAATTTTACTGGTTTCAGACATCATTCCCGATAATCTGAATATCCTGCCCCTGTATTCAAGGCCTCTGTTTCCCGGTATCACTTTACCGCTTTCGTTTAATGGAGAAGAATACGTTGAAGAAATAAAATATGCTCTTGACAACGATAATAGCTTTTTTGGTGTTTCATTGGTCCGTTCAATTAGCAATGATGAGACAAAAAAAGACAGACTTTCCGAGACGGGGACAATTCTAAAAATTATCAAGATAATCCAGGTGACTCAGAATACTGTTCATCTCATCGTTCAGGGATATTCACGCTTTAAAAAAATTCGGGAAGTACACCATCCCGATTTTCGACGCTGGACAGTTTCAACGCTCCGGGATGATTCGGTTGACATGACCGATACATTAAAAGCCTATACACTGTCTGTCATGTCCACCGTAAAAGAATTGATATCATTGAATCCTTTGATGCAGGAACAATTGAAAATGGTTCTGTCTCAATTGAGTTACGAGAACCCCGGACTGATCATGGATTTGATTGCACAAATGCTTTCGGCTGAACCGGAAAAACTGCAGGAAATATTGGAAACCATTGATTTGATTCCCAGGGCTGAGAAGCTTCTCCTCCTCCTTCGAAAAGAAATTGAGCTGGCACAGTTGCAGGAAAAGATTCAAAAACAGATTGATGACAAAATCAGCAGACGGCAAAAAGAGTTTTTCCTGCAGGAACAACTAAAAGCCATAAAAAAAGAGCTGGGACTTGAGAAAGATGATAAATCGGCTGAAATAGATAAGTTAGAAGAGAAAATAGCTAAACTAAACCTTAGTCCGGAAGCCCGACAGGTAATTAATGAAGAAATGGAAAAACTCCGGATCTTAGAACCTGTTTCGGCCGAATTTCATGTTACGAGGACATATTTAACGGTTTTAACGGATCTGCCATGGGGAATTTACAGCCGGGATAATCTGAATATTCATAAAGCCCGTGAAATACTG
Source organism: Fidelibacterota bacterium UBA6817 (assembly GCA_002452555.1). Classification (GTDB taxonomy): domain Bacteria; phylum Fidelibacterota; class Fidelibacteria; order Fidelibacterales; family Fidelibacteraceae; genus Fidelibacter. Next base: position 7,962 of record DKER01000014.1, on the reverse strand, counting down.
GATAATGAACATTATGGTCTTGAGGATGTTAAGCAACGTATACTCGAAGTGATCAGCACAATTATTAAACGCGGTAAAGTTGCCGGATCCATTCTTTGCCTTGTAGGTCCTCCCGGAGTAGGAAAAACATCTGTCGGCAGGTCTATTGCCAATGCACTAGGACGGCAGTTCTACCGTTTTAGTGTAGGTGGGATGCGGGATGAAGCAGAAATTAAAGGTCACCGGCGAACGTATATCGGCGCCATGCCCGGAAAGATCATTCAGAGTCTGAAAAGAACCGGAACATCCAATCCTGTAATAATGCTGGATGAAATTGATAAAATTGGGATTAGTTATCAGGGTGATCCTGCATCTGCACTTCTGGAAGTCCTGGATCCCGAACAGAATCATGCATTTCTGGATCATTACCTGGATGTGCGGTATGATTTATCAAATATTCTCTTTATCACTACCGCAAACCAACTCGATACCATTCCATCCCCGCTTTTGGACAGAATGGAGATTATAAAACTGCCAGGTTATATTCTTGAAGATAAAATTGAAATAGCAAAAAAATATCTCATCCCGAAACAACGGAAAGAACATGGTTTACTCAGCAGGGAAGTCACGATCAGCAACGCAGCCATCAAACGTATTGCCGGTGAATATGCCCGTGAAGCGGGTGTTCGCAATATGGAAAACCAGATAAAAAAGATCATGCGGCAGATCACACTTCTACAAGCAGAAAAAGGAACGAAAACCGTGACTGTCACAGGAAGAAATCTTGAAGTATATCTGGGAAATCCCATTTTTAAAACAGAACAGCTATACAAGAAAAAAAGACCCGGAATTGTGTTGGGGCTGGCATGGACACCTTTGGGCGGCACAACCCTTTATATTGAAGCATCCGCAGTTATGACAAAATCTGCCGGATTTCAACAAACAGGGCAATTGGGTAAAGTCATGCAGGAATCTTCATACATAGCATATTCATTTATTCGGTCTCTCCTTGATAAAAGCGATTACAAGGACCCTGTCAAATCGTTTTTCAACAGTAATCATATCCATCTTCATGTCCCGGCCGGCGCAACTCCCAAAGACGGTCCTTCTGCAGGTATTACCATGGCTCTGGCACTTTACTCGCTGGCCTTGGGAAAACCGGTCCGCGACGATATTGCCATGACCGGAGAATTATCACTAACCGGTAAAATCCTTCCGATCGGGGGGATAAAGGAGAAAGCGATAGCAGCACAGCGTGTTGGAATTCGAGAACTCATCTTACCGATTGAAAACAAACCGGATTATGATGATTTAAGCGATAAGATTAAAGCCGGAATAAAAAAAGTTCATTTTGTGGATTATTTTGAGGATGCTTTACAAATTGCTTTCTGATTATATGCCGATACCGGAATGAATGATTTTTGCATCACAATATTGATTATAAATTTTTTCTGATGAAAGCATAACATCTTTTAATTTGGTTTCTGAAGAAAAAGAAGTCGCGATCAACAGGATCATTTTTGTATCAGTTTGAACACTGGTTTGAAGAGAATCCCGGGTTGTTGACCCGATTATTCCTGTCTCATCGGAGTAAACGGGTAGTGCAGCCATATTCATTTGAATACCGCCTATAGCATTCATTGTTTCGCCTTGCTTTCCGGATCGCAATACAATTTTGCCTTGAATTTTGTCCAGATCATAAACGCACATAGACAACTGATAACGTAATGACAGATAGTTCGCTATATCCACGCATGTATTAACGGGATAGAGGGATTGACCCGATAAAATTCGTCTTAACAGTGCTTCACTGGAAACACGATAACGGGCCGGATCATTCCCGAGTGATTTATAGAGTTTGCGGGCTTCACAAATCTCCGGTAACCCGGATATCTCATCCCGTTTATACTTATTCCTAAAATCCACAATGAATGCCACTATCTCATTCCAAAGCATATGATCAGTGAATGAGTTCTTGATCTGTGCTTGCAGCCACCCTATGCTTAAAGCGGGGCAAAGATCCTGCAAATCTTTAGAAATACCAATCATTCACCATACCTTTTAAATGAGTAAAACGGACCCCCTTTCAGAATATCCCGGCATCTGGGACACTCAGGATCAGAACATCGGGTTATTTCATGGTTTTGCCTGAAAATTTGAACCAATTCATGAATAAAATCTTTGAAAGGATAAATATTAATCCATCCGGAATTTCCGGGCTTACATTGATTTAGATGTGAAACAACGCTGGAACAGGAATCAAAACCGTCGGAACACCCTCCTACCCGCATGGGACGGATAACATGATTTTCATCACAGTACCACCGAATAAAGGGTATCCTTCCGGATACATATTCAGCATAATGAATCGGTGTTGCTTTACATAAATCAACACCAAGCAGCAGGATGAAGGCTTTGTCATACGTCATAATTCGATCATACGGAGCATAAACATTCCAGGGTGATTGTGATTGAATGATTGCTTCTGCTTCAGGTCCCAATGAAGCAAATGCGTTTTCCGGATGATAGCCAATAAATGATTCTTTCCTAAGGAGAATATGCTTTGCCACTATCCCCATCTCCGATGAAATCTCCGTATTTTCCGGTGTATATATCCTGTCCATGGATTGGTGCGATTCGTTGTCAGAATCTATTCCGTTTTGCAGGATGTTCATTGAGGGTTTATACCGGACTCTCCGTTGATAATGATGGGCAGGTGTAACCAGTGTACAGCCTTTCCCCAAAAAATAATCTATCAGATTATCCGGATTAATAAACACATGCTTTACTTTAGAAAAAGAGCTGTGAAGGCATAAAATACTTCCGTCAAGATGAATATTGAAAAATATCGTGTCTAGCAGGGACCGGTTACGTATCATAATAAAGGATACAAATAAATCATTAAACCGTCAAAAATAAAAATTCGCGTTTTTTTAAGTTTTAATTTATTCTTATAAACTCAAGAAAGGAAACAGGAGAAAACTCTCCTGTTTCAATCCTCCGCCGGAACATCCATATAATTCTCAATCAGTTCGTTCACAATATGAGTTGAAATTTTCCGGTTAAAATTATCTTTGTTCTGTGTATAGAGAACAAAAGAACCATTCCGTCTGCTGCTTAGCAATTCATGATCCGTCATAATTTTCAGATGTTGTGATGTAACCGGCTGCACTTCACCAATCATGTCCTGAATTTCTGACACAGAATACTCATTACCATCCAGAAGCCGGAAAATCTTGATCCGTGCAGGATGTCCCAGCACCTTGAACGTTGATGAAAGCTTGTACAGTGCTTCACGGGAACAGAGTAAATCATCCCTGGTTTCAGAGAAATTGCGTCTTTTCCCCGGCGGATTACCATTTCCCTCATTAAATCGTGCCATCCAAAATCTCCTTTTTTTTATGTTATATTGTCTCACGGTATTGCATAAATCATATATTGTATTGTTATTTCTACTTAAATTTATTGTTTTACTTTTGACAATTCAACTATTTTTTTTCATTTACTTATAATATTATTAGTTATTAAACATTCTTAAAAAACAGGATAGCAGTAAAAAAGGGACGTTTTGTCCCTTTTCTGTCGGAGCGATAGGATTTGAACCTACGACCCCTTGAACCCCATTCAAGTACGCTACCGGGCTGCGCCACGCTCCGAAACGTGAAATTTTACCGGTTTTTTACACTAAAATCAATTCAATTCCTTGAGAAATTCATTGAGGTACGTGGTTAAATTGTGTATCTCTTGATTAATTTTTGATAAAAGGAGAATTATCCTGTCTTCGGAACCGTCGTTTGTTTCGTTATCAATAACTTTTACGTCTTCTTCAACGGGAGTTGTATTTTCTGCGGTGCTTTGTTCATGATTAACAAGGCCTTCTATTGAATATAATTGCAGCTGGGAATTCAGTTCATTGCTGTTCATTAGCTGATTAATATAATCGATGGCACCGTTGATGGTTAGTTTTCTTGAATAAAGCAGTGTCTTGATGAAATGGATGAGCTTTATATCATACTCTTTATAAACCCGGTTTCCTGCACTGTTTTTTCCAGGCTGAAGGATAGAGAATTCATTTTCCCAATAACGGAGTGTAGGCTGTTTTACATCCGTCATTTTGCTGACTTCACTGATAGAATAGTAGAGCTTTTTAATCTTTGGCAAAGTCATTACCCTTGAACCTTTTCTTTAAACGTACGAATTAAGACGCTGATAATCAACAATATTACACTATTTTAGTAAAAATATTTTATCAAGTGTAATGATTTTGAATATTATAGAACAATCGGCATAAAGACGTTAGAGTATTTACCGGGGAATCAATGAGAAAGTATTATATCGCGACAAATTATTCAGTAAGCTCATTGCCTTTGTTAAATCTTCCCGTGAAATACGGTTAATAATTTCTATCGTTTCAGCCGGTGAGAGATATGTATCATACTGAATGACATGTCGTCCCAGTCTTTCCATTCGGTTTTCAAGATTTTCCAAATTAATAATAAGGTGTCCCACAAATTGCATTTTTATCCGCTGAAGTTCCGTATCAGAAATACTGTCTGCCGTAATGGAGGTCAGTTCTTTTTTTATCAATTCTTTAACAAATTCCATTTTATTTGTTTCAACACCGGTATAAACCGTGAAAACGCCACACCGGGCAAATGAATCAATCGACGATTCTATTGAATATACAAATCCGAATTTCTCCCGAATATTCTGAAACAGTCTGGAAGACATTCCGCCTGAAAGGATTAATTGGATCAGGGCCAGATTATATTTTTGGATACGATCCGTATCATCAAAATGGCAGCCGTATACAAGATGAGCCTGGCCAATATCATCTTTTTCAATCCATTCCTTGCCTTCACTGATCTTTATAGGTTTTGTCCATATATTTTCAACAGAATTGACCGTTGCTGTATAAGACAGATTATTCAGATAATCCAGGATATCATGATGACTGACGGCGCCGCTGATCACAATGACAGTATTGGAGGGGCGATAATATTGATGATGAAAATTCAGGATATCCTTTCTTTCGATTGATTTAATGCTTTTCCTTGTCCCTAAAATATATGTTCCAAATGAGTGACCGGGATACAGTTTCTGTATGAAGGTTTCATTGGCATAATCCTGCGGCGTATCCGTAAAATCATTGATTTCCTCAATGATGACAGATTTTTCCTGTTGAATATTGGCATTTGTAAATTCCGGAAAAAAAATCATATCACATAATATATCCAGGGCATATTTAACGTCCCGGGGCAACACACGGGCAAAGAAAGTCGTCAGATCTTTTTCAGTATATGCGTTGATATAACCGCCTTTGGATTCAATTGCATCGACAATATTAAATGAAGACCTGTTTAAAGATCCTTTAAAAACAAGATGTTCAACAAAATGAGCGATACCGGATAATCCGTATCGCTCATGAATTGAACCGGCCTTGACAATTACCCCGACTGCTGTTGATGGTGAATCGGGGATGTTTTCCGTAACAAGAGTCAGGCCGTTATTTAAGTTAGACTTAACGACGTCTGTTATTGTCATTTCTCCTGAAACCGCCGGGTTTCCGGTCAGAGGATGGTCTTTCCCTGTTCTCAGTGCGGTAACCTTCCGGAGGTTCGGTAAGCCGTTTGATACTCAGATTCAAACGTCCCTGCCGATCAATCTCAAAGAGTTTGACATCCGTAATGTCTCCAACATTCAGAACATCACTGACTTTTTCAACACGTTCCCATTTGAGTTCGGAAATGTGCACCAGGCCTTCTTTACCCGGCAGGAACTCCACAAATGCACCAAAATCCATCAGACGAGTGACCGTCGCATTTTTATAGATTTTTCCCACTTCAGGTTCTTCAACAAGTGCCAGAACTCTTTTTTCTGCGTCTTTTGATGCTTTGCTGTCATGAGTAAAAATATTAACGGTACCATCATCTTCGATATCAATTTCGACGCCTGTTGCCGCTATGATTTCACGAATAATTTTACCGCCCGGACCAATAACGGCACCAATTTTATCAACCGGTATATGGAGTGTTGTAATGCGTGGAGCCCATTCACTGAGTTCTTTTCGGGGTTCGGTTATAGTCTCACGCATTTTGTTCAAAATGTGCAAGCGTCCTTCCCGTGCCTGTTCCAGCGCTTTTTCCATCTTATCGTATGACAAGCCTTGAATTTTAAGGTCCATCTGAATTGCAGTAATGCCGTCATCTGTTCCTGCTACTTTAAAATCCATATCGCCATAATGATCTTCATCACCAAGAATATCGGATAATACGGCAAAATCATCACCGTCAGTAATAAGTCCCATAGCAATACCGCTGACCATTTTTTTAAGGGGTACCCCAGCATCCATCAGGGAAAGGCAACCTCCGCAAACCGTGGCCATTGATGAAGAACCATTGGATTCAAGGACGTCACTAACGACGCGAATTGTATAAGGAAATGCGTCATGAGCCGGGACCACATTTTTCAGGGCCCGTTCAGCAAGGTTTCCATGACCAATTTCGCGGCGGCTGGTTCCTCTGATCATTTTTGCTTCGCCGGTACAGAAAGGAGGAAAATTATACTGAAGCATATAGTGCTTCTCCCCTTCTCCGTCAATGTTATCCAGAATCTGAACATCCTGCTTGGATCCCAGTGTTGTGACGACAAGTGCCTGCGTTTCACCCCGGGTAAACAAGGCAGATCCGTGAGCTCTGGGCAAGAATGAGACTTCTGACCAGATATTGCGGATTTCATCTGTTTTACGGCCGTCTATTCGAATACCGTCTTTCAGAATCTTCTGCCGGACTTTGTCCTTGATCAGGTCATGTATTACACCGACAACAGTATTCTTGTTATCCGGATACTCTTCAGACAATTCATCACTGATCTTTGTAATTAATGCCTCTTCAAAATCTCCCCGTTCCTGTTTGGGAACGATGGCAACAAGAGTATCAATTTCATCGGTTATCTTGCCTTTAATCAGTTCCTGGAGTCCTGTAAGCTCATCGAATACGGGTTCGTCCCGTTTTACCGGTTTGATTTCCGCAGCAAAGTCCAGTTGAAGATCTACCAGTTCATTGATGGATTCCTGAGCCAGGCGAATGGCTTCCAGAAAGTCTTTTTCACTGATTTCCCGAGCTTCACCCTCAACCATAACTATTGAGTCTTTCAACCCGGCGACAAACAGATCCATATCGCTTTGATCCAGCTGTTCCGGAGATGGATTTACAATAAATGAACCCTGAACGCGCCCGATACGAACGGAGGCAACAGGACCTGCAAAGGGGATATCCGATATGGATAATGCTGCAGAAGCTGCAACAGCAGCCAAAACATCCGCCTGATTGACCTGATCGTACGACAGGACATTTATGATGATCTGTGTTTCATAGTACCATGTTTTGGGAAGCAGCGGTCTGATTTGCCTGTCTACAATCCTTGCACATAATATTTCTCTATCTGAAGGTCTTCCTTCCCGCTTGATAAAACCGCCGGGAATTTTACCGCTTGCATAAAATTTTTCACGGTATTCAACCTGAAGAGGGACAAAATCTGCTCCCTCGCGAAGTTGTTTCTGGGAAACAACCGTTGCAAGAACAATAGTATCACCGGCTCTTGCCATAACAGAACCATGAGCCTGCTTTGCAACCTTACCGGTTTGCAGGACAGTATGGATTCCGTTAATTTCTTTTTCTTTTGAAATCAAAACATTCTCCTAATTATTTACGCAGACCTAATTTTCTGATAATATCTCTGTACCGATTGAAATCGTTTTTCATGAGATAATTTAACAGCGCACGGCGCTGTCCGACGAGTTTCTGCAGTCCCCGTCTGTTGTGATGATCTTTTTTGTGAATTTTTACATGTTCGGTAAGGTCTTTAATCCGCTGAGTCAGCATGGCAATCTGAACTTCGGGACTGCCTGTATCCTGCTCATTCTTACCGAATTCAACAATCATTTTTTTCTTGTCTTCTGACGTTAATGTAGACATTAGTCCT
>DKER01000173.1 GCA_002452555.1 Fidelibacterota bacterium UBA6817 | reverse complement strand
CGATTCCCCGGCTGATGCCGCTGTTTGCACAATGTTATTTTCCAAAATATTGGAACGTTTGAAAAGCTTCAGAATTCCCATGGAAATAACTGCCGCAGGTATGGACGCACTTACTGTCATACCGGCAAAAAGTCCCAGATAGGCATTGGCTGAAGCAAGAATAATAGACAGTACAACACCAAGTAAAACGGATTTAAGTGTAATTTCAGGCAAAGAATGTGTCTTATTCATGAAATCTCCTGTCGTTTTATTTCAAAATGCCATAAAAAATATTATGCTAAAATAGTCATGATTCCATTTGTGGTAAAGTGATTTTTATTCTTAAGTTTGAATAAAATATATAATTGAGGGTCGAAAATGGAAAAATACAGCTTCAAAGACTATGACGTGGACGGTTTAACCTTTCTAATGTCCAACCGGAAAGAAGTTGTGAAATCATATCAGAAACTTATATCCACCCTGGGTGAACATCTGGATGAAAAAACACGTATTCTGATAACTCTGGCATTACAGGTTACCACACAGCAACCTGAGGCCGTGAAAATTGTCATACCAAAGGCACTCAAAGCCGGCGCAAGTTCGGATGAAATCATTGACAGCGTTGTGTTGACTACTCCCATCGTTGGTTTAACGGGTATTATCAAATTGCTGCCTAAAGTATTGGATGAATTAAAAAAACATCAGGATATGATAAAAGAGGTTTAAACAATGAAGCTTTATATGAGTGCCGATATTGAAGGAATTACAGGTGTTGCAAACTGGGATGAGGCTCAAATTGGTCATCCGGAGCACACAATTTTCCGAAAGATTATGACTCATGAAGTTCTTTGTGCCTGTCATGAGGCCAAAACAAACGGAGTTCGTGAAATTCTATTAAAAGACGCCCATGCTTCGGGCAGGAATATCTTATTGGAAGAACTGCCGGATTTTGTTAAGGTTATCCGGGGTTGGAGCGGCCATCCGTTTTCAATGGTGCAGGGACTGGACGGAAGTTTTGATGTACTGTTTATGATCGGATACCATTCCCCTTCCGGCAGCCTAGGAAATCCGCTGGCCCACACGATGGCATCTTCGATTATTCATGAAATGCGTCTGAATGGACACAGAATTTCTGAATTTACTCTTCACGCCCTTGTTTCAGCCTATTACAAAGTCCCCGTAACACTTCTTACCGGCGATGATGAAATGTGTAAACAGGCTCAATCTCTCATACCTGCCATTGTAACACTCCCGGTAAAATTAGGGTTTGGAAATGCAGTGGTTACCAAAACCCCTTCAAAAATTTATGAAGATTACAAACCGGCAGTAAGAGAAGCTTTGAATGTCAAACTTTTTAAAGAATGTATTCCTGTTATCCCTTCCAGCCTGACTATAGAAATTGTTTACTCAAAACCAACAATTGCCTATAAATACAGCTTTTTTCCGGGTGCTGAACTGACGGATGAATCAACGCTTCAGTATAATGCAGCCAATATTTTCGATATGATGACATTTATTCAGTTTTGCTCATAGGGTAATACCATGAAATTTAGGATAGCACGTTCACATGGGCGATGTTGTGTCTGTAAACGGTACACCGTAAGAAGGACTCATCGAAACCGTTTGCTGAAATTAATTCCCTGGAGCAAATCGCTGAAATGCAATAACTGTGAAATGTTTGAGTTAGTGTTTTTTAATTATTTTTCAATTATCATAAAAGGAAAAAAGATTGTGTAAAAAAATCCGGCATTTACGCCGGATTTCTTCTTAGATCCGCTTTATGTGACAACGATTAAAAGCGACCTTCTTCATTTAATATGGACCATCCGTTCAGCCAGTTTTGCGCTCCGAATGCTCCTTTAAAATTCACCTGTTCAAAGAAACCGTCATTGGGCAATTCATCAACATCGAGGAATGCAGGTCCGTCTGTTGACGGCAGGATGTTGATGCTTCCTCCCTCTTCACGTCCATTTATGGAAAAGCCGGGATCCGCATCAACAAAAGTATAGACTCCATTATCTCCGCGAAAAGTATTGGGCGTTTCAAAAATTATATTATTCGGTGAGAAATAGATGTAATTCGGAGCCGTTGCATTCACGGCATTATCTGTCACGAGTGCAATTGTTGGATCATCGGATATTCTGACGGCATAATCTTTCCCCTGATAGATGATCATATTTCTAAAATCACCGCCTGTCCCTTCCCGTAGTCTGATACACTGATCATTATCGGCTGATGCAGATTCACCGGATCCGATAATTGTTACATTGTGAAATTGGGGAAATGATCTGGGCTGAAGATCCATGTTCGAACCGTCATTGTCCATTTCGAAGGCTCTGTTGCCTTCTTCAGCTCCCATTAAGGCAAACAGGAACTGTCCGCGTCCCTGGTACCCCAGATCCGTATCAAAATAATCATCACCGCAAAAAATTGCAGCACAGTATTTAATATCAACTGTTCCGCCGAACATTTCAAATCCATCATCAAGATTGTAGGCGACTTCGCAGTATTCAACGGTAGTGCCCCGTCCCACACCGCCAAAAGTTATGCCGTTAATTTCATTATCCTGACCAATGGATCGTCCTCCGTACCACACACGGACATACTTTAGAATACCGCTGTCATCATCCGGATCATTGCCTCCGTAGGGAACGCCAACAAGCCCTTCAATATAGGTTTCGCCAATATTCACCGGCGCATTGCCGAGAATAATCAAGCCGCCCCAGTTTCCCCATGGATTTCTGTTCAGTATATCCTGAGGCAAGACTGATGTAAAGGTGATGGGGTCATCTGCCGTACCTTCGGCAACAATCCTTGCACCTCGTTCGATGACCAAAGCGGGAGCCAATCCTTTTCCGTCATCTGCCAAAGCATAGATTGTTGTTCCTTTTTCAATCGTGAGCGTTACACCGGCCTTTACAAAGGTCTGTCCCGCAAGCACAATACTGTCTTTTGCAAATAATGTTTTATTTTTCGTGATATTCCCTTTCAAAACCACATCTGCATGAATATCATCATCATTTTCGCCGTCATCATTGCTGTTAAAAAGGTTACACCCGGATATCCCGAGTATCATGCCCGCAATCATAACCGCCAACCCAATTTTGAACAACCTGATTTTCATCATTTCCCTTTCTTGTTTTTCGTTAAAATGCATAAGTAACGCCGATACCGGCTCCCATTCCGGGATGATATCTGTTTGTTAAATATGTTTTGCCATTTTCTTTAAAACCGGTTTGCACATCCTGATTTAATATATTTTTTGCTTTAAAGCTGATTTTCAGGTTATTATAAGCTTTACTGAGCGTAAGATTTAAAGAATGAAAGGGAAGCTCATATTCATCGGGAACTGTACCGGTCCCCAGAGCATTCAGTCTTTTACTGAAAACATTATAGCTTACCGATACATTTAACCCGTTTAATCCGTGATAATTTAATGACGTATTCAGCATGATATCGGACTGTCCCTGCAAGGGTCTTTTTAATGAACCGGCATTGTTTGGGGTACTGGCGCCTGTGAACAGGATAATACTTTCCGGACTGTGGACTTCTGATTGTGATAACGTTGCATTAAAAACAAACATCAGTTTTCCATTTTCAAGCGGGATAAACACCAGGGATGTTCTGTAATCAAACTCTATGCCAAACGTATATGCATATAAAGCATTTTGAAAGGTTATGTATGATTCATCTGCTGTTTCGATGATAACTTTTTCTATTGGATTGGAAAAATCTTTAAAGAATAATCCTGCAGAGAAGAGTTCGCCGGCTAAACGATACCGTTCATAACGGATATCGTAATTATTGATTCGGGTTGTTTTCAGATACGGGTATCCTACAACAAGATTTCCCCCATAGAATGCCTGGAATTCGAAAGGAGCCATTTCGCGAAATTCTGCCCGGGCAACGGTATTGCTGTATGACAATCTGATTTTTTCAAAATCTGACATATTATAGATCAGGTTAATGGATGGCAGAAAATCTGTTTGATGCTTTTTTGTTTCAATTTTACGGCCATCAAGAAGACCGCTTACATATGGATCTTTCGTGACAGAATTATACGGTTTAAGAATAATTGAATAGTCCTCAATTCTCAAACCGGAAATAAACCGGAATTTGTTCATCCGGGAAACCCTTCCAAATCCCAGTGGGATATCAAACATACCAAACACAGCATTGTTCAGTTCCCGGGCATCATATGCATTTCTGCTGGCTCCGTCAGTCGATTCCAAAAGAATAAGTCCTTCACTTATCTCTTGACTAACGGGATCATACGAAAAGAAATTCTGCGGTTGAAAAACGCTTCCAAAAACATCCAGACTGCTAAAGTCACGTATGGTAATCAGTTCTTCAGGCCAGGAGCCGTTGCTGTATTCGTGATAAAAACTTCTTTTGGAAAATGTTCTGAATTTACCCTGAATTCTTCCGCCCGTTTTTATTTTATATGTTTCTCCGGCTCGGTCTTTAATATTCACCTGATAATTAACGTCAATATTACCATTAACATCAAATCCGTCCGTAAATTCCCTCAAACCTGCTTTGGCGGATGAACTGGCTAGTCTGTATAGATTCTCGTTTCCATAATATTTATAGTTATGAGATTTGATATCCGGTTCCGATAACCGGGATACTCCCGCATTCATCGTCCATTCCAATCGGCTGTTATGAAGCCTGCTGACATTGTGCAGACCGGTTAATGTTGTATTTAAAAGGCTTTTTTCAACATAGTATTCTTTCAGGTAAATGCCATTTTCATCCAGATTGGGTGTTTTTCCGAATCCGTAATTAAATGAACTCTCAGACATATGCGTGTAAAGAGTGCTGATTTTCAACGTGTGATTATTGTATAATTTTAAACCTGCGCTTCCGCTCAGACTCATATTCGTTTTATAGGAACTTTTCTCGTTTTTTAGATCAGTACGGGTAATTATTTTTTCATCAGCTACAGAGTATTTACGGTATACATCATCACGATACGAATAATCATTTGAAAAATTTATATTTGAATAATAGCCATATTCGAGTTTTTCTGATCCGGTATATTTATTTCCGGCATTTATTCCCAAAGAAAAGGGTACCATACCGGAAAATTCAGAGCTTGTCATATCTGATTTAAAAGCCCTGCCGTATTCACCAAGATTGTGATATGTGCTTAATATATCCGGTCCTGTATATTTGCTTAATATTTTGTTATCAGGAATAATCGAAGGAAGTGCCCGAATTCCATCATCAAAGCCCAGAAAATCCAGGGATCCTTTGGACCCTTTTCGAAAATTTGAACCGATAAAATCCGTAGAACCGGTAATTCCCGCGCTCAGGTTAAATATCCTGTGATCCGGGTACGCTTTTGTCTTTATATCCACCGTTCCGCCGCCGAAAACGCCGGGAAGATCCGGCGTAAATGTCTTATAAGCCGTAATACTTTCAAGAATGCCGGTTGAGAATAAATTCAGGGGAACGCTCTTTTTTTCCGGTTCGGGACTGGGGATGGGAACCCCGTTCATCTGTGTGGATACGTAGCGGTCTCCAAGTCCGCGAACGTAAACATTATTCCCTTCGAGAACAGAAACGCCGGTAATCCGTTTAACTGCATCAGCGGCATTTGAATCACCCGAACGGGAAATCTGTTCCGAACTCACGCCATCCTGCAGATTCGAAGACCGTTTTTTCTCCGAAATTATATAGGCATCACTATTTCTGGAAGCGTCCACTTCGACAACAATTTCCGATAAATTCAAAACAGAAGAAATCAGCGCAGTGTTGAGATAATGATTCTCACCTTTTTGAATCCTGAGTCCGCGTATGATTTGATTGTCATAACCAACATATGAAACTTGAATGTCATAAACTCCCGGCAAAATATCATAGATATAATAATTCCCGTCCAGATCAGTTGCAGCCCCGAAAACCGTTCCCGCAAGCATAATATTCGCGCCAATCAGCGGTTCGCCGCTTTTATAGTCAATCACCTTTCCTTTTAAAGACCCGTAATTCTCCCGGGCCCATGCCGTTGTGATCAGGAGAAAGATCAAAGCGACTTTGAAAGTCCATTTAGCTGTTGCCGTGATTTTTTTTGTCATTTTTTCCCTCGTTTTAATCGTTGTCACAGAGGGAAATTCAGAAAGGCAAATTAAATAGACGTGAATAAATATTTAATATTCGGTTAATTTTTAAGAAATCAGATTTTATTTTCCGTTAAATGAATCAGATAATCGCTGAGAAGTGAATAAATGTCATGTTCAGAAGAAAGTCCTGCAATCTTAAGAATTTCCTTTTCCCGGTTTAGCAGCTTAAAATCCCTGCGCACGATAGGTCCGCCCAACGCATGATGGAGTCCTTCTTGATGAACATGTTCGATGACGCTGTCAACGAGAGGTAAATATATTTTTTCATACTCATCTGGATGTATTCCTGCCACAGATGCCGTTTTTTCCGCTGCTCTCAGAACCCCGATAATCAGATTCGCAGTCATAACGGCAGCCGCATGGTAAAAATCCTTCTTTTCATCATCAAGAATAAAATGTGACAATTCCAGCTCGGACATGAAAGCATCCATCCAGCCGGCATCATCCCCTGACAACGCCCACCAAGCTTTCTTTAATAAAGCAGACCCCTCTGAAGGATCCGTGTTGATTACGGATATCATGGGATGAAATGAGTGAATTCCAATTGAGTATTTATCTTTTACAGCTTGAAAAAAAGCTGCTTTGTGAAATCCGCTGGTATGGATCAGGTGATTTGAAATCGGATATACACCCTTCATCAGGTCATTGAAACAAACAGAAAAATTATCATCTTTGATGCAAATAAAAAGACAATCTGACGGTTTATTTCGATTTTTTTCAGGTGAAAACTTATTTAAAAAATCATTCAAGTGTTTTTCTGACTGATCATAGGCATAACAGAGATCCCATCCTTTCTCCAAAAGAAGTGCGGTTAATGCCGTACCGATTTTTCCTGTGCCCAGAATGGAAAATGTTTTATTCATCACATTCCTCCGAAAACACGACAGCCGTAAAGACAAAAAATTTGGTCTGAGGATTTTTATAGGCATTTGGAGCAAGTCCGGCTTTCATGGAAAGATGTGTCAGCATTTCGTCGCGATCCCATCCCTGCTCCGGAGCAACCTGCGGTAAAAACACTGCCTGCTGATATCCGTTCTTCAACACAACACCGTGTTTGCCGACGACGATTTCTTCGATATCCTTAATTTCCAAAAGCTCGGATAATACTGATATTTCGATACTTATGTCTTTTAATTCATGTTGTTTCAATGAATTGAAACGCGGATCTTCAAAGGCTGATGCTTCAGCCATTTCAAACAGAGTATCTTTTAATGGAAGCATTCCTACAATATGTCCGATACAACCCCGAAGGTCTCCTTTTTTATGAAGGGTAACAAATAACCCGGTTTTTCTGGCATAAAAATCATTATCCGGCAGCTGCGGTTTAATATCTGTAATACCCAGCCTGTATGACAAATACGCTCTGACAGCGAGCAGCATGTCTTGTTTCATTGCGTGATCAATATTCATGATTCTTCTCCTTCATAAATCACGGCTGACGTATACCCTACAACGGATGAATTATCAAAATTAATCTCACCGGAATGGGAATATCCCGTTACCATGATCCGGGCGGATGGATTTTTCAGGCTGTCCATCAATGCAATAATGGTACCGCCGCCGCATGCTTCACAGGTTTCACTGAAAAAAAGATCTTTCAATGATGCAACATTATAATCACGCATGCTTTGAATCCATTTCCCATCCATATGGTTTGCCGTGTCTGATGAGTGAAAATGTGAGAGGTCTGAACTGGCAATAATGAGTAAATCGGGATCAGCAGATTTAATTGCCTTCAGAAACAACGATAACCTGTTAACATTTGTTTCATCCTGACTTCCCAAAACAATGGGAATCAATTGAAATGTGTCATGTAGCATCAATTGTAAAAATGGCAACTGAACTTCCAGTGCGTGTTCATACCTGTGTCCCGCATTCGACAGGAAAACACCGTCAGTTGATTGAATTAGATCATCAAAACGGGTACATCGCTCAATAAGTCCGAGAGGCGTTTCATACCCATCCCCCTCGTAAACTGAGATCGAATCAAAGAATTCCCGATGACTCGGACTGATGACAGCCACGTTCCGGTATCGCTTACCTTGTATGTATTTATACGCTGCAGCAGCCCTTTTTCCGGAATACACATAACCGGCATGGGGAACAATCAATCCATGAATTTTATTGGGAATATCTCCTTTCAGGTCAATTTGATTCACATAATAATCAACAATTTTTTTCAGTTCTTCCGGCGAATTCGGATAAAACTGACCGGCAACACTGGGTTTTCGTATCATAACAACACGCCTCCCAAATAAATCAGTGAAAGATTATAAAACGTGTGAGTATAGGCAGCCACGGCAAAACCCCGAAAAAGAAAAATGATACTCAGAATGACTGACATCGTTGTTCTCACAAAAAAAGTAAACCATTCAAACTGATATTTAAACTCTCCGATATAATGCATCCCTACAAAAAGTGCAGTGGACAGGATCACTGCACCGATCCATCCCGGAACCTTTTTTAATCCTGCATACTGTAAAAGCTGGAAGAAACCATACATTAATATCGCCCTGAAAACCAGTTCTTCATAAACACCAGCCCCACAACTGTAGCCGATATTCAGAGCATGATCCCGGGGCAGAACATTCAGGAACCCAATATCCAGGTGAATCAGAACATAAAAAATCAGCAGGGCATACAACAATCCCTCTCCTATCATGAGAGGAATGGCATAATAATTTAAATCCTCTTCATGAAAATGCACATTATGTAAAAGTTTGACCATAATAAACACAATTAAAAAAAGCACTAATCCTGCTTCGAAACCATAAAAACCCAATTGAGACAGCAATTTTTTCAGCAGAATATCTGCGCCGTTCCGTATGCCCTCTGTTTCAGATTGAAACCGGATGAACATTGTAATTTCATAAATCAGAACAAGTGGTAAAACAGCAATGAATGACAGCAGGGGGGATTTTGTTTTTTGAAACAACATAGTATCATTTACAGAACTGAATAAACAATTCTGCCGTCAATTATTGTCAGATACGTTTCAATACTCTGCAGGTCTTCGGATTCAAAGGGATCATCACTTAAAACAATCATATCAGCAACCATACCGGGTAATAATTTACCTGCAAGATTCTCTTTTCTTACTGATTTTGAAGGATTAACGGTTAAAGCATCAATGCATTCATCAATCGTCAGACTTTGTTCGGGATACCAGGATTTATCTTCATGATAAGGTTGTCTGTAAAGGGCAGCGTGAACCGCCTTCCAGGGATTAATATCTTCGACGGGTGCGTCGGAACCGATAATAACATTGGCACCTGTATTCCAGAGATCTCTGTAATTGTACGCATATCTGCAATTTTCTTTTCCCCAGATCTTTTCAGCAAGCGCAATGTCTCCCGGGAGGTGTGAAGGGTTGATACAGATCGTTAAATTTTCCCATAATGTCCGATTTAAAAGATCATCCGGAATAAACTGAACATGCTCCAATCTGTAATTGCCTTTAATATGAGCGGCTGCATTGAAAAACTGTTCCAGGGCTGCATCGCCGATTGCATGGATCATCATATCCCAGTGATGCCGGCGGGATTTATCCAGAATACTTTCAAGCTCTTTTGAATCGTATTTCAAATAGCTTTCAGCCGTTTTGTCAATATAGTCAAAACGCATGGCTGCTGATCGGCTTCCCAAAGAACCGTCAAGAAAAATTTTCACACCCAAAAATTCAAACCATGCTCCCTGTCCGCCGGATTTCATGATCATTTTTTCCAGTTGATCATGATCGTCCCAATAAATATAGGATCGGAATCTGGGTCCTCTTTTTGACGGATTTTGATACAACTCCTGATATTTAATGAAATTTTCGTAATCCTCAATAGAGTGGACTGTCGTGATACCTGCCTTATACAGTTCTTTAAATACTTTTTCCGGATCAGAAAATACAGGAGATTCAGTATTTCGGATGATCGGGGTGAGCAGTTCATTCATGGCATCTTCTTTCAGAATACCGGATGGTTTTCCCTTTTCATCGAGAAGAACACGCCCTTTTTTAATGTTATCAAGCAGCAGGCGTGTATCCATCAGGTCAAATACAGGATAACTAACCCACGCCGTATGATAATCCTTGTTGAAAAAAATCGCTTTCGTCTGTTCTGGTAAAAAGCGGAGGTCGGAAGCTGAAGGGACCACATACTCGCCCCACTCATTCGCATTCCATCCCCAGCCCATTATCCATTCCTGTCCTTTATTGTAATCCATGATTTTCTGCAGAACATCTTCATAGGTTTTCGATCTGCTTAAATTTAACTGGATAATTTTTTTTGCCCAGTCTGAAAGATGCAAATGGGAATCACACAAACCGGGAAGAACCGTCAATCCTTCCAGATCTATGGAAATATTGTCCCGGCTGATTGACGGAGAAAACTCGTGTGATTCGCCGATAGCTGAAATGTATTGATCTTCAATCAATAATGCCGACACCCAGGGTCTTGTTATGTCACCTGTATAAATCCTGCCGTTATAGAGAAAAATCTGCGTGGACATTGCTGCCTACCAAATTAACAGGTTTCTGTTGCTGATATTGGCACTTCGGATTCTTTCCGTAAGTAATTTGGAGATTTTTTTCATAAAAATAAATCCAAGGCGGGGATTCTTGTCAAACAGAACCTGAAGTTTTGCATAATCGAATTTTAAAATAAGCGATTCAATATCCACCAATGCGCTTGCACTGCGGGGAAATCCATCAATAAATGCAAATTCACCGACTGTTTCTCCCGGTTTTAATCTGTAAATGTGAACGTCTTCAATGTCATGCATGCCTGCTTTCATGGTGATTTCTATTCGGCCGTTAACAAGAAAATACAGGTCCCTGCTTTTGTCTCCTTCTTCTATCAGCACTGTTCCAGCCGGGACTTTTTTAATCTCACCCTGATTAATTAATATTTCAAAATCTTCATCCGTAAAATCTTTGAAAAAATCAATTTCTCTGACAATCTCTTTTACGGCCATAATCAACCTCCTTTACTTATCATCGCCCAGCTGAAGCACTGCCAGAAAGGCTTCCTGGGGGACTTGTACACGTCCTACCTGCTTCATTCGCTTCTTACCTTCTTTTTGTTTCTCAAGCAGCTTTCTCTTGCGCGTAATGTCACCGCCGTAACATTTGGCCGTAACATTTTTTCGCAGTGCTTTCACATTCTCGCGTGCAATGACTTTATTTCCGATGGCTGCCTGAATGGGGATTTCAAAAAGATGCCTCGGGATCAGACTTCGTAGTTTCTGAACGAGTTTTCTCCCCTGAAAAAAAGCATTATCCTGATGCAGGATAACAGATAAGGCATCAACCGATTCATTGTTGATCAGGATATCCAGTTTTACAAGTTTGCCGGGTTTATAACCGATAAATTCATAATCAAGAGAAGCATATCCCCGGCTGACGGTTTTCAGTTTATCGTAAAAATCATAAATAATTTCTGCAAGAGGAATTTCATATATCAGCTGGACTTTGGTAGGATCCAGATAGTGTGTATTGATATATGTTGCCCTTTTTTCCTGGGTCAGGGACATTAAATTGCCAATAAATTCAGGCGGAGTAATGATTTCCGCTTTCACATAAGGTTCTTCAACCTGATCAATATCGCCGGCCGGCGGCATTTTGGACGGAGTATCCACTATAATCAGTTTTCCGTTTTTGTCGATAACATGATATTCGACATTGGGAATTGTCGTAACAAGATTCTGGTCAAATTCTCTTTCCAGTCTTTCCTGAACGATTTCCAGGTGAAGCAGTCCCAAAAAACCGCACCTGAAGCCAAATCCCAGGGCTTCGGATGTTTCAGGTTCATATCGAAGTGATGCATCATTTAACTGTAATTTTTCAATGCTTTGCCGGAGTTCTTCATATTCATCACTATTCACGGGATATAAACCGGAAAAAACCATGGGTTTCATTTCCTGGTAGCCTTTTAAGGGAGATTTTGCTTCATTTTCCAGCGTTGTAATTGTATCGCCAACTTTCAGATCCAGAATATTTTTTATTTGAGCAACAAAATAACCCACATCGCCTGCTTTTAAAACGGCTGCCGGTACCTTTTTCAGATGAAACGTTCCCACCTCGGTAATTTCATAAATTTTGCGGGTCGCAAATGATTTCAACTTTTGCCCCGGTTCAAACGAACCTTCAAAAACACGGACATAGGGAATTGCTCCCCGATAATTATCAAAAACACTGTCAAAGATCAAAGCCCGGGACGGCTTATTAAAATCTCTTTCAGGCGGCGGAATCCTTTCAATAATTGCCTGTAAAAGCTCAGGGATTCCTGTCCCTGTTTTTGCACTCGTGAGAATAATATCCTTTTCCCCGCAACCGGTCAGATCAATAAGCTGACGTTTTACGGCTTCAACCTGTGCGCCCGGCAGATCAACTTTATTGATAACGGGAATAATTTCCAGATCATTTTCAAGGGCAAGATATGTATTGGATACAGTCTGGGCTTCTACACCCTGAGACGCATCTACCAGCAAAACGGCCCCTTCACAGGCAGCCAGGCTCCGGGACACTTCATAACTGAAGTCCACATGTCCCGGTGTATCAATAAGATTAAGGATATAAACCGTCTTTTTATCAGGATGATACTGAATTTGAATCGGGTGAGATTTAATGGTGATGCCTCTCTCCCGCTCCAAATCCATATCATCCAGAATTTGTTCTTTCATCTGAAAAGACTGAAGGGTACCGGTATATTCCAACAGACGATCGGCAAGTGTTGATTTCCCGTGATCGATATGAGCGATAATACAGAAATTTCGAATATTGTTTTCTTTCATGCATTGAAAATAACGGAATTTTCCCATAATTAAAAATAATTGATAAATTAACCTTAGAATCAGGAGGTATTATGAAACGGGTCGAACTGGAAAAATATTTAAATGAACTGTACCATTATGAAGAATATGATGATTATTGTTTCAACGGACTCCAGATTGAAGGGGCGGATGATATCAAAAAAATTGTATTTGCCGTCTCCTTCAATTCCCTGCTCCTTGAAAAAGCCGTTTCCTTAAATGCAGATGCTGTTATTGTTCATCATGGGATTTTTGGTAAGGATTTTTTTAAAATTCATGACCCTTTTAAGAACACCGTAAAAGAAATATTGAACCGGAATATCTCTTTATTTGGGATTCACCTGCCCATGGATGCTCAGCCCGAAATCGGCAACAATGCAGAACTTGTCAGGATGATCAGTGCATCAGTTATTGAAAAAATGAATGTGGGATTTCTGGTAGAAAATACGCGTAAACTCAGTCTTCAGCAAATTCTGCATTTGTTCGGAAAAGAGCTGGGAATGCAGCATGACATAAAACAGACAGAATTCGATTCACCGCTCCATTACAAGAAATTGGGTGAGATTCAATATTATGATTTTGGCCCGGATACGCCTTATATAATCGGCATATTAAGCGGAGGCGGCAGTTCATACATTCAAGATGCTCTGAAGGCCGGTGCTGACACTTTTATAACCGGAGACCTGAAAGAACACATTCCCGCCATGCTATACGACAATAAAATGAATTATATTAACCTGGGTCATTACCGGTCAGAAAAAACGGGGATACTTGCTTTAAAGAAACACATTGAAACCAAATATCCCGTTGATTGTATTTTTATTGATGTAGAAAACCCGTTGTAATTACGTATTCTTTTTAACAACAGCAGTAGCAGTCGCGATAATTTTAGCAATATCAGAGAGATCCGTCGGTACAATCATAGTATTGTTCTCTTTTGCCAAATTACCGAATTCGGTGATATATTGTTCGGCAATCCTAAGATTAACCGCCTCAGTTCCGCCCGGTACCTGAATAACGTCCGCAATTTTTTGAAGTCCTAATGCTGTCGCTTCAGCAACCTTAAATATTTCTGCAGCACGTCCTTCTGCTTCATTGATCCGGCGTTGTTTCTCGCCTTCCGATTTTGCAATCAATTCCTGTTTGTCCCCTTCAGCCCGGTTAATTTTTGCCTGCATTTCGCCTTCCGATTCGGAAATCATAGCCCTTTTTTCCCGGACAGCCCTCATTTGCTTTTCCATTGCATCTTTGATACTTTGGGGAGGGGTTATGTTCTTAACTTCATACCGGGTTACCTTTACGCCCCAGGGATCACTGGCTTTATCCACCGCGTCGACAATTTGAGAATTGATGATATCTCTCTCCTCGAAGGTTTTATCAAGTTCCAGTTTTCCAATAATACTTCTCATTGTCGTTTGTGCAATCTGACTTGAGGCAAATTGATAATCATCAATTCCATACGATGCCTTTTTTGCATCAACGACCTGGATATAAAGAATCCCGTCTACTTCAACGGAAACATTGTCCTGCGTAATACATATCTGTGACGGAACATCAATTGCCTGTTCTTTCAGCGTGTGTTTATAGGCAATAACGTCAATAAAAGGCACCAAAACATGAAAACCTGCTTCGAGAGTCTTATAATATTTCCCCAATCGTTCAACAATATATGCGGATCGTTGAGGCACAATCCGTATCATTTTAAAGAAAATGACAACCACCAGAACAATAAGTCCCAGCATAATAACACTAAAACCGGTCATTGATCAGCTCCTTTCCCATGGTTTTACAATCAAACGCAATCCGTCGCGGCGGATAATTCTCAATTTATCTCCGGGTTGAACCGGTTCACTGCACTCTCCGTCCCACGAAGTCCCTTTGAAGGCTACCTTTCCATATTTATCAAGCCCGAAAGCTTCCAATGCTTCAGCCTGCCTGCCGACAAATTCTTCGTCCGGATTTTCTTCAGTAATTTTTGAAAACCACCGCGTCATTATTTTTTTTCGGAGTAACAGGATGGATACGATAGATGTCGTAAGAAAAATCAGCAGTTGAATTCCAAATGAAAGATTGAATACCAATAAAACAATGACAACACACCATGCGCCTATTCCAAAAAACATAATAATAACCCCTGGAACTAAAAATTCCAGAATAAACAGCAGCAATCCTGCCAGAAACCATATCATATAATCCTGTGTCAGTACGGTACTCATCATTGGCTCCATAATTATTAGATACATTAAAGATACCGTAAAGAAGATGAATTTTCCATTGCTATTTTGTATTTTTCCATATGTTTTTATGATACCCGCAAAAGGAGAGCTCATGGATAAGGATATTCGCGATATTTTAGATATTTTCACGGAAATCAACAAAATCCCAAGACAGTCCAAACATGAAAAACAGATATCAGACCGGCTCATGACATGGGCAGAGAAAAACAATTTAACTGCTGAGAGGGATGAACTGCTGAATGTATTGATACATGTTCCGCCTTCACCCGGCTATGAAAAGAGTCCTGTTGTTGTTATTCAGGGGCATATGGATATGGTTTGCGAAAAGACACCCGATTCATCTCATGATTTTTCAAACGATCCGGTAAAAGTCCTGATTGACGGTGATTGGGTCCATGCAGACAGAACGACCTTAGGTGCGGATAATGCCATAGCGCTTGCCATAGCCATGAAAATTGCCATTGACACGTCAGTTGCCCATCCTGAATTGGAACTCTTGTTCACAGTTGATGAAGAGACAGGACTTACGGGAGCAAACGGTCTTTCATCCGATTTCATAAAAGGGAAGGTTTTGTTAAACATTGATTCGGAAGATGATAAAAAGTTCACAATAGGCTGTGCCGGCGGACGGGATACTGTCATATCCTTTCCTCTAGAATATATACCGGCTCCCGATCCCTGTTCATTCATGAGAATTTCTGTGTCCGGATTAACGGGAGGCCATTCCGGAAGCGACATTCATAAAGGTCGTGCCAATGCCAATAAAATTCTGGCGCGGGTTTTGGATCACCTGGATCGGAAAAGCAATTTTTACCTTGTTTCACTCTCCGGAGGCTCAGCACACAATGCCATACCCAGAGATGCAGAAGCGTGGATTGCCCTGCCGGAGAAAAATTCCTGTCCCCCGACATACATAAATCCGTTTATCCGGGATCTGTGCCGCGAATATGAGGCCACTGATCCGAATATGACAGTTACATGCAAAGAAATTTCCAAATCCTCCGATAAAGTGATCACGCGTCCTTTGACACATAAAATAATCAATACTGTTCTGGCGCTGCCCCACGGGGTTGCTGCCATGTCGTCCCGGATTGAAGGATTAGTGGAAACATCCAGCAACCTTGCCACGCTGAGAACAAATTCGGACACAATCACACTTTCCACCAGTCAAAGGAGTTCTGTCATGAGTCGTCTGGATGCCATTACCCGCCGAATAGAAAGTATTGGACATCTGTCCGGTGCACAAGTCCGTTCAGGAAATGGTTATCCGTCGTGGCAGCCGGATATGGAATCAAAACTGTTAAAAAAGTGTATAGAGGTCTACAAAAAAGTTCATGGCAATGAACCGGTTATTGAAGTCATTCATGCCGGTCTTGAATGCGGCGTGATTGGTGCCAAATATAAGGGTATGGAAATGATTTCCTTCGGTCCGCTGATTACGGATGCCCATTCACCGGATGAAAGGATGAGCCTGACTTCACTTGAAAAAGTATGGCGCTTTACGAAAACCCTGTTGAAGGAATTATGAAACTACTGAAATTAAAACAAACCCATAAACTGGAGTTTTATACGGCAGAAGACGGAACACCCCTGAAACTCCCCTTGTATGAATCTGCCGTTGAAGCCGGTTTTCCGTCACCCGCTGACGACTACATCGAACTGAAACTCGATTTAAATAAGCATCTTATCCAGAATCCTTCAGCGA
>DKER01000032.1:5976-6997 GCA_002452555.1 Fidelibacterota bacterium UBA6817 | reverse complement strand
GTAACATCCAAACGTTTTCAGAACAAGGTTACCCAATTGATCAATTCATCACTCGCGTGGGGTGAACCCCGTTGGATAAACCAGGCATGGATGGAGCTGGGCGCTCTGATCTGCACTGTTAGACCGTCATGTTCCCTATGCACGCTTCAAAAATTCTGTGAAGCCAACCGTCACAATCGAATGATGGAAATCCCCAATAAACCTGATAAGAAAAAAATACCGCTTCGGAATGGCGCAATATTTATTATCAGGGATTCCAAAAGGCGAATTCTAATGGTTAAGCGCCGGGATAAAGGTTTGTTGCCCGGCCTATGGGAATTGCCTAACACTCTCTATGACGAACAGCCCTTATCTGATTTCATAATGGCCAATGATATCATGATAAACCGTTCTTTTATCCAACATGCAGAACATGCATATTCACACTTTAAAGTTCGGTTTGAATTATATGAAGCCTATATCAACAGTTCATGGAGAAATGATTACTGGACGGATTTTAACTGGATTTGTGAAAATAATCTTAATACTCTTCCCCGTCCGAATGTCCATATTAAAGCCATGAAAATTGCAGGATTATTATAAATTATCCAAACCGTTAACCAGCCTTTTCAGTCCTTCCTTCAAACGGCTTCCGTCAGCATAGGAAAGGCGGATAAATCCATCCGGCCCGAACGCCGTACCGGGTGTAACGGCAACTCCGTGTTCCTGCATCAAATATAAACTCATGTCTACAGAATTCATGGATCTCGGGTTATTTCGAATATCACAATAGAAATAAAAAGCACCCTGAGGGTCAACAAAAGAGAGTTGTTTTCTTTCTTTTAATACATCAATTATCAGCTGACGCCTTTCAGAAAACACGGTTAATGGAACCCGAGCTTTATCGAAATTTTTCAAAGCAGCTATGGCAGCATACTGTGAGACTGTTTGAGGATTTCCGGAAGCATGTCCCTGAATAACCTTAATCTGAGTAACATAGTCGCTGTGTCCGGCTATATAACCGATACGCCAGCCGGTCATG
>DKER01000032.1:0-5827 GCA_002452555.1 Fidelibacterota bacterium UBA6817 | reverse complement strand
CCTGTGGGATTGACGGGAGTATTCAATATCAGAAACTTGGTTTTCCCGGTGACTGCTTTTACAATATCCGGAACCGAGACCTTAAATCCGTTTTCCGGCAGGCCTTTGACAAAGACAGGTATCGCACCCGATAAACTGACCATGGACGGATATGACGGATAAAACGGTTCAGGAATCAGCACTTCATCGCTTATCCCTAACAAAGCCATCAGTGATATAAAAAGGGCAGGTTTTGCCCCTGCAGTTATGATAATCTCTCTTTGGGGATTCAAATCGCACTCTTCATTTTTGAAAAATACGGAAACTGCCTCCCTTAATTCTGCCAATCCTTCCGAGGGTGTATAACCGATTTTAGACGTGCGGATCGCTTGTATTGCAGCATCCTTTACAACTGAAGCAGGAACAATATCCGGTTCGCCAACACATAAGTTGATTATATCTTTCCCCATGGCCTTTAATCGAACCATATGATGGAAAGTATTGAGAGTTCCTGATTCCTGCACGTTTTTTACCTTCTTTTCCATGGCATAAATTAACAGTTCACACTTAAAACTCATTACACAATTTTGGTCTCGGAAAAAAATTACATGATCCCACCCTCCTTGAAGATATAACGGGTGTTAAGCCTTTGAACTTTCAAATAAATACGGAAGGGACTAAATTTGCCATCATGATTCGCCTGAACACATACAGCATTTTCAGATTAATAATGGTTTGCGTATTATTTGTATTCAATTTGGAGGCCGGAACAATCACATCACCAAAACATGGCCAGATAATATCGTATATGCCTTATAAAATCATGTGGAGCATTCAGGACACACAACGAATTGAAATGCAGGTTATCCGAATCAGCCAGGACCCGTTTGGCGATATTATTCATTTTCAGCGGATCATTAAACCGGACAGACGGGATTTTACTCTCAGGAAGGGACTTGCAGACAACCAGTCCTATTATCTGTTTTTAGGCATAAGCACATCACCGACAGATCCAATTTTATGGTCTGAACCGGTTTATTTTATACTTGATCATTTGAATAATCCCCCGGGAGATTTTACGATTTATCCCATTCCAGACACATTAAGACCGGGGCATCAAATACACTGGCAGGCATCCGCTGATCCTGATCCTTTGGATTCTCTCCTGACTTACCTGATTTTTGCAGAAAACCTGGACGATTCTTCCCTGCACCATGAAATTCCTTTTATTCCTGAGAATAAAAAAGCAGCCCAATATTCCATCGATATCACATCACTGCTGAGAAATCACAGACGTTACAGGATAAAAATATTTGCAGAAGATATGGAAGGAGTTATTCGAGAAGGTCAGCCTTCACAGGTAACCGTTTTTTACAATGGAACCAATAATCCTCCAACGTCTCCCCTTGGCTTGGATCCTTACAATCCCGTGGAAAAAACACCCGGAGATCTTCTGATTTGGAAGGAATCCACAGATGCAGACAAAGATCCCATACACTATACATTACATCTGGATACTACACCTATGTTTGCAAATCCGGTATCAATTACATGCGAAATAAACCGGTATCTCATCCGTCAAAGTTTACAAACCTATTTTGAAGATGATACGAAGATATACTGGCGGGTAAGGGCATCGGATAATTGGGGAGGACACAGCTTATGGTCAACTTTCGGACAATTCCACTTAAATTTTCTCAACAATCCGCCTTACTGGACTCAGGATATCCATCTTACACATGAACCGTTTACCGTCCGTTCCCACGATGAATTAATCCATTGGTTTTCAGCCGTTGATGATGATTTTTCCGATCAGGGAAAGCTGATATACCATCTTGAAATAAAAAGTGCGGTTAACCCGGACAAGATGTTTCATTATGAAACCCGGGATACATTCTACACCATACCGGCGGAAGATTTACAGGAAAATGAAAGGTATACATACACAATCACCGTAGAAGACGGAGCCGGAAACAGATCAACACAACGCATCCATGGTCACATAACCATAAATTGTATTGAGGAAGAGCCGGAAAGAATTTCTGAGATTCTGCATCCTTCATCCGGGAAAATACTCGGACCTTCGGGACGACTGGCATGGAAAAAAAGTTACGATCCGGATCCGGGAGACTCAATTGTTTATCGTCTAGAATTAAGTATGGATCAAACCTTTGATAATATTATTTCAGAAATAATCCGGGGATCAAGACTTCCGGTTCACGCACATTTACAGGCAGGCATCAACCGGTGGGACCAGGATAATGTTCAATTTTATACCGATGATCCCACAATTGTCACAGTTCAGCTCAATCATCTGAGAATCTGGCCGCTGCTGAAGGATAATCAGAAATATTATTTTCGAATAACCGTTATCGACAAAACAAAGCTCACATCTCCCCTGTCAGACAGCGTATTTTTTATATTGAATAAATTCAACAACCCGCCGGAACCGGTAAGCACAATATACTTTCCAGTCAACAACACAAATATTTATACAACAAGCCCTGAAATCCACTGGAAGGCATCGAATGATCCTGATCCGGATGCAGATACAAGTACTACTCGCTACCAGCTTAACATACTTGATGTAGACAACCAATCATCACGGTACTTTTTAACACAGCCGGGAATAACCCGCATCGTACCAGATTATCCATTCAGTGAAAATGGCCGTTATAAACTGAAAATTCGAAGTTTCGATAACAAGTCTGCATTCAGCGACTGGTCTGAATCACTATATTTCTGGATTAATGAAAAAATGGAATTACCCATATTAAATCCTGACAATTTTTCAGTAAAAGCAGATAGCATCCTAAACACAATCAATACAAAATTCTATTGGGGACCGGTTCACTATCCGGATCCTCCTGAGGAGCAAAAAGATCTGTTGATGGACATACAATTTACATTTCCTGAGGCAGAGGATACAATTGTATATAATAATTTACCCTTTAAAAGCGTATTCAGTGATTCATTGATGTTATTACCGGAAAATGTATGGGGATATTATTCAGTCAGGCTTAAAACAGCCGATAATCACCATGGAGATTGGATTGAACCAATTCGCATCGGTGTTGACATTTATGCCGATATTCCATTAGGCTTTTATCTCAAATTACCCAAGCAGGGGCAGGATACTCTGAGTATAAATCCCAAATTTGTCTGGACAGAATGTGTTGATCCGGATTTAAACGATGAAATCTTTTACACATTGTATGTTTCCTCTGACAGTACCTTTTATACCAATACATACATAGTTCGGAATATCCAAACGACGAGTCACACATTAACTGAATACGATCTGGAAGATAATACCAAATATTTCTGGAAAGTTTCTGCAGAGGATAAAGACGGGCACATCATGTGGGGAAGTGATTCAAATTTTCATTCACGATATTTTATTGCTGGTCGTCTGGAAGATGCAGAAAATCGTCAAAACTATATTGGTTCTACTGAATTCTACCCTATTCAGCCGAATCCTTTTAATGGAATGATCACTTTAACATTCTCACTGAATACTTCGGAGGAGATCACTCTCAGTGTTTATAATCTGATTGGCCAGAGAGTAGCAACAATCCACCACGGGAATTATGCGGCGGGAATTCATTCAATTCGGTGGGATATGACACAAACCGGCTTACCATTGCCGGCTGGTGTTTATATATTCACGTTAAGGATTCAGAACCGGGTATTGCAGCAGAAAGGTTTATTTATTAAATAGCGACGACCGTAGCATTCGTTTTTGATCTTTTAAGCATCCAGTACCAGATACTGCCGAAACCGCATAAAATCCATGCAACGGTAATTAGAACATTTAGAATTGGAATCTTTATTAAGACATGCAGCAGCATAAGTCCGGCCGCTGAAGGCAGCATTCCTTTATTAAAGCCCGGAATATTTTGGGCGAATAGCTCTCCGACAGCAAAAGCCAATGGAAACTGTCCGAGAAAAACAGTTGCACCAATAAACATGAGAAAAAAGATTGACAGCGGTATGGAAACGATAAATATCATGGACAGAATTCCGGCAAGAGGCAACACAATCAGGCACAAAAGTCCCCAAAGTCCCATTTTCACCGGATCTTTTTTTACTAATTTGCCGCTTCCTTTATACGAAGCCGGAAACAATGAATACCAAATTGCTGCACTGATCAGACTAAAAAGAAAAAAGTTTAGACTAACTGCAAACGGTTTAAAAATAAATGGTTTGGTAATACGGCGGGACATTTTTTTCTTATGCCAGTAAAAACTGTTATTATCAGGTTCATTTTCATTTATAAAACCGGTAATCAATGCCATTTCAGAAATATCCAAATCTTTGACAAACGTAGTCAGATCACCATCGATAACACCTTTTATCTTTACTTCATCTGCATGGATTTCCACATCACCCGATATTTTTCCATTTATTGAAATATCATTACCGGCAACATTAAGATTACCCCGTATATAGGAAAGAGAATCAATGACGATTTTTCCGCCGGCAATATTGACATCGTTAAAATACTGACCTGATACATTGATATTTCCGCCGGCAATGTAAACATTCTCTTCTACGGTTCCATTTACGTTGCAATCACCGCCCATGAGATATAGGTCTTTATCGACACGTCCGTTGAAGAGAATATGGCCTCCCATCAGATATAAATTACCCCGGATGTTACTGTTTACGGTGATATCACCTGCCATAACTGCCAGGTCAGTATCCATGTCGTACGACTGAAATACTTTTGAGCCTGTTCTCATTTCAAATGCATAGAGCGATGATGCCAAAACAATAATCAATACAGCTGCTGAGATTTTCAATTTATCCATTTTAATACCTCATTTTTAACAGAATGATGACGCAAGTTGTATACAAATTGTTGTCATAATCAATATAAGAAGTATGAATTACAAGCAGAAATAAAAAGTTGCAGGATAAAAAAAACCCCGGATAGCCGGGGTTTTTTAATATTAAGACGGTTCGATTATTTCATGTAAACCATCTTTTTCGTAGCTGAAACCTCACCGGCTCTTACAGTATAGAAATAGACACCGGTAGGAACAGTTACGCCGTAGTCATTGGTTCCATCCCAAACGATCTGGTATGTTCCCACATTCTGCATACCTGCTTTGAATGTACGGACAGCTTGACCCAGAACATTGTAAATGGTCATAGAAACTTCGGCACGATCAGGAATTGAGAATTCTATTGTTGTTGACGGGTTGAACGGATTCGGATAGTTTTGACGGAGTTCGAATACTTCCGGAACACCGGCAATTCCATCATCTACTTTAACCCACCATGGACAATTGAATGTGTCCCATTTCCATGGGAGACGTTCATCCTGATTCTGCATACCAAAGCAGTCTTTATCTACTTCAAAAGTTGCTTCAGAATCATCGACAAGAGCACTGTGATTTTGTGCAAATCCGGCTTCGTTATCGAATCCGTTAGCACCGTATTTGTAGATAAAATTCTTGGCGCTGTATGCAGGATAAACAACAGAACCGGTATAGACATCGTCACCGGCGACTGCATCATAACCCTGACCATCATCGAAGAGTTTATTTTCATCAGGAATAGCAGCCCATGGCCAGCCATTGAAGAAGCCATTAACACCGATGAATGTTACATCATCATAAGAGTAAATGGTATCAGCTTCACTTTGAACATCAATCACTTTATGACCGGCATTCAGAGCGGCTTTCAGAGGATAGGCATCAACAGTAAAAATAACTGTTACATCCTGATTGGTAATATCATCCCAGCTTACATCACTGAAGAAGACCCGTGGCAGAAGAATAGTTTCAGATCCGTCAAAGACGAGAACGCGGTTATCTGAGGATTCCCAGTTGTCAGAGCC
>DKER01000147.1 GCA_002452555.1 Fidelibacterota bacterium UBA6817 | reverse complement strand
AAAGATACCAGCTAAAATTACCAATGAAGATAAGGCATCGCTGCGATGATGCCAACCGTCTGCCCTGACGGATTCCGAATCATATTTTTTACTGATAAAGAAGGCATATTGCGCCATGATTTCTTTTGATACAATTGATACAACAACTACCATCAATGGAATCCAGCCGTATTCTACGGAATGACGGGACTGAAGGTTCTCGAATGCCTGTGTCAAAAATTCCCATGAGACTCCCATCAGCATCATACCAATCAGGATGGCTGCAATCAGCTCTGCACGGCCATGACCGNNACGGATGTTCCTTGTCTGCCGGCCGGTGTGAAATTTTTGCTCCAATCAACACAACAACAGAGCTGAGTGAATCAGACAATGTGTGCCAGGCATCTGCCATAATAGCCACCGATCCGCTGACAAAACCTCCCCAAAATTTTAAAATAAACAGTAACAGATTCCCTGCAATCGATATAAATCCTGCCATGAATATTTGTTGGTTTCTCTTTTTTTGCATCGTGTTTCCGATTCATTTTTCTAGTGAATTTACGTATAATTCATCCTTATGTGAAAAATACGGAGAAAAATTATGAGAAATATATTTCTGACAGCTTTTATTTCACTGCTCTTCCTGTCCTGTTCTACCGGTCTGGTGATGAATGAATCCACATGGCAGGGTGATCTAGAACCGGATTCGCTGGATACCCGTATTTTGAATGATTTGAAGAGCCGGCCGTTATATACATTCAATGAGTATGAAACGGATATTTATCTGAAATGGCTATACAAAACCGAACCGGATTTTTATGAAAGAGTTCGTCATCTGGCAGAAAAAAACATAGGCCAGCCTTATCAACTCTATCTCTTGGGTGAATTCCCCTTTGAATTATATGATCGTGAACCGCTATATATTTTAGATAAAAGTGATTGTGTTGTATTTACTGAACACATGTATGCCATGGCGCTCTCCCGGGATTGGCCTTCTTTTTTTAAAACACTGATGCATTTGAGATACAGGAATGGAGAAATTGGTGTCGTAAGCAGAAATCATTATGCCATGTATGACTGGATGGTTAATAACAGCTGGCTGGTTCATGATATAACGGACAGCCTTGGAGTTGAGACCGTTACGGATACCATAAAATACAATAAGGCTCGATTTTTTTATAACAGGTATCAATTGAAAACAAACATAGCCGAAGACTCCCTTGTATGGCATTATGTTGCCGCCGATAACATTGAGAAGGTTTTGAATAAACTGCAAACCGGAGACCTGGTGTATGTTGCAAGAGGATATGAGACAGGCCGATGGATCGGTCACTATGGGATGGTTATTGTGGATAATGACTGGCTTGTTAATCTGATCCATTCCACACCGCCTCAGGTCATTAAACAACCCTTAATGGAGTATGTCCGGCAATCGTTGGAGAGAACGGAAAGAAATCGTCTGCACAATGCGAAAGCAGCGATAGAAAACCCAAAGATCAGGGAACGAAATAAAATTCTGGCAGAAAAGAAAATTCGACTTTTTCGCAAGCCAAAACCGCTTATGTCACCCCAACCCTATTTTTACGGACTAAAATTTCTCAGGCCGGTTGAACCGGACAGGCTTCCATGGGAAAAAGAACCGTGTAACCTTCAAACGTGTGTTGACTAATAAAATATTCTTTAACGGTTTTCGTAAGAATTAATTATTTCAGTATGATGAATTTTTCCCGGATTATGCTTGAACCCTGCCGGATCTGAAACAGGTATAATCCGGTAGGGAAGTGATATGTATTCTGCTGTATTGTATACGACGTTTCTGTCAGGTAAACCGTTTTATCGCTTAGGATTTTTCCTGTCAGGTCAATGAAACTTATACGGGCAAGGCCGGTATGAAAACCGTCTAATGAAATTGTCAGGGTACTGTTTACGGGGTTGGGGTACAGGGCTGCTGAGGGTGTATGGGATTCCGGGAGTGGAAGATTCTTCCTTTTGATTGAAACGTAGGCAGTATCGGATAAGCGGCTCCACCCGGGAGTCGCTGTGGAGTCGGGACCGCTTCCCCAGTCATTTTCTGAATTCTCTGTGGAAATCCTGAAAACCCGTTCACCTTCACGCAACACTTTTTTTGAATAGTTGCCCTCATCATCCGGATCAATCGGAATTCCGTTTGGATCTTCAAGCAAATACTGTTCGTCACCGTTAATCATGGGAAAACTGTTATTTGAATTGATGAGAATTACGGAGTCACTCAATGATACATTCCAGAACGATTCAAAATCCCATTGATCTGCAAACCGTGTAACGATAATATATCCTCCGCCGGGAACGAATGTATTTTGGGGCAGGGTATATGTCCGGGTGGATTCTACTTGTTTTAAAATATATCCGCTCAAGTCGCCGGCTGCAGTTCCTGAATTGTATATTTCCACAAATTCATAAATATAATTTCCTGTTCCTGATGCATCTGCATATTCAGTAATATAAAAAGGGCCGGCAGTCCCTCCTGTGGTTGATCCGGTAATACTGGCATCAGCAGATTCACCGGCATCATTAAAGGCACGAACAGTAAATGTGTAGGTTCTTCCTGACATCAATGACGTTACAGTTGTGGTTGTAATATTTTGTCCCACACTGTGATTAAGAAATCCGTCAACGTAAACACGGAATCCTTTTTCGTTGTCAGATTGATCAGACCACATCAGCGTGATTGTGTGGTCTGCTGCTTCGGTGATTGAAAGATTTACGGGTGCATTCGGGGTAGATCCCCAGATTGCTCCGGCAAATTCGGGATGATCTATAAAAGGGTTCCTGTTTCCCTGCAAAGAACAAATAACGTTGTTTCTGTTCCGTTCGAAATCATCTACAGGATCTGCTTCGTGCCACTGA
>DKER01000224.1 GCA_002452555.1 Fidelibacterota bacterium UBA6817 | reverse complement strand
AATTGCCCGAACAGAAATTAAGAAAAAGGTTAAAGCTTAACCACAGGACTTATTCTTTATCATTAACAAACCGCCAATCAACCAACGACAAATCTGCCAAAACACAGGACTGATTCTTTATAAAAAAACGAAACCGCCAATCAACCAACGAAAAATCCGCCAAACCACAAAACCAGCACACATCCCTCTCAACCAATCTACTGACTACCGGCTACTGGCTACCGGCTACNNGGCTACCGGCTACTGGACTGGCTACCGGCTACTGATTTTAAACATATGGCTTACTTTTACCATAACCACATTCTCGCCGGTACTGCCGAAAAGATTTTGTACGTCGCGGGAGAAGTCCATAGAACCGGGATTTCTAAGATCAGTGAACCCCTGTGACCATACGAAATAAACTGCAGATCCTGAAGAATATTCCCAGCGAAGAACCATATTGGAACGGAATTGTTTATAGTTAAAATCTGTATATCCTCTGAAAGTGTAATCCGTTGTTCCGTCATTATCCAGGTCGAGGAGATATTCATCGGATGTATCGTCGTAGGAAATAAGGTTGTTAAGCGGTTCAAAACGATCGTCTAAATCCCTTGCACGCGGTTCACTCAGTCTCTTATAATTTGAAAATTGACCGGTTGTAAAAAAGGGCTGTGCATAATATTGCAGACTCAGTTTTGGAGTGAGCGTCCAGTTTGTTCTGAATGTAATATTGATAGTTTTCTGGATCATATCAGCCCATATATATTGCGTTTCGAGTCCGTCTTTTTGTGCTTTGCCGATCCATGCCCAGGTATCATCCAAAACATTATAGGATGCTTCGGTAATAAAATGAAGGTTATTTAATGGGCGAAATGTAATTCCATGAACGGTTTCGTAACTGATAACATTGTCACTGTTCAAATGAAAGAAACCATTACTTTCCCAAAATATTTTTTTTCGCTGGTCTGAACTGACATAGAGCCACCCGTTTCTGCCTTTGGGCGTTCTTAAAGCCGGACCGCCCCGGTTATAATGAGGAGCAAGTCCGTATGTATTGATATTTGAACCTGCTGAAACGTACCAATTGTTTGCCAAAACTCCGTTAAAATTGACATTGCCGCCCAGATTTTTTTGAAGTCCGGAAAAATCATAATTTGTTGAAAGATTAAAATTAATATTAACTGATTTAAAAATTTTACCCGGATCCCAAATCCGGTATTGTATCCAGAGAAAAGATGTAATATTGTCCACATTCTGTGTAAATCCCATGTCATTGATTTCAAAACCCGGACTGGCGGCAACGCTTCCTGCGGCCCCCCGTATATGTCCCTGATTTTTTATAATGATTGCTTTTAATGCATAACCGCTCAGGGATTTCCGGGAGGGATCATAGGTCAGATGATCAGCGTCCGGACGCTGAAAATATCGGCTGGGAGCTTTTTGGGTCCTTTGAATAGCCGTTGTATCACCGGCTACATGACTAAAAGCGAGTGTGCCGATAAACATATATTCATTCTTTGCAAACCGATGGTTCATATCCAGACCACCCGTGTAAGCAGATGAATGCATGGTGTTAATACCGGTCCCCTCCAGTTCTCGGTTTACTGCTGTTAAAACACCGCCTATGGTTGTTTCTCCGTCGTGTAAGTCCTTTTGAAGTCTCAGCAGTCCGTAATTTGTCATTGGTTCAACAACAGGATGGTCTTTTGTGCCATCCTCATAATAAACAGTGGCTTTCTCCTCGGCTGTTAATGCTTCCATAACGCCAATTGAAAGTCCGTGTGACGTTTTCCCGGTAATCTTTACCGCACCCAGGATATGTGTCTGATCAGGTGATTGTATGTCTTTAACATCCTTGCTATCGTCTGTGCTGATTTGCCCTGACGGTTTTTTTCCGATACGCCGGCTGTAAAACAGGGCATTGTTTTGCATATCCCCATCCCCGAAACCAAGGGGGAAGTTCAGAATATTGGCGCCTTCCATGAAAAAAGTGCGTTTTTCACTGAAATAGGTTTCAAAAGCTGTCAGATTATAATTTGCAGGGTCGGCTTCAACCTGGCCAAAATCAGGATTAATTGTAGCGTTCAGCGTTATCCCTATCGGACTGGAATAGCGGATATCTCCGCCAATGTTTCCCGTAAGTTCATATTTTTCAGGATGATATGATGTTACAAGATTATCGGATACATCTGTCCGGCCAACAATGTAAGGGATGATATAAACCGGATTTACCGTCTGAACATTTTTCAGTCCGGTCAGTGTTCCATAATTTGAAACGACACCCTGTTCGGATTGAGACCAATAATTCCAGTAAGTAACTTCATTATTACAATTGGGAGCTTCGCGGTAAATATTAAATCCCCACTGCATTTCCGGGGAAGATGTGAAACGCAGTTCGCTGAACGGGATGCGCCATTCTGCCGTCCAGCCTTTATCATCAATATTTGATGCACCGTCCCAAACCGCATCCCAATCATCATCCATTTCGTCATCATCATACCGGCGGATATCATGCTGAACCCCTGCGGCATTTATTCCAAACTCAAAAGCAGTTCTGTTGTCATTATAGGAATCTATTGAAACATAGATCCAGTCCGATTTGGTATATTCATCCCGACGGCTTAATATTGCTTTTATTTGATCCGGATTCGGGTCATATGCCCGTGCGCCTATATATAAGTATGAGTCATCGTATAAAAGGCAAATTCTGTTTTACAGCTTGCAGGCTGTCCGTCACGGGGTTCATACTGCGTAAAATTTCCCTGCCATTTTCCTTTTTGCCATGCATCCTCATCCAGGATCCCGTCAGGCCGTATGTGGGAGTTTTCCAGATAAACCCCTTCCACAAAACGGTTTCTATTGTTGCTGTCTGCTGTCTGACCCAATAGTGAAATGCTGAAAAGTAAACTCAGTAAAAGCAACACCTTACGATTTATCATATTCTTTTCCCCTCATTGTCATTTATTATCTCTTTACTGAGTTATGAAATGTATAGAAAGTTGTCAGAAATTCTTAATGAATTATCGGTATTGCATAAAGTAGGGATTTAAAAATGATGGCTTTCTTGATCAGCCTAAATCCGGTTTCTCAATTTTTATACTTTTACTTTGGAATGTGCTAATGAGGCATTTTATACTTTTATAATAATAGTTTATAATTTCTCATAGTGTTACTCTGATTTTCTGTTTTATCCTTTTTTTAATGTATTTTTTACCGGAGATTTTTCATATTGTATTAGTGATTTCGGAGGATTTGTTAAAATGAGCAGCATACAGCCACGTTTTGAATTCAGGACATTTGCTCGGAATCTGGGATTTACAGAACGGAAAATGCGGGAACTGGCACCGGTTGAGACAATCCGTGAAAGCAAAGAAATTTATATTTTATCTGCAGGGAATCATGAAAACAATATTAAAATCCGAGACGGACTCATGGATATCAAAGTGTTTGTTCAGGAAGTCAATGGTCTTGAACAATGGGATCCACGAATGAAGGGAGCATTTCCCCTGAAAGCAGAGAAGATTCGTGATGAGGTGTTTCCCGCATTTGGTGTTTCACTGCCGGATTTTGAGAGACATGTTTATACATTGAACGAATTTCTGAAAGAAATCATAAAACCACATCCTCAACTTGTTGCAGTGAATATTTTTAAACGACGTTTTGCTTTCACGATCAACAATTGCATTGCTGAAATTGGCGATGTATATATTAACGGCGCTAAAATTATCACTGCCAATCTTGAGTCCGTTGATGTGGAAGCCATTCTTAAAGGAATAGAAATGGTTGGACTGAAAGGGTATGAAAACATTAACTATCCAAAAGCCATTAAAACAGTGATTGGTATGGAAGATGGCGATATCAAATGGTGATCAGGACAAGACTATATCATAGGAGATTCACATGGGACAAGAGATAGAGAAAAAATTTTTAGTGAAGTGTGATATTAAATCGTTTGCACATTCTGCTTCCCGGATAGTTCAGAGATATCTTTCTTCTGTACCGGAAAGAATCGTCAGGGTGAGAATTATTGACAATAAAGGGTATCTGACAATAAAAGGGATTGGGAATCAGAGCGGTGTTTCCCGTTATGAATGGGAAAAAGAGATTTCGGTTCAGGAAGCAAACGAACTTTTACAGATTTGTGAGTCGGGTGAAATCGATAAAACCCGTTATAAAGTCCGGGTGGGTACACACATTTTTGAAGTGGATGAATTTTACGGTGATAATCAAGGGCTTACTCTTGCTGAGTTAGAACTGTCTTCGGAAGATGAAGTATTTGAAAAGCCCGTCTGGCTTGGTAAAGAAGTTACCGGAGATATCCGGTATTACAATTCCATGTTGATGAAAAAGCCGTTTAAAACCTGGAGTGAAAAGTAATTTGAACGTGTTTTTACGGTAGTAATTAATAGCTGACCGGTACAACTAAAAGGTTATTTAAAAAAAAAAACGAATTTTATAGGGTGTTTTACAAATTTTCATTCATACAACCATTGAACGGATGATTCAATCAGTCGGAGAACTAAAAGGTGAGCGAGTCTTGCGTTTCAACGTTTTATATATTTGAGCTGTTTAAATAATCTTTTAACTTTAAAAGATATTCAATATAAACAGTGAGGTCCCCATGAAAATCAAGGTTATGATTATGATAATG
>DKER01000185.1 GCA_002452555.1 Fidelibacterota bacterium UBA6817 | reverse complement strand
CCCGTCTGATTTTATCATGAGCCCGGATAATTGCCTGCCGGTTTCTCTTCAAATGGTGAACAGGTGCATTGGTGAACGCACTCTCATCCTCGGCGTGAACGGCGATCCGCTTTGATAATTTAAACAGCTGCATGAGAACATCTTCCTCAAAACAGGCTGTCCGGGATGACGATCTTGCCATGAAAACCTTAACGCCCACAGCCGTTTCGGGAATCCGGTTCATATCAGGTGTCGCCATATAAAAAAGCCCCCAGTTTACCAGGGCTTTCTCTGAAAAGAGTTTTCGTTTTTCTACAAAAACACCGGGGGAATCACAAGGCGGGATGGTATTCGGCATATCGAAAACAGTCGTAACACCGCCTTTTAGCGCTGCTTTTGACCCGTTCAAAATGCCCTCTTTTTCCGTCATTCCCGGTTCTCTGAAGTGAACATGGGGATCTGTCATACCCGGAAGAAGCAGCAATCCGGACACATCTGTAACAGGTATGGATTTCGCGGGTATCCGTGTTTCAACGGCGGCAATTAATCCGTTTTTAATGAGAACATCCTTTTTTTCCCGGCTGCCGTCAGGAAGGAGAACGGTTCCATTCTTTAAAAGGTGTTCATAATTCATATTTTATGTTCTGTCTGAATTCATTTTTTCCGATTCGATATGATCAAGGATCTCTTTTGTAATACCAGTCGGATAATTCCCGGAAAAACAGGCATCACAGATCGGAAGGTCGTAATAGAGCTCCTGAAGATCCTCAAGTTTTTGATAAACTACGGCATCTGCACCGATAACCCTGGCAATCTCTGCATTTTTTTTGTAATGGGAGGCCACCATCTCTTTACGAACGGACATATCAATACCGTAAATGCAGGGATATTTTATGGGCGGTGATGCTGAGACAAAGAAAACCTTATCGGCGCCATATTCCCTTAAAAGGTGGATTATCCGGCGGGATGTTGTTCCCCGGACGATAGAATCATCCACAACCGCCACTTTACGTCCTTTAATAATATCCTTGATCGGATTCAGTTTCTGCTTGACCACATTTTCCCGTTCTTTTTGAGTGGGTGTGATAAAACTCCGGCCGATAAAGCGGTTTTTTGCCAAGCCCCGGCGATAGGGGACATCCACTTCTTCTGCCAGTCCGGATGCAAAAAAGTATGCAGAATTGGGAACATCGATAATAATATCCGGATCAATACCCGATTCCTTGAACGTTTTGGCCAGTTTCTTACCCATTTTAACCCGCTCGCTGGCAACAAGTCTATTATGGAATACAGAATCTTCCCGGGCGAAATAGATATATTCAAAAACACAAAAGGCCTGTTTCTTCTTTTTCAGGATTTTGGAATGAACATTCATATCGTTGTCAATAAAAACAGCTTCTCCCGGTTCCAGGTCGCGGATCATTTCATACCCCAAAAAGTCAAAGACTGTTGTTTCCGATGCAAAGGCATAGACTGTTCCCTGATCCGTATATTTTTTGCCCATGACAAGGGGGCGGATTCCGTAAGGATCCGTAAAGGCGAGAAATCCCTTATTGGCAATGATTGTCAGGGCTGAATAAGCTCCTTTTACAAGATCCTGAACTTCGGACACCACATCAAACAAATCATCGACTTTCAGGTTTTTCAGATCTTTTTTTTCAAGCTGGGCTGCAAAGGAATAGAGAATGAGGGCTACATCATTGGATGTATCCAGCAAGCGCATATTATCATTGAAGAGACGTTTTCTCACTTCGAGAAAATTTATCACATTGCCATTATGAACCATGGCCAGGCCATAGGGATAATTGACGGCAATGGGCTGGGCATCCACTTCCAGAGTTGATCCCATGGTTGCATAGCGAACATGTCCCAAACCGCATTTACCTCTGAAGGCTTCCGGATCATAATTTCTAAAAACGCGGCTTACATGCCCCGGTCCTTTCTTCATTCTGAACCGGCCATTTAATGTTACAATGCCGGCCGCATCCTGGCCCCGGTGCTGAATCACCGTTAAACCATTTATCAGATCAGCAGAAATATCCTCATATCCTGTTAAACCAATAATTCCACACATCTATTGAACACTCTCCTTATTTAGAATCACATCTCTGATCACTTCGCTGTAAAACTGCCGTTCTACTTTCAATCCTCTGTGCCGAACTTCTTCCAATGAGTCAGCTCCTCTGAGATCTACGGTTTTACGGGCTATGACCGGACCTGTATCTACGCCGTCATCAATGTAATGAACGGTAATTTTTGTCTCTTGCAGATTATTTTCAAAAGCCCATTCATAACCGCCCACTCCCTGGAATTTATCCGTATCCGCCGGATGAATGTTAAGAATACGATTCCGGTAAAGGTTGATGAACCAGGGTGTAAGGATTCTCATAAACCCGGCCAGAACAATATAATCCGGTTTGTAAGGTTCCAGGACTTCAGCCAGCTCCATTTCAAATTCCTGTCGTTTTTTTCCTTTGGAAGGCACACACAGGGCATCCACCCCTGCTTCCCGGGCTGTATCCAGCCCCGGTGCATCACATCTGTTTGAAACAACAACGGCTACTTTACACAGTCCTTTCAGGATACCGCTGCGGCTCTCCTCAAGGATTGCCTTCATATTGGAACCCCGGCCACTGATGAGAACAGCCAGTTTAACGGTCATACCTTCCCTTCTCTTCTGCCGATATCCCGACGCAAATATTTCCCGTCAAATCGTATTTTATCCGTTTCCGGATAGACTTTGTCTATGGCATCCTGGAGATCCTTCCCTTTTGACACCACATTCAAAACCCTTCCGCCATGCGTTAATAACCGGTCCTGATCCCGCTTAGTCCCTGCATGAAAAAGGAGAGTATCCTGTGAAAGTTTATCCAAACCTGTAATCTCAAAACCTTTTTCATACGGACCGGGATAACCGCCTGACGCCAGAACCACATCAATAAACGTATCCGAATGAAAGCGGGGCACAACCGATTCAAGGGTTCGGTTAAACGCAGCTTCGATCAATTCAGCCAGGGATGATTTCAGGGCCGGGAGGATCACTTCTGTTTCCGGATCGCCGAAACGGACATTATACTCCAGTATTTTCGGTCCCGAATCCGTCATCATAATTCCAAAGTAAACGACACCGAAATACGCAAAATTCTCTGACTGAAAACCGCGGATGGTTGGTTCAATTATCTTGTCCGATACTGCTTTGGCCATTGATTCCGAATACCAGGGAACCGGGCAATAAGCACCCATTCCGCCGGTATTTGGCCCTTTATCCCCTTCAAAAGCCTGTTTATGATCCTGTGACGGCAATAAAAGTTTGATTGAACGGCCGTCTGTTATACCGATCAGCGACATCTCGCGGCCGAATAACCGTTCTTCCAGAAGATAGGAAGCATTGTTTCCAAATTTCTGCCGAATCTCTGATATTGCCGCAAGTGCTTCTGCCTGGGAAGAGCAGACCGTTACGCCCTTTCCTGCTGCCAAACCGTCATATTTTACAACAACCTGTCCCTGCAGGGATTTAATAAAATCTTCCGGTTTGCCCGGATCTGATGAAAAAAAACACTGAGCCGTGGCAACATTATATTTTTTCATAAAATTCTTTGAAAAAATCTTGGATGCTTCCAGTTGGGCTGCGGCCTGGGATGGACCGAATACGTTAACCGGCGAGCCTTCAAAATAATCATAGATCCCGTGAGCCAGAGGATCTTCCGGACCCACGATCAGCCAGTCAACCCGGTTCTTCTCACAATAATCCTTAACGGACTTAAAATCCATGGGGTTCAGATTTACGTTATTCCGGGTTCCTCCGTTACCGGGTATGACACAGACGGTATCCTTACCCAGGTCCTGTTCCAGTTTCCATGCCAGGGCATGTTCACGGCCGCCCGAGCCCAATACTACAATGTTCATTGCTCATTCTCCCTGAAATAATCTCTGATTTCTTCTGCCGTGACCCGTGCAAGTTTCGGTGCAATTCCCACATAGTTTTCCGGTCTGAGCGATTTTAAATCGTGCTTCAGGTCCGGATCGATATTCAGGGTTTCCAATGCCTTATGGATATCCTTCATGGTCAATCTCCGGCCTCTTGTCAGATCCTTCATAAAACCGTAAGGATCGGAATGGCCGGCTTTTCTGAGGATGGTCTGAATCGGCTCGGCAAGGAGTTCGGGATATTCAGATATTTGCTGAAGACAAAATTCACTGTTCACGGAGATTTTTTTCATTCCTTTCAGCGTTTCCGATACGGCAAGATAAGAATGTCCCAGGGCTGTTCCCATATTCCGGGCAACCGTGCTGTCGGACAGATCACGCTGCAGGCGGGAGTTCGTCAGATGTTCCGTTAAAGCTGACAGAAGCGCATTGGAAATTTTCAGATTTCCTTCGCTGTTTTCGAAATTTATCGGGTTTACTTTATGAGGCATGGTAGATGAACCGACTTCCTCTTTAACGGAAGCAAGGATGAGATATCCCATCATGAGATAGAGCCATGTATCTTTGTCCAAATCCAAAAGGATCTGATTAATGAGACGGGTTATTTCAAAATATTCCGCCCATGAATCATGATCTTCGATCTGGGTTGTAACCGGATTTAGTGCCAGGTTATAATTTTCCATAAATTGCCGGGCAAATTCCTGCCAGTCAATTTGAGGACTTGCAGCAATAAACGCCGAATAATTCCCAGTTGCCCCGTTTATCTTCCCTCTGAAAACAAATTCCCCAAGGTGCTTGTATTGTCTGAAAAGCCGGTTTAAAAAGACGGCTGTTTCTTTTCCGTACGTCGTAGGTGAAGCCATTTGTCCGTGAGTTCTGGCAGGAAAAACTGTCCCGGCCCATTTCTCTGTATAGTCACACAAAAGCAGGAGCAATTCTTTTAATTGGGGCAACTGAACTGAATCCCGGTATGCTTTCAATAAAAAGGTGTACGACAGGTTATTCACATCTTCGGAGGTCAGTCCGAAATGGATCCGGTTGGGCTCACGGAGACCGGCATGTCGCTGAAGATAAATTTCACAGGACTTCACGTCATGATTGGTTGTTTTTTCAATCTCTTTAATTTCAAGATAATCGGATTCATCAAATGCGGTTTCAATTTTGTCCAGACGGTGTAATTCATCAGCCGTGAGAGGTGCAAAGCAGCGGAGTTCATCCATAGCTTTGATGAATCTGATTTCCGTAATCACCCGCATTTTCATAAGAGCAAATTCCGAAAAAAAGTCCCTGAGGGGATCAAGTTTTTCGGCATATCGTCCGTCCAGCGGTGAGATGGCTTTAAACATTTCAGCGTTCCTGCAGCTCTTTGTTTGCTTTATCCAATTCCATCTTTACATGAGCAATTTTCAATCTGAATGCCTTCTTGAGGTTGGGCGTATTCAGACAGAGAACGGCAGCATCTGCGGCATTTTTCGGATCCACAACCGTAAGGGCAGGCGTATCAGACGGCATCATCAGAGATGAATTTATATTAACCATCAGGTCTGTTTTATCACTGAAAGGGGGGCAATTTATCACC
Source organism: Fidelibacterota bacterium UBA6817 (assembly GCA_002452555.1). Lineage (GTDB taxonomy): Bacteria > Fidelibacterota > Fidelibacteria > Fidelibacterales > Fidelibacteraceae > Fidelibacter. The sequence continues at coordinate 2,585 of DKER01000185.1, read as the reverse complement.
GGAACCGGTAAATTGGCAGACAGAGCACCACCCAGACCGTTGGACCTGCCGGCCACAGCAATCACACATACGGGATCGGCAGAATAGATCACGTCTTCCATGAGGACCGGGATCATTTCTCCATTTTTATGGGCTGACACAATTCGCATATTAACCGCAACGTGATACGTTTTAATTCTCTCTGCCATCTTTTCCGCGTGGGGAATATCGGATGGAGAACCCATAACAATGACAACACACCCTTCTTTCATAAAACCGGCTTTTATGAGATTTTCCGTTATTCTTGTCTGCGGACGGCTTGGGGGCAGAACGAGTTCTTTGCCTGTAATGCGTTCATAGAGTTCGAGATAGCGCCGGCTTGTTTCAGAAACGATCTCCTCCGGCAGCGTCAGGGGATAACCGGAAGGTGTTTTATGTTCCATCAAATAATTCCGCACAAATTCCTTATCCAATTGTTCCACGGTTTTGGGATTCTTTTCCCAGGCATCTTTAAGCCAGAATCGGGATGAATCGGGTGTATGGATTTCATCAATCAGGACCACTTCGCCGTCAATCAATCCGAATTCATATTTTGTATCCACGAGAATTATACCCCGTTCAGCCAGGACGGTACGTCCCCTCTCAAAGAGTTTCAGGGATATGTCATGCATTTTCCGGTATATGGCTTCACTGATCCAGCCTTCCTTAACAATATCGCCGGCACTGATAGGCCGGTCAGACGCTTCTTTGGTTGTTGGCGTCACAATGGGTTCGGGGAATGGCGCATTTTTTGTCAGATCATCCGGGACCGGCACACCGGAAACTGTTCTCTCCCCTTTTTCATATTTTCGCCAGGCTGAACCGGTTAGATAAGCTCTCACAATCATTTCCAGCCGTATTGGTTCAGCTTCCCTGACAAGACTCATTGAAGGATCAAGACTTTTAACAAAGTGGTTCGGACAGATATCAAGCGTTTTTTCAAACCACCAGGCAGATAAGGAATTAAGGACAGCCCCTTTATACGGGACGGGTGTTTCAAGAACAAAATCAAAACTGGAAATACGGTCTGTAGCCAGAATCAGCCGGTGATTTTCATCGGCTTTAAAACTCTCCCTGACCTTTCCGCTGTGGAGTTTTTTAAGCTGTGGAGAAAAAAAATGCGTTAAACAGTCCATGAATCCTCCTGTATTAATGTTTGAAATGACGCATGCCCGTAAAAATAAGCGTCATACCCAATTCATTGCTTTTTTCGATCACCGCTTTATCCCGAATAGATCCCCCGGGTTGAACAATTGTTTTAATTCCTGCTTCATAGCTCAGTTCAACATTGTCCGGAAAGGGAAAGAAAGCATCAGAGAAGAGGACGGCTTTGCCCATCTCATCCCGGATATACGTCTCCAAACCATCCGGATCCCCCTTGTATTCAGTCATCAAATTCTGCCGGCACCTCTCCAGCGTCAATTGGGTTGAGTTCACGCGGTTCGGCTGGCCGCAGCCCATGCCCAGGAGCTGAAAATCACCGTCAGAACAGATCCTGGCAACACAGATGGCATTGGATTTCAGTTGACGGACAGCGGTCAATCCAAAATGTATCAGGTTTTCATCCACATCGTTTTTTTGTATGCTCACAGTTTCCAGTTTCTCATAAACACCCCTGTCCGCATCCTGATAAAGTAATGCGTTATACAGGAATTTCATATCATATTCCGGTTTGAGACGTGCCGGATCAAACAGAACTATCCTGAGATTTTTATTTTGTTTCAAATACTCCAGAGCTGCCGGTTCAAACGACGGAGCAGCAATAATTTCCACAAATTTTCGTTGGGATTTATCGTCAGCATCCAGATCAAGATAACGGGCGGTTTCCAGGCGTAATTCCCGGTTAAAAGCAATCACGGAGCCGAAGGCGGAGACAGGATCGCCGGCCCACGCTTTTTCAAAGACCTTCCGCTGGTCTTTTCCCTGGCATAAGCCGCACGGATTGGCATGTTTGATAATGGATACGGCAGACTCTTTCAAATCTCTGACGGCCTCAAGGGCACCATAGAGATCGAACATATTATTATATGAAATGGACTTGCCGTGGAGGACATCCATATCGCACAAGGAATCATCAGCATTGCGCAGACGGTACAGCATTCCTTTCTGGTGTGCATTCTCGCCATATCTGAGAATATTCGGCTTATCAAAAGCAAAGCGCAGGGTAGGATTTCCGGCTTGTTCGTCCATGGTGACGGCAATCAGACTGTCATAATCGGCAGTATGATTAAAGGCCTTGCGCATTAAGCTGAACCGGAAATCAAGGTCGGTACTGCCGTCATTCGCTTTCATGGTTTCAATGATTGAAGGATAATCTGACGGATCAACCACAACGGTCACCCAACGATAGTTTTTAGCAGCCGCCCGGATCATGGTCGGTCCGCCGATATCAATATGTTCAATCAAACGGGGTAAATCTCCCCCTTCTTTTTTGACTTTTTCAAACGGGTACAGATTGCATACAACCATATCTATGGGCTGAATTCCCAGTTCTTCAGCTTCTTCGCCATCCTTTTCACGATCAAAAAGCAGGGCGGATTCAATTTGGAAAGAAATGGTTTTCATAC
>DKER01000120.1 GCA_002452555.1 Fidelibacterota bacterium UBA6817 | reverse complement strand
CCGCCGATCACAGATACATTGTCAGCAATATCGTATCCTGCCCAGCCTCTGACACCCATAGCACCTTTAAAGAAGCCCGAAGGATCGTTGATATAGAAGTTAAAATTAGGCAGAATACCGTATGTACTTCTTATATTATCATATTTTGGCAATCCTTTAAGCATTGGTATATTTTTGTAATCAGTCCCTACATACATATAGCTGTACTTTTCGTCGAAGCTTATCTTACCGCTTCCGTAAAGTTCTATCAGTTCATTGTCCATTTTAAAATGGTAAAGCTGAACACCGTTTGAAGATACTGTAACGATATAATTTTTAACAGAAGGCTTAACGTCGTACAGAGAATCCACAAAAGTCTTTACAGCATCCTCTTCAAAGAAATATGTGCTGTTCTGGAAATCAATATATGCAGTATCACCCTCAATTGTCATGCTGTGGTGATCAAACCCGTTCCCGTGCAATGCCGCACGAATCTTAACATAATCATCACCGCTCTCTTTTATGCCAGAGCCGAAATATGCTTTGGAGTTGTATAAAGGAACAATGGGATTACCTATCCTGAAAGGCATAGTCACGCCGAAACCAAACTGATTACCCCGCTGGTAAGAAGCCGTAAGATAGAGGTGACTCGCAGCGTAGTATCTGATACCGATGCTGTGTTTTGAGTCTGAGTGAACGAGTCCGTACTGCAATGCCGGATCTTCCGGATGTTTTTCATAATCAATCGGATTATATTCATACACTATTGCATATTTCTCAGACGGTCTGAAATTAACACTAAAAAACGGATTCCCGTTATCGTAATATTCTTTAAGGTTCACAAAGTTAACCAGCATGTCTTTTTTGCTGTATTCGCTGAAAGGCTTATCGCCAAACCTTCCGAGTCCCATTCCAAAGCTGAAGTCAAAAGGATATATTTGTTTCGACATTACAAAATATTGGCCACTGAAATGTTTTGTTCCGTGAGGATCGTTAAGTCCTACAGATATTTCCGGCAGATATTTGCTCTCTTTTCTTATCCTCAGTTTTCCTGCAACGAATTTATCTTTAAAGTTTCCGTATCCACCCCAATAATCTTCATCTGTTTCCGACATGTCGGCACCGATAATTTCTGTGAACCTTCCGCTCAGTTCCAATCTGTCATACAAGGACACACCAACACCGTAGTTGCGGTAAGGCTTCGACTGATCAAAAAAGATTCTGAAAGTGTTTTCATCCATTATGCGCGCAGTCGGCGTTTCAAATATTCCTGTTATACCGTTTTCAGAAGACGAATTGAAATATCCTTCCGGGTTTTCGGCAAAAACGGCAAAAAATGAGTATATAAGAAAAAGACAGACTAATAGTTTCTTCACTAATCCCTTCCGGTATAATTTTTATCAACCCAGAGAAGATATTCTCCGCTTTTGATACTTTCTATCCACGACTGATTGTTAAGGTACCAGTCGATAGTGAGGCTTAAACCTGAATCGAATGTTACAGACTGGTTCCAGCCCAATTCCGATTTGATTTTATCGCATTTAATAGCGTAACGCCTGTCGTGTCCCGGTCTGTCCTTAACATACGTTATCAGCTTTTTATAGTATTCTTTATCTTTCCCTGTTTTCAGTGCAACAAGTTCGCACATGCAGTTAACGAGGTCTATATTCGTCCATTCATTCTCGCCGCCGATATTATATGTTTCGCCGATTTTACCGTTCTGAACAACAGACCATATGCCGCTGCAATGGTCAATAACATACAACCAGTCACGAATATTCATTCCGTCTCCGTAGACAGGGAGTGGTTTCTCTCCAAGCATATTAAGAAGCATAACTGGTATCAGTTTTTCCGGAAACTGATAAGGTCCGTAATTGTTTGTGCAATTTGACATGGTGACATTCAAACCGTATGTATGATGGTATGCATTAACAATGTGATCTGATGACGCTTTTGAAGCCGAATAGGGACTTCTGGGGTCATAGGGGGTCGTTTCATAAAAATATCCGCTGTCACCCAGCGAACCGAATACTTCATCCGTGCTGACGTGATGGAAAAGGGTATCATTTCTTCCGCCCCAGACCTGTCTGCACACTTCAAGCAGATCGAAAGTTCCCACTATGTTCGTCTGAATAAACTCGGCAGGTCCGTGTATAGACCTGTCAACGTGAGATTCCGCCGCAAAATGTATCACACAATCAATGTCATATTTCTCAAAACAGCTTTTAACTGCCTTAAAGTCGCATATATCGACCCTTTCAAAGAAATATCTGTCAGAAAAAGAATTTTGAACATCTGCAAGGCTCTCTGCGTTGCCTGCATATGTCAGTTTATCAATATTTATAACTCTTCCGCTGAATTGTTTATCCTGAAAAATATGACGGATAAAATTTGACCCGATGAATCCCGCTCCGCCGGTCACGGCTATATTCTTAAACACTCTCATTCTTCACCTTTCTGTCTAAAATAATCAGACAGATTGTCTTTCCATTTATTGAGCTTAAAATTAAGCAGATTTTTAACCTTACTTTTATTGAAAGCAGACATCGCCGGTCTTTTCGCAGCAGTGGGATACTGATCTGTAGTGATAGGATTGAGTACAGTATTTTTTTTGATTATCCCGTTCTGTTTGCCAAGCCTGTAAATTTCCGCTGCGAAATCATACCACGAAATAACACCTTCGTCACTAAAGTGATAGACACCGTATTTATCTGTGTCTGAAAGCACTAAGTTGACAATATTTTGCGCAAGTGTCTTTGTATAAGTAGGGGATCCTTTCTGATCGTCCACGATACCAAGTGAATCTCTTTCGTTCATAAGACGTATCATGGTAGAAACAAAATTGTTTCCGTAAGCACCGTAAAGCCAGCTTATTCTGAAAATAAAGTATTTATCTGTGGTTTCGGACAATGCCTTCTCTCCGGCAAGTTTCGTTCTGCCGTAAGCGGATACAGGATTCGTCGGGTCTGTTTCGCAGTATGGTTCCGCGGATGTACCATCGAACACATAATCAGTGGAAAAATGGATCACAACCGCATCAAGCTGTCCGGCGGCATCAGCAATGTTGCCAACACCAACACAATTCAGCAGCATTGCCTTTTCCTCTTCAGACTCTGCTTTATCAACTGCTGTGTATGCGCTGCAATTTATGATATGGGTGAATTCTTTTCCTGATATGAAGCTTTGCACGGCGTTTTTATCCGTAATATCAACTTCTGAACCGGAACCGATATATGATAAACCTGCATTTTCAAGTGCTAATGCAATCTCAGTACCCAACATACCCTTATTTCCGATGAGCCAGATCATTCAAAAACCTCAGCATCTTTAAACAAAGGCTGTTTCAGATCCTTATCAGATATGATGACATCTTTCACACCCCAGTCTATAGCAAGCTGAGGGTCGTCCCATTTTATCCCTCTGTCACTCTGCGGAGCATATTCACCGCCATGCACCTTATACACGATCTCAGCCGTTTCACTCAGCACCACAAACCCGTGGGCAAAACCAACCGGTATATATAATATTTTCCTGTTATCAGAAGTAAGTTTTTCAGCCACCCATTTGCCGAATGTCGGCGAACTCTTTCTGATATCAACGGCAACATCCAGAATTGCACCCTGAACACACCTTACGAGTTTTCCTTGTGCGTGCGGATGTAGCTGATAGTGGAGTCCACGAAGAACACCTTTTACAGATTTTGAGTGATTATCCTGAATAAAATCGGCATCTATGCCGTTTCTTATAAAATCAGATTTTTTATACGTTTCCATAAAGAAACCGCGATCATCAGGGAATACTCTCGGTTCAATGAGAACAGGTCCCTCAATTGATAATTTCCTGAATTCAAAGGGCATATCAACCCACCGTATTGAAATTTATAAGTTTCATAAGGTATTTACCATAGTCATTTTTCAACATTGGTTCGGCAAGTTTTACAAGTTCATTTCTGCCTATCCAACCGTTTCCAAAAGCAATCTCTTCTATGCAGGAAACTTTGATACCCTGACGTTTTTCTATGATATGAATAAATTCTGATGCTTCCAGAAGACTTTCATGGGTTCCGGTATCAAGCCACGCAAAACCGCGACCGAGAAGCTCGATACGAATATCACCTCTGTTGAGATATTCATTATTCACTGCCGTTATCTCAAGCTCGCCTCTGGCAG
>DKER01000199.1 GCA_002452555.1 Fidelibacterota bacterium UBA6817 | reverse complement strand
TGTGGGTTTTTTTACGATCCCTGTTTATACACGGCTGCTCGGTCCTTACGGGTATGGCACTTTTTCACTTATAATCAGTGCGATCAGCATTGTCAGCATCATCGGGACCGGATGGTTTGACAGTGTGATTATCCGTTTTTTAAGTGACACGAAAAACCGGTCCTTTAATAAAAATGCAAGCACCATTCTTAGTCTGATCAGTGTATCTGTTCTCATTGAAATTCTGCTTTCAATTCTCATTATTCTTGTTCTGGTTCGCCATTATGATCCGGAATTATTTCATCTGAGCCGTTATGCCGTTCCTGCGCTTGTTGCTTTAAGTCTGTTTCGTCCTCTGATGAATTTTTTCAGAATTTTTGACAAACCGTGGTTTTATACTATCTTTCAAAGTCTGTATTCAATAGTGCGATTTGGTTTAACCATCGGTTTATTTTTCTATTTTGAACCGAATGTTAAATGGATCTTTGTTTCATATTCCGTTATCGGGATTCTTTTAATTATTTCAGCACTGATCAATATACTGCGTCGAATTCAGCCGGAATCCTTTTCTCTATCGTTGGTTAAGGATGTTTATTCTTTTGGTTTGCCGTATATCCCCCTGATGGTGTCTCACTGGGTTCTGAATTTATTAAGCCGATTTTTTATTGAGGTTCATATCGGCCGGGAAGCAGTCGGTATCTATTCGGCATCCTTTAACCTTGTTGATCAAAGCATCGGCATTCTTTATCTGGGTATGATGCTTGCTTTTTATCCTGCTCTTGTGCGCCTGTGGGATAAATCCAGGGCAGACGGAGAGCGATACATGACACGCGGACTTAAAATCTTTGGATTTATTGCCCTGCCTGCCGGTTTTGGCATTGTAGCAGTGGGGGATCTGATAATTCGGTTTTTAACGTCAAGGGACTTTATCCCCGATCGCGGTCTTTTAATCCTCTTTACACTGACAATCCTTTTGGTGGGACTTAATCAATACCTGAGCAAACCGTTTGAACTGGAGAAAAAAACTCATATTATTATGGGAATGTTCATGGCTTCCGCAGGATTGAATCTTATCCTGATTTTACCATTGTTAAAAACGTTCGGACTAAACGGAGCTGCCCTATCATCCTGTCTTTCCCTGCTTTTTCTGTCGTTTCTCCTTTTGTATTTCGGACGAAAATGGATGAATTATACGTTCCCTGTTCTGCTATATATTAAAATTATTTTTTCATCTTTGTTTATGACAGGATTTATTGTTCTGATCAGACATTGGATTCAGCAGCCCGTCATTCAGCTTTTCTTAGCTGTTGCCGGAGGGAGTATTCTTTACTTTATTGCCTGTTATAAAATGAAAGTATATCATGAACTCTTTGGGAAATAATAAAATACAGGCTAAATACGAATATTATCCGCTGATAACAGGGATAATAGTGTGCTCAATTCTTGTTGCGGCTCTTGCAGCTTTCAGCGATGCAGGAATTCTGGCCGTAGCACTTGTTATACCTCTGTTTATCCTTACATGGCTGTATCCGGTTGTCGGTATTGTGCTGAATTTTTCCGGTTATTTTATATTACATGTGATTTTTAATCTTGCCGGAGCTGAAGGGGGAATATTAGCTGCTTTGCTCGTTTTGCTTTTTATTTCACTGATACGGTATTCTCTAACCGATTCACTTGATTTTTCACAGATTAAAAACCTGCCGTGGATTTTGAATGCGGCGCTGATCATCATAATTGTATCAGGTGTTCTTTATTCCCCGGATAAGCCGTATGGTTCGATAAAAGCACTTCGTTTTATTTTGTTTAACGGACTGTTATTCACAATTCCCCAGATTATCCGTTTTGATAGAAAAAAGATTGTAGATTTATTCTTTTATACAGCATTGGCCGTTAGTTTTCTTGGGTGGGCACAGATAATATATACCCTTTTTTATCCTGTAGACCTTGCCATGCGGATATCCATCATTTCCAGTATCAATGAAGTTTGGATGGGACGAATTCTCAGCACAGGGATCATTCTGAGTTTTGCTTTGGCTTTTGGGTTTAAGGTAAGAAGTAACGGTGTTTTATATTTATTGCTGTCAACTCCCGGCATGTTTTGGGGTATTCTTATTGTTGGAACCCGCGGCCCCATGATGACAGCACTCTTGGCACTGTTTATTCTATTTCTTTTTCACAAGAAACGGAGCAGCGTGGAATTGTTAACAATTTTTTCTGCATTGTTATTTGTTTTCTCAGCCGGACTGCTTTTATTTATCCGAAGACTGGTGGGTTTTTCCAGCCGTATTCTTCTCAATCCTGCGGATTTACAAACGGATATCAGCACATTGCACAGAATCTGGGCATGGGCAAAATGCATCGAACTCATTCCTCAAAATCTTTTTCTGGGCATCGGAACCGGCGGATTCAGACCGATTGGAATTGCTCTGTTCCCCTGGCTGAATGTTACCTATGCTTATCCTCATAATTTGTTGTTGGAAGTGTTAACCGAAAACGGAATTTTTGCTTTTGCTTTATTAATTGTTTTGCTGATCCTGACAATAAAACGGTTGATTAGTCTCAATACGAAATATTATGATCTTTCGCTGGTACTTTTTTTATTATTTCTGCACTTTTTTCTGAACGCCATGGTTTCCGGGGATATAACCATGAACAGCGACCTTTGGCTCGTTATGGGATTAATTATTGCATCAGATTTAATACCGGTAAAGAATAGCTGTGAATAAAATCGACATACTCTATTTGATTTTTTTTGATGTTTCCGGTCCCGCCGCATCAGCACCGGTCCGCAGAGCTTTAGCATTGAAAAATGCTTTTTCTGATACGATGATGACCGTTTGTATATCCGGTAAGCCCCTGAAACGGTTTTTTCGGATTTTAAAATTCCTGATCTTACAGAAGAAGCCGTTTGAAAGCGTTTACATTGAAAATTCATCCACGACTCTTTATCCATTGGATTTTCTGCTGCTCTATTATTTCAAGATACGACAAAAGAAAATCGGGATCTTTATACGGGATGCCCATCCGCTTTTTCCTGAATTTGTCTGTTCTCTGAAATGGTACCAGCATATCCTTTATAAAAGCTGGCATTATTCTATGCAGTTTTTAATACATAATGTTCCGATTTGGTTCGTACCGTCAGAAAGATTTGGGACTTTTCTTCAAAACCACTACAGACTTGACAGGAAATTACCCCGGATATCTGTTTTACCTCCGGCTATGACAGAGAACACGCCCCAATTATTTGACGAGAAAAGTAAAAATGTTCTCTATGTAGGCGGAATATCGAAACGGTATGGATTGGACAATATTCTGAGATTATCGGATCTGTTATATGAACTGGATAATGAAGCAAAAATTATGATGTTGATCCGCCATAAACCGGCACAATTAATTGAACGAAGCAATATTGGTATTCTTCATGGCGATTTATCGGTTCTTTATAAAAATGATTACCGTTTCAGATTCTCTGTGATGTTATTGGAACCGAACGCCTATAACACACTGGCATTTCCTGTTAAGATGATGGATTATTTGTCTATGGGATTGCCGGTTGTTTCAACACCCATACCGGAAGCAGAAAGCTTTTTATTGTCATATAAAACCGGTATAATTATTCACGATTACAAATTTCCGGATATTAAAAACTTATGGGATGATGCTGACTTTTGGAAAGGAATGAATGAAAACATTTCCGGAATTAAAAATCAGTTTTGGACAGATAGATGCAGCCGGATTCTTGACATTCTTTCAAGTCCTGATTCCTTCTGAAAAATTAAACTAAACAGGCAATTATGAAAATTTGTATCCTTGCCGACAGCGGCAGTATTCATACAGTTCGCTGGACAACCGCACTGAAAAATGAAGGGTATGATGTTCAGGTTATTACATATGTGGATTCTGACATTCCCGGGATTAAGACTCACCATTTAAAAACAAAAAAAATTATCGGCATTTCTCCCACGGCACCGCTCTGGTCCCGTTTACATTATTTGTCAGGCAGACGGCAGGCCAAAAAAATTATTCAGGAGTTCAAACCGGATATTCTCCATGCATACTGGGCAACCAGTTACGGTTTTCTCGGTGCCCGTTTAAATCATCCGAATTTCTATATATCTGTCTGGGGAAGGGAGATTACCCATAGTGCCCAACATTTTTTAATACGTCCCATGGTTGTTTATGCGTTGAAAAAAGCGAAAAAAATATTTGCCACGTCCCGTTTCCTGCTTAAAGAAACAGAAAAATATGTTACGGATCATTCAAAACTTGTTCATATCCCCTTTGGAATTGAAAAGGAAAAATTTCATCCTGTTTTAAGTTCAAAAAACAGCAATGAAGTTGTCATTGGAAGTACGAAAGCTTTTGAACCGTGGTATGGAATCCTTGTTTTGATCGAAGCGTTCAAAATGCTTGTTGACGAAGGGATGGCACATATCCGCATGATGTTGATTGGAAAAGGATCCCAGGAAGATCTTATTCGCAGCAAAATTTCAGAATATGGGCTGGATCAGATTGTAAAAATCATTCCTCCTCAACCCCATGAAAACCTCAAAGAGTTTTTAAATCAGATGGATATCTATGTCATCCCGTCATTAACGCAGTCCGAGACATTTGGCGTTGCCGCGGCAGAAGCAAGTGCCTGTGCATTGCCGGTTGTCGGAAGCCGAATCGGGGGTATCCCTGAAGTGGTTTCAGACGGTGTTACTGGTTTTCTTGTAGAACCGGGAAATGTTTCACAGTTAAAGACAGCTCTTAAAAAGCTGATTGCTGATCCGGATTTGAGATTATCCATGGGGCAGAAAGGATTGAAGTTAATGATTGATCGCTATGACTGGCATAAAAATGTCCGATCTTTGATTGAATGTTACGAGCAATATGATGAATAACATTTTAAAAATAGTAATCCTGATTACTCTGTTTTCACAAATTTTGTTACCGCAAGACGGTTTTATTACAATTAGGGAAGATCTCTCATGGTATACTGTCCAAAACCCGTTTTATACAATTAAGATCGGGAAAAAACATGGCATGATCAAATCCCTGAAACTGGCGGGATCAGATCTGGAATTAGCCGATGATACAAAAAATTATGCCATCAGTTTTCCTGAGTTTCAGATTATGAATGATGATTTTACGTCTGCTCAATGGTATTGTCCCAATTCTTCCGGACAAAAAGTTTATAACACA
>DKER01000155.1 GCA_002452555.1 Fidelibacterota bacterium UBA6817 | reverse complement strand
TCATTATCTTCGGCATCTATTCCCAAATAGGTTTCATCAGGATCGTATGCAATATTTTTTTGCCAGACAATGTTCTGAGGTGTACTGAGATATGTTATTGCCGGGTTATCGCCGTTGAAAATCAGATTTCCGTAAAAAAGGAGATTAACGGGGACTTTTTTCCATGTATTGTCTGCCCGGGGATAACCGATTTCGATTGTTGATTTATTATTTACAAAAGTATTCATGAGGATTTTTGCATTCTGAATTTGCCAATGGGCATTTTCTGCCCCGGAAGACACATCTCCATTGGTCAGCGTAACCGCAGCATCCCATGTATAGCCGGTAAGGTTTTCAAAATAGTTATTCACAATTGTATGATCCCGGCCATAGACACGCACACCGCCGGTACCGGTTTTCCCGTGTCCAAAAAAGAAATTCCCATCTACGACACTGCCGTTTCCCTGACGGAGGCAAACCGTTCCCTGTGATTCAATAAACGTATTGTACCTTACAGTATCCTTGCAGGATTTTATGGATATGATTTCCGGGTCACCGTCACAAGATTCAAATAAATTACGTTCGATCAGCGTAAATCCGTCCGTCAGCGACATCCCGCTGACACCGACACGAATAGTTTCCATCTCATTTTCGCGCCGCGGTCCGATATTTCTGAAATGGTTGTATGCAATCACATCATATTGTGACACAACATCACCACCATCAATCGTTATAAAATTTCCCGGCTTATGCTTATTCTCAAACAAATTATAGTCAATGCGATTGTGATGGCTGGTTTTAGATGCATCATTCCAAATTCCGCCAATAAGGATCCATTTCCCGCCAAAATCTTCAGACTCGGTCAGGTGAAACGTATTTCGCGTTATCCTGACATTGTTGCAGGCTTCCAGCTTTATCACTGTATAAACATCGCTTGTAAACTCAAAACCTTCAATGGTAACAAATTCTGATTCTCGCAGACTGAAATAACTATTCCCGTTCAAAACAGTCTGGCCACGGTTTTGTGCACGGATAATGATGGGTTTGTTTTCAGTTCCACGGGCTTTTATCGTAATTCCTCCCGTGTTGTAATTCCCGTCAGATAATTCAATGACATCTCCCGGATGTAAACCGGTTGACTGACACAGGGTTTTAAATTCTGAAGCAGAAGATACAGTATAGATCGTGCCGGGTATCGTATCGTTTACAACCAAAGCTCCGATCGTCATATTTTGAAGAATCTGCCATGTGATTTCTTCATCATTACCGGTTAAATCGCCTGTCCACCCGGCAAAAATGTACCCTGCAGGGATGTTTATCCGTGCAGTTACCCGGGAGTATGCATAATAAAGATCCTGTGCAGGTTCGAGATTTATGTAGCCAGTTTCAGGCTGAATCAGCATGATTGTGTATGTGTCGGGAGGATTATAGGTGTCAATGCCGATTTCAGCACCGATGGTCATATTTCCTGTAACAAGAAAGGTCATCGTTGTATCAGTTCCGCTCAGATCACCTGTCCAACCCTGATTTAAATATCCTTTCGGAAGATAAAGGGTTGCAGTAACCCAAGTGCTGTCGGGATAGTTTTCCATCGCCGGATTAAGGTAAATTGAACCCACAACCGGTTCTTCCACATTAACAGTCCAAAAATAGTCAGGCTGTTCAAAAACAATATCCGGAATGGGATCGCTGCCGATATATAGATCGTCAACAAACGCATCTGCTGAACCTGTTGCCGCATCATAGCCTAAGTTAAAGCGAATCTGATGAAATTGTTTTTCGCCATCAGGGCGAACAGGACTGACAGGGGGTGAATAACTTTCTCTGAATGAAGCAGTGACATATTCCCCCCCATTAAAAATTACCTGATAACTTTCATTATTGAAATCAATTCTGGCAGAAATTCTGTTCCATTCATTTGTTGTCCAGTTCCCTGTATTCTTTTTGGAAGAACCGTCATAAATATTAAATATTCCGGACAACCCGGATGGTGTATTGAACTCAAAGACAAAGGTTCTTTTTTCGCTGCCGCCGTAAAGATCATAACCGGAAACAGCAAAATATTTTTCCTCAAGCCGGTCAATACGGATAAACATATCAATATAGATTACACCTCCGGGTCCTTGAGATTGAGACGTAAAGGGTGTATAATTTACTTTCAAACTACTACCCGATACTGAAAAAAGAAGGGATTGTTCACCGGTATACGCTGAATTACCGCCCAAAGAAACGGTTGCTCCCCCGGCAAGAACTGACCATGCATTCTGTCCGCTGACTGAACCGGGAATAAATTCCGGCTGTTCGAATGATGTTCTGCAAAAATCATCACCGAAGATAAAAACCGGAACAAAAACTGCCAGTGCCATGAAATATCGGAGTTTCATCATCATTTTTTCCTTAAAAAAGTAAAAGGGTTCCATATTCTGGCGACCGAACATGGAACCCGAAGGAGAGAGGCAAGAAGAAAATCAACGTTGAACGCGACCGGACAGATTACCGTTAACAATTTCCATCACCTCATTTTCTGAAACCTGGTTCATGTCGCCGGATATTGTTTGTTTCAGAGCTGAAGCAGCAACGGCAAATTCAAGGGATTCCTTCAGATTTTTACCATTAACCAAACAGTGGATCAGACCTGCACCGAAGGAATCGCCACCTCCGACTCTGTCTACCAGATGAATGGCATATTTGCGGGAGGTATAAAATTTGGATCCGTCATAAAGCATAGCAGACCAGTTGTTATCAGAGGCACTCAAACTTTCACGAAGTGTTATTGCAACCAACTTCGATCCGGATATCTCCATCATTTGTGAGGCTACGGATTTATAGTGCTCTTCGTCTAAACATCCGTTATTGACATCGATTTTTTCTGCTTCAATACCAAAAATATCGGAGCAGTCTTCTTCATTGGCTATGATCAGATCTGTATGTTTAACAATTTCCGTCATAACAGAGCGGGCTTTTTCTTTTGACCATAGTTTATTCCGGTAATTCAAATCGCAACTGACCGTTAAACCCATTTTTTTTGCTATTTGAACAGCATCCAAAGAAATCCGGGCACAACTTTCTGAGACAGCAGGAGTGATCCCGGTGATATGAAACCATTGTTTATCTTTGAAAATGGACTCCCAATCGAATAATCCGGGATCCACCATGGCGATTGCACTGTCAGATCTGTCATAAATCACCTTTGATGATCGAAGCGAAGCGCCTTGTTCCAAAAAATAGATCCCCAGACGATGACCGGTAAATTGAATAAATTCCGTATGAACACCAAAGGCTCTCACTTGATTTCTGGCAGCCAATCCCAAAGAATTATCAGGCAGAGCCGTCACAAACCATGCATCGTTACCAAATTGAGCCAAAGAAACCGCTACATTCGCTTCACCGCCGCCGTATGTTGCCTGAAAGTGATTGGACTGGGTGAATCTCTCATAATGAAACGGCATGAGCCGAAGCATTATTTCTCCGAATGTAACTATCGATGATTTTATTTTTCTTTGCAACATTGTTCGCGCCCAATCTTTACCTGTTCACAAAATGCTCTGGCATTTTTTTCAATGCCCTTCCAGTCTTTGTTCAAAATCATTTGTTTGTCCAGTAAAGCTGATCCTACTCCGATGCATTCAGCTCCGGCCCGAATAAATTCAGCCGTATTGTCAAGATTCACACCACCGGTTGGTGTAAGGCGGATCTGTGGCATGGGTCCTTTGATATCCCGAAAGAATTTCGGTCCCAAAGCTGTGGCGGGAAATTNNGCTCCCTCCCGCCATGCCTTCAATATTTCTGTCGGGGTCATAGCACCGGAAATCACAACTTTATCGTATTGATGGGAAAGATGGATCACCTCAACATCCAAGACAGGACTGACAACAAACTGAGCACCGGCGAGGATGGCTTCACGGGCTGTTACAGAATCCAGGACAGATCCCACACCGATCAGGATCTCTTTATGGTTCCGGTGTACAGCGTCGCTGATTAATTCCAGAGCACGCGGTGTAGTCATGGTGATTTCCAGACATTTCACGCCTCCTGCAACAAGCGCATCGCTCAAAGGATCCAGAACACCGGGATCTGACAGCCGGATAACCGCTACGACGCCAGACTCTGTCATATTTTGAAGCAATTCCAATCGTGTCATCATTTCCTCACTTACATAAGAATCATTTATTCTGCTCTAAGAATCAGGAAGAGCATTTGTTGATTATTTTTTTACAAAATCTTCACGCATTGGTGAAAATGTGTCAATCAACACTCCATCTTCAAGGCAAACTGCACCATGAGGTGCATTGGAGGGCACAACAAATGCATCTCCTTCAACAAGAACGTCAGTTTTATTGTTGATTGTAACCTCAAACTTACCTTTCTCAACATAGGTTACCTGCTGATGGGGATGGGCATGAGTCGCTCCCACACCGCCTTTTTTAAAAAGGACTCTCACAAGCATGAGATCTGTATCATATCCCATAATTTTGCGAGATAATTTATCATCCAGTTTTTCCAAAGGAACATCTGCATTTTTAATGTGAGTTTTCATTTCTTCACCTCTTCATATTTAACTTCTAC
>DKER01000163.1 GCA_002452555.1 Fidelibacterota bacterium UBA6817 | reverse complement strand
TATAGTGGTTCTTTAGCTGCAGAAATCATGATGCTCTTAAGAAGAGTGAAAAGTCGATGTGGGGTTTTATCAGATGATATTCTTCATATGGCAACCTCTGCAACGTTAGGAGGTAGTGATGAGGATTTGCAGTCCTTTGCTTCATCTTTATTCTCAGTATCCCAATCACAAACAGTTGTCATTAAAGGACTTCAGGAAAGGCCTGATTTTAGTGATGTTGAATCTAACACCCATAAGAATGTAAAATCATTTGATATAGCTCCATATTCTGATATTAAATACAATACTTTTTCCCGTAATGATGAATTGGTGACGAATAACTTTGAAGATGTAGAAAAGTTGTGTTCAGTTTTATCCTGCTTTGTTTCTGAGGATCATATTCAGAAAGTAAAAATGAAGATCCCCGGAAATCCTGCACAATTTCTCTATGAGTGTCTAAAACGTGCTCCTTTAATAAGAAAGGTAGCCAATATTTTAAATGATGATGCTTTCAGTCTTGACCAATTGGCATTGAAGCTTTTTAATAATCACACAGATACTGAAAGAAATGCTGTTATTACTCTATTGCGATTATCAGCTTCAGCAAGATTACGAGCATCAGATTTACCATTAATACCACACCGAATCCATTTTTTGGTAAGAGCACCTGAAGGACTTGGCGTATGTCTAAATCCTGAATGCACAGGTTCAGATGATAGAAAAGTACCTCATATAGGTTGTTTACAACCCTATGCTGATCATTGTAGGTATTGTGGTCATATTGTATTACCGGTTTACCGCTGTGATAACTGTGGATCTTGGGCTTTAAAAGCAGTTGAAAATGAACAAATATCAATATTAATCCCGAGTTATTATGCAGAGAATAATAAAAACATAAGCTATTATGTTCTTAATAAACCGTATAAAGGTAAAAAAGAAATCATAGTTGATACTTCTAGTGGTGAAATAAGGGGATTTGGAACTTCCGGAATTTCTTTATGGGAGGTTCCAAGAGATGAAAAAACCTCGGCATTAAATTGCCCGATATGTGATACAAAATGGTCTTTACAAGAGAATGAAGAGCAAGAGCCTGAGTGGCGACATCCAATTCAAAGTTTATCCGGTGGCGGTTCTTTCGCTTTATCCGTGACAGCCGAAACTATCCTATATGATCTACCAGTTTTTCCTGGTTCTTCTCGTTTTTGGAAGCCCGCAGAAGGCCGTAGACTCCTGTCATTTAGTGATTCCCGTGCTTCTGCAGCAAGGTTAGGTCCTTTGTTAACACAACAGCATGAAATTCAAGTTATACGAGCAGCAATAGCACGTTGTGTTAATACATTAGAAACTCAGAATTCATCTCAATATTATAAGGAAGAGATTGCCAGGTTAGAAAAACGTATTGCATTGATTAAAGAGGATAAGACTCTGAGATACGCATTGGAAGAGGAATTAAAAGGTAAAAAGACAAAGCTGAAACAAGCCATTGCGGGTACAGCTTTCGATACTTTCACAGCGATTGTTGCGGATCGTAAAGAAATTCGTCAAATATTGGATCGTGATAAAGGTGAGCATCAAAAACCTAAGTTTAGTCAAAACGCTTTTAATGAAAATACTCAAGCAGTAAGAAATCATATAGAAGGCTTGATAGCTACTGAAATAAATAAACCTATCAAAAAACGCCCATCAGTTGAATCGGTAGGTCTTTTAGAAGTCGTGTATCCGGGAGTTGATATACTTTCTTTACCCTCTTTACTTGAAGAAAAATTACCCCAATCTATACGTGCTAAAATGAGTAAGGTTTGGCCGGAGATAATATCGTTGTTGCTAGACACAATGCGATCTGATGGTTGTATTGATTGGTCTAAAGAAACAGATAAAAGAAAATGGCTAGATGAGTCTCCTCTTCAAGCAAAATGGATGACCCGATCTCGTTCCGGGTGGAATTCATCCACCTTTGTAGGAAAGACAGAAGCTCAACTTCGTCGGGATTTCTTGATTAGTATCCTTAAGGCTGTTGGATATGATGGGGATAAGTCGATAGAATTAAGTGAAAAGATGCTTTTTCATGCTTTTGATCAGCTTTTTCAAGGTGCTTTAGACGGTACACTTAATTGGATAAGAATAAATGAACATCATCAAATCAGTCATGAGGAAGATGATCAAGCCATTCAGATACTATTGGATAAACTCTCAGTCCGCAAGACAATAAATTTATATAGATGTGAAACAACGGGTACTATTTGGACCCATTCAGTTTATGGATGGGTTCCATTTAAAGGGTCAAATGGAACTTTAAAAAAGATAAGTCACGAAGATCTTGATAAAGATTTCCGTTGGGGACGTTATAGGCGTGAGTACAAAGAATCTGACATTTTTTCAATAGGATTATGGGCAGAAGAACATTCTGCTCAGCTTTCACCTCAGGAAAACAGACGTCTACAGGATCTTTTTAAGAATGGGGTGCGTAATGTATTGTCTTCTACCACTACAATGGAACTTGGTATTGATATCGGAGGCTTGAATGGGGTTTTGCTCGGAAATGTACCACCTGGTCCAGCTAATCATCGGCAACGAGCAGGCCGTGCTGGAAGGCGTTCTGATGGGTCGGCAATTGTCATTACTTATTCCCGAAGATCTGAATATGAGCGAGAAGTGTTTCAAAGATTTGGTGAATTTTTAAAGCGTGAATTAAAGAAACCGACGGTATTTACAGATCGTGAGCGAATTATTAAACGACACCTTCATGCTGTATTATTATCCCGATTTCTTAGGAATATTCAACCTGATCGAACAAGTACCATGGGTGCCTTTGGCAGGATGGGACCCTTTTGCGGTATAAACCATATTCCTGATTATTGGAAAAAGGATTTATCTACTAAACCTATTTGGAGATTAGACGGAATAAATACAGCCTCTCAATTTGTTCAATTCTTAAGTGATTTACTGAAAGATGACAGAGGAATATTTAGCGAGATAGCTCAACTATCAAATGCTACAGGATTAGAACTAAACAGTTTAAAAAATGATTGGTATGATTTTATTAATAAGGCAAAAGGTGCTTTTGAAAAAGCAATTCAAGAATGGAATAATGATATTGATAGCTTAAAAAGCGCCTGGAATGAAATTCCTGAAAGGCCTGTTAATAATATTTATGATGAAAGATCCAAAGCTAACTCAATACGTTATATGATAAAGGCACTCACAGAAATTACAGTTATAGAATGGCTAGCTGATCATCGATTTTTACCAAGGTATGGATTCCCAATTAATCTCCAGCGTTTAAGTATTCGAAAAGCTAAAACAGATGAAAATAAGAAACAAGTAACTATTAAATCTGATGAAAGGTATCGTTTAGAGCGTAGTTCATTGCTTGCTTTAAAAGAATATGTTCCGGGATCGCGTGTTCTTGTCGGTGGAAGAATCGCCACATCACGTGGTCTTAGTAAACACTGGACAAATAACAATCTAAATGAATCTCTTGGTTTGCAGTATTTTAGTCTTAAGTGTCAGGAGGGACATACATATTTGAGTCAATCATTGATGGAACCATGCCCCAGGTGTCATACAATGCCGATTAAGAATCAACAATTGGTCTTTCCCCGTTTTGGATATACAACGGCTGTCTGGGATAAAATCCCATTAGGAGCAAAACTTGAAAGAATAGGTCAACAATCTGTGTGTCCTATAGCTTTTGTTGAACAAGATCCAGGTGAAGTAATCAATAATTATGCTGGTGTTCCGAATCTTACACTTATATATCGAGAAGAGGCACCTTTACTAGTTCGAAATAGTGGAAAAAATGAATTAGGGTTTGCCATTTGTACACGGTGTGGGTATGCCGAAAGTGAATCCGATAGAGGAGATGGAAGAATAGAATTACCACGTAATTTTGAAAAACACGCTTCAATCTTCTCAACAAATCCTAATAGTTTTTGCTGGGAAAAAGGTGAACGAAGTGCGCCTGTCCTTAGAAATAGAGTTTTAGCTGCAAAGGAACTGACTGATATGATTCTTATTGAATGGCCGGGTGATAATTATATTGATCCAGATGCATTATATTCTCTCGGACGAGCATTAATACTAAGTGGGGCAAAACTGCTTGAATTAGATAATCGAGAATTGGGGATGGAATTAATACCTATAGAAAATAATAAGCAAGGTATTGTTATCTATGATACATCACCTGGTGGTGCGGGTCATTGTCTTGAATTAAAACAGTTGGGAAGAGAATGGTTAGAATCTTCTCAAAAAATCCTGTATGTTGATGCTGATCATGATAAACGATGTAAAAAGGCCTGTCTGGATTGTATCCTGGATTTTTCTGGTCAGTATTCTGCTCACAGGCTTGATAGGAAATCAGCCCTGGATCTATTAAATGATGTACTTGCATGAGAAGTGCTATCTTGAGTAAATGCACTACACCAGAAAAGCATTAGCTCTAACAACCATTTGTTCTATTGATTATAACTTCATTAAATAATACTTTCATTCCTGAACCAAAAGGATAAACATGGCAGATCTTAAGAATAACGGTGCAAATCTGGGCTTTGAGACTCAGTTATGGGCGGCGGCGGATAAGTTGCGCGGACATATGGATGCGTCCGAGTATAAACATGTGGTGCTGGGACTGATTTTTCTGAAATACATATCGGACGCGTTTCAGACGAAGTATAAGCAGCTGGAGTCCACTAAGGATACAGAATATACCGATCCGGAAGACCGGGATGAATACGCGGCGGCCAATATCTTCTGGGTGCCCAAAGAAGCCCGCTGGTCTCGGCTGCAGGAAAATGCCAAACAACCGGTGATCGGCAAACTGATCGATGATGCCATGATGGCGATTGAGAAGGAAAATCCCCGGCTTAAAGGCGTGCTTCCCAAGGATTACGGGCGCCCGTCACTGGATAAATACCGCCTGGGTGAACTGATTGATATTATCAGCAAGATCGGTCTGGGGGATGATGAATCCCGCTCAAAGGATATTCTCGGCAGGGTCTATGAATATTTCCTGGGCAAATTCGCCTCGGCAGAAGGGAAGGGCGGTGGTGAGTTCTATACACCCCGCTGTGTAGTCAATCTCCTGGTCCAAATGATTGAACCCTTTAAGGGACGTGTTTTTGATCCCTGTTGCGGATCAGGAGGCATGTTTGTCCAGAGTGAACGGTTTGTGGAGGAACATGGCGGCCGTTTGGGCGATCTTGCCATTTATGGACAGGAATCCAATGCCACTACCTGGCGCCTGGCCATGATGAATTTATCCATCCGCGGGCTGGATGCCAATCTGGGCGGTCAGCATGGAGACAGTTTTCACAATGATCTTCACAAGGATTTACGGGCGGATTTTATTCTGGCGAACCCGCCCTTCAATATGAGTGACTGGGGCGGAGAAAGACTCCGGGATGATGCCCGGTGGAAGTATGGTATTCCCCCGGTGAACAATGCCAATTACGCCTGGATACAGCATTTTATTCATCACCTGTCACCCACTGGCATTGCCGGCTTTGTCATGGCCAATGGATCCATGTCCACCAATACATCCGGTGAAGGAGAAATCCGGAAAAATATGATTGAAGCGGATTTGGTGGACTGCATGATCGCTCTGCCCGGACAGCTATTCTACACAACCCAGATTCCCGTATGCCTGTGGTTCTTATCCCGGAATAAAACCAACGGGCGATTCCGGAACCGGAGTGGAGAGATCCTTTTTATCGATGCCCGGAAGATGGGTGAACTGATAGACCGGACCCACCGGGAATTATCCAAAGAGGATATTCAGAAAATTGCGGATACGTACCACGCCTGGAGAGGAGAAGAAGGTACCGGAGAGTATAACGATACGCCCGGATTTTGTAAGAGTGTACCTCTTGATGAAGTCAAAGAACATGGATACGTCCTCACACCCGGCCGCTATGTGGGCGCGGCTGAGATAGAAGATGATGGTGTCCCCTTTGAGGATAAGATGACAGAATTATCCGAAAAGTTGTATGAACAGTTTGAGGAATCTGAAAGACTGGAAAGCACTATCCGGAAGAATTTAGAATTGCTGGGATACGGTAAATGATGTTATTATTAAACGAAAAGGCTATATTGTTTAATAAGGGTAAAGCTTATTTAACAAAGATTAAATAAGGAGTGCATCAAACATGAAACGCGGATCCACGGGACGTTATGAAACCACAACTCTTGTGGGGGAAACGATACGCGCTTTTATTCCCAATCCGCTGCCGCCCTCACCTGCCTTAAGTCTCAGTAATCGGCGCCAACAATTATTGGAAAGGGCTACGCTGGCATTAGGCCGTCTGGATAGTGTGACCCTGCTTTTACCCGATCCGAATATATTTCTGTATGCCTATATCCGTCGTGAAGCCGTTTTATCTTCACAAATTGAAGGGACACAATCATCCTTAGCCCAACTGTTGCTTTTTGAAATTGAACAGGCGCCCGGTGTTCCCATTGATGATGTTCAGGAAGTCTCTAATTATGTCGCTGCATTAAATCACGGATTAAAGCGTTTGCAGGAAGGATTTCCACTCTCAAACCGCCTGATTCGGGAAATGCATGAAATCCTCTTATCTCATGGCAGAGGAAGCAACAGGTCACCGGGGGAATTCCGGCAGTCTCAAAACTGGATAGGGGGTACGCGTCCCGGAAATGCACATTTTGTCCCCGCCCCGCCCGGAAATGTCGAAGAATGTATGGCAGATCTTGAGACGTTTATTCATGGTCAGAATAATCCTTATCCCGCCCTTATAAAAGCAGCTTTAGCGCATGTCCAGTTTGAAACGATTCATCCGTTCCTGGATGGAAACGGGCGTATTGGACGGCTTCTCATTGCATTTATTCTCCATCACGACAAGATATTATCCCAACCGCTCCTGTATCTCAGCCTCTTTTTCAAGCAGCACCGGGCAGAATATTACCGTCTATTGGATTTAGTCCGGACAGAAGGTGACTGGGAATCGTGGATTGATTTTTTCCTGGAAGGTGTTGAGCAAATTGCTTCAAATGCTGTGGAAACAGCAAAAAGGCTTTTGTTTCTTTCCCAGCAGGATGAACAGAAGGTCCAAAAACTGGGGCGTTCCGCGTCTACAACCCTGAGGGTTTATCGTGTCCTTTGTGAACGTCCTTTAGTATCGCTGAATCATGTTTGTGAACAAACCGGCCTTTCTTTTCCAGCGGCTGCCAAAGGAATGAGCTTACTTGAAAGCACAGATATTGTCCGGGAAATAACCGGACAACAGCGCAACCGCGTTTTTGCTTACCACCAGTATTTGAGTATCTTGAACGAAGGAACGGAAAGACCATGAAGGATAAGATTTTGGAGGTCTTGGGCTATGGCGAATAACCAGAAAGGCTTCAACTTCAGCACCCTGGTCACTGCCATTCATCAGGTAAACGAGAACATGGCCGCTCAGGCCGGACGGGCGGTCAATGTCAGCCTGACCCTTCGAAACTGGATGATCGGCGCCTATATTGACAAATATGAACTGAACGGTTCGGACCGGGCGGATTACGGTGATAAGCTCCTTTCAGAACTGGCAAA
>DKER01000044.1 GCA_002452555.1 Fidelibacterota bacterium UBA6817 | reverse complement strand
GTATGATAGAATGGCTTGTTTCTCCCCAACCGGATTGGGCATGGATTGAAATGCCTGATAAGGAGGTATTGGCCGGAATTTCTGAAACGATCTATCTAAACCGTAACCGGTCGGTTAATCCGGGAGAATTATCCCTCCGGATTGCCGTAATGGACACGTTGCAGTCTCCGGTTTGGAATTCTTCTCCGATAAGTCTTGTCAAAACGACCACACCACTTCGATTACCGGGATTGAATGCAGGTTCGTACTGTCTAACAGCTGATATTTTCCGTGAAAATGAACATCTATTTCGGGATTCATTGTTCTTTTATGTTGGTTCTCCCGATCCTGAGCTTCTGCACACAGGATGTGATATGAAAACCCTGAGACGCTGGGGATCTCGGCAGAATGGTGTTGCCCTGCATCTGAGTGAATGGGAAAATGCGGAACAATTTCTTGATTTCAGCGAAAAATACAAACGTTATGTTTACAGAATTTATTTCCGAAAAAATATCTGCTGGATCCTTTTTCTTTTGCTGCTGCTCACAACAGAATGGATTATCCGTAAAAGAAGTGGTGTTGAATAGTGTGGAGTCTTTGAATTCAATATGTTTCTATTTATATTTTAAAGATGTTTAAGAATTAAACGGAGGAAGATGTGAAGCACATTTGTGTAGTTGGAACGGGTTATGTGGGGTTGGTCTCGGGAACAGGTCTTGCTGATTTTGGAAATAATGTTGTGTGTGTTGATATTGATACACAGAAAATTGAGATGCTGAAAAAAGGGATAATTCCCATTTATGAACCGGGACTGAAAGAAGTTGTGGACCGGAACGTAAAAGCGGGAAGACTTCGTTTTTCTACAAAAATCGACAAGGCAATTCTGGAATCGGATGTGGTTTTTTCTGCAGTCGGCACGCCGCCGGGAGAAGGGGGTGAGGCAGATCTGAGAGCCGTCTGGGCCGTTGCAACGACATTTTCCAAAAACCTGAACGGATATAAAGTCTTTGTGAACAAATCAACCGTTCCTGTAGGAACCGGAAGAAAAGTTTATAATTTGATTCGTGAATTATCCGGGCCGGATACTGAATTTGATGTGGTTTCAAATCCGGAATTCCTTCGGGAAGGATCGGCAGTCCTTGATTTTCTCCATCCGGACCGTGTTGTGATCGGGAGCAGTAATCCGCGGGCAACAGAAATCATGAAGGATGTTTACCGGTCCCTGTATCTGCGGAAAACACCCTATGTGGAAACCAATATCGAGTCTGCTGAACTGATAAAGTATGCGTCCAATGCCTTTCTGGCTACAAAGATCACATTTATCAATGAAATTGCAAATCTTTGTGATAAAGTGGGGGCCGATGTGCATGTTGTTGCAGAAGCCATGGGGCAAGACGGACGGATTAGTCCGAAATTTCTCCATCCCGGTCCCGGTTACGGCGGCAGTTGTTTCCCCAAAGATACCATGGCTCTTGTAGAGATTTTTAAGGATGCAGGCATACGGACCAAAGTGGTGGAAGCCGTTGTGGAAGCGAATGAACATCAAAAGAGACTGGTTGTAGATCGTCTGAAAGAACTTATACCGGATTTAAAAGGAAAAGTTTTTGCCGTTCTGGGGCTGTCATTTAAGCCAAACACGGATGATACGCGTTTTTCTCCCTCAAAAGTTGTCATTCCCCTATTGCAAAAAGAAGGTGCCCGCGTGCAGTGCTTTGATCCGGTGGCTGTTCAGGATTTTAAACGGGATTTCCCTGATCTTGATTACCGGAAAGATGCCTATGATGCCTGTAAAGGAGCGGATGGGGTTATTCTTATGACGGAATGGAATGAATTCAGAGGTCTTGATCTGGGAAAAATTAAAAAATTGTTAAATACTCCGGTTTTTCTGGATACCCGGAACGTTTATGACCCTGTCGCGATGAGAACTTTGGGATTTATCTACGGTTCGGTAGGACGAGCCGGTATTAAATAAGGAATAATATGCCGTTTACATTTGAAAAAATGGGTCTGCCGGGTGTCATTTTGTGTAAACCGCGTATCTTTGCAGATGACCGGGGATATTTTTTTGAATCCTGGAATCAAAGGGATTTCATGGAAGGCGGAATTTTAGAAATGTTTGTTCAGGATAATCAGTCTGCTTCGGTAAAAGATACGCTGCGGGGACTTCATTATCAGTCCAAACCCTTTATGCAGGCAAAGCTGGTCAGGGTCCTTTCCGGAACTGTGCTGGATTGTGCAGTGGATATTCGTCCAGGCTCTCCAACCTTTAAAAAACATCTGTTATATGAACTCACAGCCGAAAAAGGAGAGTCTCTTTTTATTCCGGAAGGATTTGCCCACGGATTCCGGGTTTTGAGTGACCGGGCAGTGGTCATTTATAAAGCATCGGCATTTTATTCGCCGGATCACGACCGGGGTATTGCGTGGGATGATCCGGACCTGGATATAGACTGGGGTATCCAAAATCCTATTCTCTCGGAAAAAGATAAAAGACAGCCACGATTAAAGGATATTGATTATGCAGAATTGTAAACTTTTAGTTACGGGCGGTTCAGGATTTATCGGGAGTAATTTTATTCGTATGCTCTTGACGGAAAAGCAGGGCTACGATGTATACAACCTGGACAAACTGACCTATGCCGGTAATCCGGAAAACCTTCAGGATATTGAAAAGGATCCCCGTTACCACTTCATTCACGGGGATATCAGTCATGAAGTTTTCGTAAAGGAGTTATTCACAAAGGAAAACTTTGACGGAGTCATCAATTTCGCAGCTGAATCCCATGTGGACCGTTCCATAATGAGTGCCTCTCCTTTTGTCATAACAAATGTTCTGGGAACCCAGATCCTTCTTGACGCAGCGCGTGCAACCGGCGTGAAGCGGTTTCTGCAGGTTTCCACCGATGAAGTGTACGGATCTTTGGGAAATGACGGATATTTTACGGAAACATCACCCATTAAACCCAACTCTCCCTACTCAGCCAGCAAAACTGCTGCGGATCTGTTTGTCCGCGCCGCCTGGAAAACCCATGAATATCCAACCCTGATCACCCGCTGTTCCAATANNGGTCCTTATCAATTCCCGGAAAAACTTATTCCGCTTATTATTGCCAATGCCATGGAGAATAAACCGCTGCCCGTATATGGTGACGGTAAAAATATCCGGGATTGGCTTCACGTAAAAGATCACTGTGAAGCCCTTTTGTGTGTGTTTGAAAAGGGAAAACCGGGTGATGTATACAATATCGGCGGGAATAACGAATGGCAGAATATTGATATTGTTAAGGAAATTCTGAAAATCCTGGGGAAACCCGAAACCCTCATCACATATGTGAAAGATCGTCCGGGGCATGACAGGCGTTATGCCATTG
>DKER01000241.1 GCA_002452555.1 Fidelibacterota bacterium UBA6817 | reverse complement strand
CTGATTGCCTTCATACTGAAGCTTGGTCCAGTAATCCCAGTCACTGGCGGCCATTCCCTGCCAGCAGACTTCATCATCCATATAAGGTCTTAACCAATAGCTGTCAGCTGAATACGGCGAAATACCGAAATGTTTATAATCGGGTGGACTCATTTTATATGAAACGGTTGCCGTATAATGGTCTTTTGGACCTTCTTTTGAAACAACATTGACAATACCCGAACGCACATTGGAAAATTCAGCACTCATACCGCCGGTCTGAACACTGACTTCCTGAACAGCACTCAGAGGGATTGACTGGATAGGGCTGTTATTACGGCTGTCTCTTTGAGCGATACCGTCAACCATAAACAACACTTGATCCGAACCGCTGCCTCGAATACTCAGGTCACTGCTGATACCTGCTTTGAGCCCCAATACTTCACCGACTGATGTAGCCGGCAATACTTCAATTTCTTCAGAAGACATGCTAAGCTGACTGCCTGAAACGTCTTTCTTTACGACAGGCATTTTAGCCACAACCGTCACGGTTTCCCCCTGAAAGGCCTGTGGTTTCATTCTGAAATCTACCTGTGTGGTCAGGTCAATTTCAACCCTGACGCCGGATTGGGTAAGCCGGGCAAAACCCACATATGAGGCAGAAACAGTATAGACATCCGGCGGCACATTCAGAATGACATAAAATCCTTCTTCATTGGCCGCGGCACCGTAAACCGTTCCATCAATAATCACATTGGCTCCGGGTAAGGGATTGCCGTTTTCGTCTGTAACCGTACCCATTATCTTTCCGGATGTCTGGGCAAAGGCTACACTGAACAGCATTATCATTGCTAGTAAACCTTTCAACAATTTCATGTATAAGCTCCTTATCTTCTATCGGTTAATGATTATAAAATTATTTGCAAACACACATTTGCCATTACCAAATTGTCTGCTGCTTTCTTCTTATTACCTATGCTTGTTAAAAATTATGAATACAGAAATGGTTGTTTTTCAATTTCTGCACTCGCTCCTGTTCTCGAAATAAATGTTACTGAAAAACCAATATTAAGTCAAGCTGCAAATCTTGCGCAAATTATAATAATTTGATTTTTTATTTCCGGAAACCTTATCATAGAGACTGTCATATAGAAGAAAAAAACGCTAACTTACCAAAAATCATGAAGGGCAATAAAATGAAAGTTACGGGTAAAATTGTTATAGTTTCGTTTTTACTGCTTACAGCCGGTATGATGAATATGTTGAAGGCATACGACTTTCGCGAAATTGATAAAATCATGAATGCTGCTATCGCCGACAGTGCCTGGCCGGGCGGTGTTTTGATAATCGGCAGGAATGATGCAAAGGTTTATGAAAAAGCATATGGTTTTCATACTTACCAAAAGAACGTACCGACCCGTATCGACGATATTTTCGATCTTGCTTCAATAACAAAAGTCATGTCAACCACATCTGCAATAATGTCCCTCTATGACAGAGGACTGATCGATTTAGATAAATATGTTCACGACTATATTCCGGAATTTCGGGGACAATCTGACGAAAGCACCGCTGTCAAACAAAAAACAACCCTCCGTCATTTACTGACGCACACAAGCGGGATTCCTGCTTACAAAAACTACAATAGGGATTTGTTCACCCCTGACATGATCATTGATGATATTCTCAGTATTGATTTTAAATCGGAACCGGGTACGCGTTATGAGTATTCCTGTCTGGGATTCATTTCGCTGGGAGAACTGGTAAAACGGGTATCAGGCCTTACTTTGGATGACTATGTTCAAAAATATGTTTTTGAACCGTTGAATATGAATCATACACAATACAATCCCCCCGTTGTATGGCTTCCCCGGATTGCCCCTACGGAATTCTCTGAAAAAGAACAGGGCTTTATTCGAGGCAGGGTTCATGATGGCATCGCAGCCGGATTGGCAGGCGTTTCAGGAAATGCAGGACTTTTTTCAACGGCACCGGATATGTCAATATTTGCCGGAATGATGCTCAATAAAGGTGAATATAAAGGTGTTCGAATTTTTAAACCCGAAACGGTAGAACTATTCACCCGACGGGCTTATGTTCTGGAAAACAATTCACGCTGTCTTGGTTGGGACAGTCCGCAGGGAATATCTTCTTCCGGTGTTTATTCCGGACAAAACAGTTTTGGCCACACCGGTTTTACGGGAACAAGTTTGTGGATTGACCCTGATAATCAGGTTTATGTCATCCTTTTGACCAATGCGGTTCACCCGAATCGTGATTTTAAAGATCCCAATTATTTTGACTGGAGACAACTGGTCCACGGCAAAGCCTATGAAGCAATGGAAATGACACGACAGAATCCGGAAACACGCTGGCGGGACAAATGGCAGGATCCGTCCGTTCGTGATCAGTTTAAAAAGAAATCATTCTGGAAAAGAGTGTTTAACTAATTTTTTTCAATATAGCGATTTAGTATCTCACGGTAAACCCTGCATCCCTGAAGTTTCATATTGATTTGAAGCAAAATTGTTGATGCGTCATTTGTCTGATAATATTGTCTGAAAAAGCGTAATGCTTCGTCATGTTGCCCGGAATAATACAGCGTGAGCATGACTTTCATCAAATGGGAGAAGGTTTCCAGCTGATGTGAATCACCCCGGATTGGTTCATGTATCGGAGATGAATTTTTCAAAAATTGTTTGCTTGAATTGATGTCTTTCAAAAGGATGGAGCGAAATTCAGGATTTGCGGGGACAAATGTTCCGTTTTCAAATTTGAAAATGACCGGGATTATGGGTGCCATGGCATGGCTCAATACCAAAAAATAATCAAAGGTTAAAAGATACTGTGTCCACTCATTCGTGCCGTCATTATTCAAATCAACATAAGAGCCCTGGTAGCCTACGGGATAATCGCCTGAACTGAAAATTTCCTTTAACGACTCTCCCGATAGATCCAAAAACCGATATGTCCAGCAGCAATGAGCGCCGCCGCTGTATTGTTCAACGATTAAAAGCGAGTCGTCCGCACCGGAAGGAGACGGAATGACGGCTGTTCGCGTCATCCTCCTGTCAAAACCCTGATCAAAAATTTTCAGTGTATCATTATCCTTACTTAAAATCCCATACCAGAAAACACTGTCATCTGTTGCTTTCTGGAAGACATAGTCTCCCCGGCGGTAAGAATCCGGCTGAGGCGAATACATTCGAAAAACCGTTTCAGCATAAAGAACATTCTGTCCGGATATCATTATAAGGATAAGAAAGAAACCAATCATTTTGCTTTTCATGGCAGTCACGGACGGGGTGTTAAATCATCCCAAAACCGTCAGAAGAATTCCTGCGGCCACAGCAGACCCGATCACGCCGGCCACATTAGGCCCCATGGCATGCATCAGCAGGT
>DKER01000096.1 GCA_002452555.1 Fidelibacterota bacterium UBA6817 | reverse complement strand
ATCATGTTAAAATCATTTTTCTCATAACAGAAAATGCCCCTGTCACAACCGGAAAAATACGTTACATATTACAAAATACGACAGCTGAAGAAAGGCAACAGATTGATTCTCTGATCCGCAATCTGGGAATTCCCCTACAGGAAGAAAAGCGTTTCAGAGATGCAGATGTTCATTCCGGCCGTAATGCTCTTATAAAACTTCTTTTAAATCACGGTTACCCTGTTCCGGACATTCAATATCGAATTTCACTGAAAGAAGAAAGCAAGAAAGCTGATGTGGATTTTCTGATAAATCCTGGAAGTAAAAGCAGACTGGGTGATATTCGGGTATCGGGTAATGAGCACATAGATACAGAGATGATTCATCGTCAACTGACACTTAAAACGGGAGATCTGTACGATCAGTCCGATCTTGAAAAAAATCAGCGGCTTGTGCAGCAATTGGGAGTTTTTGAATTTGTTTCAATACGAAATATTCTGAGGGAAAGAGATCCGGTATCCGGAACACTGCCGATTGAGATTTTTGTCAGAGAACTTCCCCGGTGGTCTGTAAAAACCGGTGCAGGTTACGGTCTTGATGAAAAAATCCGCCTGACTGCCTCATTCAGAAAACAACCTTTTTTCGGGAAAGCAAGGTATGCTACTCTTTATCTGAAATATTCTTATCTTGAGCCTTATCATGTCCAATTAAAAATAACACGACCGGCATTTTTAACGCCGTCTGGAAGTCTGGTATACAATCCTTTTATCCGCAAAGAGCACGAAAAAGCCTATGATCTGGAACGCTATGGCATTGGTTTTATGTTCCAATATGCCTTATCAGCCCAAACACAGACATTTATTAACTATACATTTGAAAGAAATTATCTTGATTTAAGCAAAGATGTGTCTGAAGCACTTATTCTTACCGACACCTACTACAATAAATCAGGTGTTTCGTGGGGAATTTCACGGGATAATTCATCTCCCATTTTCTTCCCGAATAAGGGATACTTTGCATCGATTGTTACAACTTTTTCCGGATTACCGGGGAGCCGGTATCATTATCTGTCTGCATTGACTGATGTGAGAAAGTATCAAAAATTATCACAAAGACTCGTTCTTGCAGCCCGGTTAAAAGCCGGATCCATGATGCCGGTCATGGGAGATGACATAACTCCCATTGAGGAACGCTTTTATGCCGGCGGCGCTAAAAGTGTCCGCGGCGTTCTTCGAAACGATTTGAGTCCTAAAAATGAGAATGATATTTCTGTCGGGGGAAACAGTTACCTGGAATTATCGTTTGAAATGCGACAGGAAATTACCAACAATCTTTACGGTGTATTGTTTGTAGACTGCGGAAATGTGTGGAAAGAGTATCTTGACCATAATCCTGCAGATCTTGTTTATACACCGGGAACCGGTATCCGCTTCCGCACTCCAATCGGTCCCATCCGTTTTGATGTGGCATATCCAATAAACATGGAAAATGCCGGTGTTCGTTTTCATTTGAGTTTCGGGCAGGCGTTCTAAATGAGAAAACTATCGATTTACATAGGTCGTTTCATCGTGAGTGTTCTGGTACTGCTCTTCCTTTTATTGTTGCTCAGCCAAACAAAACCATTTAAATCAATGCTTTTAAATTATCTTATCCGTCAGACGTCCGGGTTGCTGGTTAATTCAGAGCTGTCAATTGAATCGCTGGAAGGAACACTCTATACAAACGCCAAACTGCACGGTATTCATTTAATACACGAAAATCAAGACACACTGGTATCACTTGATGAATTGAGTGTTTCTTACAAGTTGCTGCCTTTGCTGAAAAAGGAACTTGTGCTTAATCATATCCGATTCAAGAATCCGTCACTGACCGTAAAAATTCATGAAGACGGTTCATGGAACATGACAGATATTATTCCAATACGTGAGGATACAACAGAGAGTATTACCCGTCAGGATGATGCGATCCCATTATTGAATACCATTATTCTGACGGAATTTGTGCTGGAATCCGGAAAAATATCGTTGAATAATATCAATGCTCCAATAACAATACCGGCAGAAATCCGTGAATTGAACATATCCGGATCAGTTCATATGAAGGGTGATTCCATACGGGCAGATTTTACTACGTTCCGGTTCAGAACCGTAAATCCGGAATTTGTCCTTAAAAATATGAGTTTTCAGTTTATGCAAAAGAGCAATTTAAGCCGAAATCTCTCCCTAATGATCCAAACTGCCCTGTCACAAGTACAGGGGATGACAGAAACCGATACTCTGGAGCCTTTCCCGCTTTTCGCATCCCTTGAAGCCAATCCTTTGTTCCTTGAAGAATTTCAAGATTTTATACCAGAAGATTTCCCGCTTATTACATTACCCAAAATCTCTTTTTCATTGAGTTCAATCCGTGACAAGGGAAACCTGAAAGTGAAAATAACCCATGATGATCAATTGATACAGGCAAATGTCCAAACTCTGACCCTTACACCCGAACCGGTTTATACAGCAGATTTAACTGTAAAGAGATTGAATCTTTCAACGTGGCTGAAAGATTACCCGGTCGAATCAGATTTGAATCTCAGTCTGAAAGCCGAAGGGAAAGGATTGGATCCGAAAAAACTGCGTTTGCACATGACAACGGAATTCGAGCAATCAGAAATTAACGGATATAAAATTGATCCCGGAAATCTGGAATTCAAAAAAAACCTTGAAGAATTATCATTCACTCTCAATTATTTAAGTGCTTTTGGCGACGTTCACCTGACAGGAAAACTTGACAGTCTGTTTAACATACCACTCTATAATATTAGCGGTCGTATAAAGAATCTTGATCCGTCAAAATTGTTGCCTCAGTCTTTTCCTGAATCAGATATCAATCTGTCATTCAGGGCAAAAGGCCGCGGATTTACTTATGACGATATAAAAACCAGTGTTCGGATTGAATGCTATCAGTCACATATCGGTGAAATACTCATTGATACTATTGATTTTTCCTTCGATTATGAAAATGAAAGGTTACTTGTCCGATCCGGAATTCTAAGTAATTCGTTGCTCTCCCTGAAACTCTCGGGATATGCTGACCTGAAAGGAAAAACAGATATTCATGTAACCATTAAACCGGGAAATTTAAATCAGCTTTCATCATTTATTGACATAGCGCCTGTAACGGCAAGTGGGATAATATATGGTCATATTACCGGTCAATTTCCGGACTTTATCTTGAAAACCCAACTGCAGCTGCATGATATTTCCTATGATGAACTATTTCTGGAAAATGCATCCGGGATTCTTAACATTCAATACAAAGATTCTCTCTATTCAGGAGATTTGGATTTGTCTCTAAACTCGTTAAGAATAAATCCACTGAACCTGGATCAAATCAGAATCCGGTCCAAAGGTCATCAAAAGGAATTGTTTAATATACTAACCGTCAATTCTAAAGATATTAATCTCTATTTGGAAACAAATGTGATAACCGATTCCGTATTGGCTTTGCACATACCGGATTTAAACCTTCAATTTGGACCGTATAATGTTAAAACAACTCATAAAGAAGGAAAAATATTTTGGGACAGCCAATCCTTATATATTGATAATATGGCGCTTAAAGCCGCTGACAGTGATATTCGTGTTCACGGCCTGTTTAATCCGGATATTGACGGTTTTAATGATTTTGATATTCACATTTTAAACTTTTCACTGGATGTTTTAGATACATTGCATCTCATTCCCTATCCCTTAAAAGGGTATACATCCTTGAAAATTCAGGGACAGGGACTAAGGCAGAATCCCCGTCTCAGTATCCTTTCAGAAATCCGTCACATCGAGCTGGACGGATCTTCTCCGGCTAATTTGGATTTAGGGATCGAACTCAACAATCAAATATCAGACGTGTATGTTAAATATGCCATAACTCCCAATGAAATTATTGAAGGCACTTTTACACTTCCGGTAATTCTGGATCCTTATCCGGTAATACCCCGGGAAGACAGCCTGAAAGCAACCATCAAAACAACCCAATTAAATATGAGTCATCTGAATGCTTATGATGTATCCCCATACTCTTTTAACGGGCTGATATCAGCATCCGCAGCACTGTCCGGAATTTTGAAAAATCCTGTAGTGATGCTCGAAGCAAAGGGAGAAAGCGTTACAATTGATGATTTTTCATTGAATCACATATCTTTTCATGCGGATCTTGCAGATTCCAGGCTAAAATCATCCTTTATTATAGAAAAAACTGTCAAAGAAAAATTAACCGGTACAGCAAGTATCCCTCTTAATCTTTTTGCCGGCGAAGAAAAACAAAGGATTCCGCAAGATGAACCTCTTAGCATTGATCTGTCTGTTAAGGATTTGGATTTAGCATTCCTTGAACAATTCAGTGAGGCAGTCCGGAATCTTCGCGGTTTATTGAATATAGACCTGCATATGAGAAATACGCTTACCGAACCTCGATTAAACGGTGAAATCACGTTGAATAAAGGGAGTCTTGCAATCCCCCGGTACGGTCTTGAATATACTGATATCGGACTGAAAGCCGGTTTTGTCGATCGTGAAATGAGATTGAACGAGCTGGTTATCAAGGGGGGCGACGGAAAACTGACTGTTAACGGGCTCGGAGTACTGGCTCAGCCGATTACCGGAGGAATTGATAATTATACGTTAAAAGCAAAAGGTGACAATTTCACACTGGCAGGAAGTAAAGATATTTTCCTGCTTGCTGATATGGATTTAGGGTTGCAGGGAACACCTGAAACATCTGAATACAATGGCAAAATTCGTCTGAGTAAGGGGCGTTTAAACCTTGATGCACTTAAACGATTTTCAGAAGGATCATACGATGCAAACGCTCCAATGCTGGTTCAGGCCGGGAAAGAAGTATTGGATACAACAACGATAATTCATAAAGTACAATCGCCGGATTTTGTAAAGAATCTTACCGGAAGACTAACAGTAACCATACCGCGGAACACATGGATTCGCAACAAGAATATGAACATTGAGCTCGACGGAAATCTGGATGTGTTAAAAAATGACCGGTATTTTGAAATATTCGGAACAATCAGGACGTTACGGGGATTTTATGAGCAATACGGAAGAAAATTCAATATTGATGAAGGCTCTATTACATTTGACGGCAGCTCGGAAATGAATCCCGTATTAAATTTTACCGTAACCCATTTTTTCAGAGATATGAACCGGATCCGAAAAAAACTGAGTATTAAATTGACCGGAAGGTTAAACAACCCATCAATATCATTCCTGCTCAATGGTGAAGAGATAAGCGAAGTTGATGCCGTATCGTATCTTTTATTTGGGAAAAGCAGTCAGGAAATAACACAGAATGAACAAAGTGAAGTCAATCGTCAAACAGAAACCGGACTTGCTAAAAGCTTGATTGCAAGACAACTGGGCACGCAGCTAACCGGTGAAATCGGAAAAAGGCTGGAACTGGATGTGTTTGAATTTTCCGGCGGCGAAGACTGGAAACAAGCTTCAATTTTTATCGGAAAATATATAACGGATCGTCTTTTTCTCAGTTATGAAAAAGATTTTGTTATCGGACAGACCCGTGAGATTGTCCCTGATAAAGTTTCTGCCGAATATGAATTGAACAGAAATATTCTTATTCAGGCAACCCGTGGTGATGAAAGGACTTCAGGATTTGATATATTCTGGAAATTTAATAAACGTTAGGAGAAATGCATGAAAATCCAAAAATTTTTGCTGTTTTTAGGCATGATTCACTTACTGGTTTCATGTACTGCAACAACCCGCATTGAAGCACCGGTAAAAGAAGCGCGTGCAGTTTGGTATTCCCGGTTTGAATATTGCAATTATACCCGAACTCACGATCAAGATTCAATAAAACAGCATATTATACAAACGATAAACAAAGCAGCAGATGCAAATTTTAATATAATCATTTTCCAAATCCGGGGAAATGGGGATGCATATTATAAATCAGATATTGAGCCATGGGGTGAACTTCTGACCGGGGAATTCGGAAAAGATCCGGGATGGGATCCTCTTGAATTTGCAATTGATGTTGCCCATGGCAGGGGACTCGAACTCCATGCATGGATCAACACGTTTCCCGCCTGGCGGGGAAAAAACCCGCCCCCGGAGACAGTGCCTCTCTCTCCCTATCTCGCTCACCCGGAATGGCTGGTTTGTGATTCTTCAGGAACACCGCAACCGCTGACAAGTCATTATGTTTCTTTTTCACCCGGAGTTCCGGCAGTTCATGATTACCTAATCAATCTTGCTGTTGATGTCATCCGGCGTTATGATATTGACGGAATCCACTTTGATTATATCCGTTACCCGGAAGGAAGTGTTGACAGAGGATATTCCCATGATGCAATCAGTGTCGAAAGATTCAACAACAGTGAAACGTGCAACCGTTTCAATTTTGACTGGGAAGATTGGCAGCGGGAACAGTTAAACCAGTTTGTATACAAAATGTATAATGCTGTGCATAACGCTGACCCGGCCATAAAAATGTCCACGGCAACCATCGGCAGTTATCAGGAGGGAGCATGGACTGCCTATCACGCTGTTTATCAGGACGGGCGCCGTTGGGCTGAAATGGGAAAGGTTGATTTTATTGCCCCCATGATCTATTGGGAAAGATCCCACCCAACGCAACCTTTTCTTCCGCGAAGCCTTGAATGGCAAAAGAATGCATATGACCGGTACAGCTTCCCCGGGCTTGGCAGTTATCGCTATAATACGGACAAAGATCCGCATACATGGGATGAAACTTTGGGACAAATTCGGGATCTTCGGGATTTAGGATTTAAAGGTATGGTATTTTTTGATGCCGGAAGTTTGGAAAAACACTGGAAAACCATTGGCAGGAAAGAATTCGCCACTCCTTCAAACATCCCTCCCATGCCATGGCTTGATGTTCCGGAACCGGTCAGGCCGACCGATATTACGGTTGAATTCCTTGAAAAAGACCGTATCCTTGTTTCATGGAAAAATCCCGACGAATCGTGTATTGCTCATCGGTATAATATTTTTATCAGTGATACTGAAAATCCTGATTCAACATCTTCGAAGCATTTACGCATGGTAACGAAAATCGGTGAGACATCCGCTGAACTGCAATTGAAAACATCCGATAAATACCTGTTTATGTCATCCCTGAACAAAGCATGGGTTGAAAGTCCGTTATCTGACATGATAGAATTGATCGATTAAAAAAAACACTTGTTATTCATGTTCGAATTCTTATATTTCACTGTAAGAGGGTAATTTCATGAATAAGATAGTAATTGTTGAAGACGAAAGAATTATTGCCAGCGATCTTCAATTGACTTTTGAATCCTGGGGATTCACTGAAACAGTTATTCTGAGTTCTGCAGAAGAGCTGTTGGAAAGGCTTGATGAAATCAATCCGGACTTGATATTAATGGACATTATGCTGAAAGGCAAAATGAACGGAATTGAAGCAATGAATATTATTAACACAAAGAAAAAAATCCCCGTCATTTATATCACAGCATATGCAAACGAAGCAACCATTTACAAAGCCAGGCAAACAAATCCTCTGGGTTACCTGATAAAGCCGTTTGAAGAATATCAATTAAAAGAGATCGTTGAATCAATTTTTCGTTAGTTTACGGGAATAAAGAAATATCGAAAGTCCGATATTGTCTAACAAATCGATATTACGGATCATAAAAAGTACAAATGTGCATTCATAGAACTGTTACTTTAATTGACTATGATTTACCGGGTTACGACTATTCGGAACACATTACTTCAAAATTTCACTTTCATCAAAATCCCTGTCCGGCCTCAATTGTGTAAGAATATCATCATATTCAGGGGAGTTATCAGCAAGGATTTCAGCTGTAATTTCACCCAGACCGGGTCCGAGCATAAAACCCTGACCACACATACCGGCCAGAAGAAAATAATTGTCAAAACCCGGAGCCCATCCCACAACAGGAAATCCGTCGGGAGTCATGGGATAGAGTCCTCTCCAAATCCTTCGGACACGAATGCTTCTTAACCTGGGATAGAGTCGGATCATTCTTTCGGCAACCATGGGCAGGAAATCGGATGTATTATCAATATCCTTTCCTTTTATCGGCGGATCCGGTGTAATACAAAATACAATCTGGCCTTCGGTATTTTGGTAAAAATAAAAATTTGACGAACCTTTGCACGGACGAATATCCACTATCATCGGATTAAAAAAACGGCGAACCGGCTCCGTTATACCTCCTTCGTGAGAATCGGGAAAAACAGGAATATCCAACCCGATCAATTGATTTAATTCACGGGAATCAGCTCCGCTTGCATCAACAAATAAATCAGCCTTATAAGTGTCCGTATTGGTTTTAACGGACTTAATTTTTCCGCCGGACCAATCAACCTTCTCTACTATTTCATCAAAGAAGAATTCTGCTC
This sequence comes from Fidelibacterota bacterium UBA6817, assembly GCA_002452555.1. Lineage (GTDB taxonomy): Bacteria > Fidelibacterota > Fidelibacteria > Fidelibacterales > Fidelibacteraceae > Fidelibacter. The sequence continues at coordinate 392 of DKER01000096.1, read as the reverse complement.
CCGCCGATCGCGACAGACAAAAATAGGCATCAATCAGCTTTAGCGGACTGGCTGAACCATCTTCCGAGGAGTAGGTCCCTCCCAACAATCCGTCCTGATTAATACCGGGGACCATTTCCAACACATTATGTTTATCCGCCCACATGATTTTCAGATCAAATTTGTGCTGAATCTCAAATAACCGTGTCAGCGACTCCTTGTGTTTCTCAGTATAAACGGGGAACAAATATCCTCCCTGAAACCAATCTATATCGTATCCATACTGTTCTTGAAAAGAACGAACAATTTTCAGGGATCTCTGACAGATCCTGATTTTTGCCGGATCAGAATGAGTGGCCCTGATTCCCCCGATTGCAGCCCTGTTTTGTCCCCTGCCAGCAGATGGAAGTTTA
>DKER01000139.1 GCA_002452555.1 Fidelibacterota bacterium UBA6817 | reverse complement strand
GCGAGCGCAGCGAGCCTCAACGTCTAAACATCTGAACCTTTCAACGTTTGAACCCTTGAACCCATGCTCCATAATTCCTCATTCATCAGAATGCAAATACCACACCACTACCCGGTAAAAGCCAAGCATCCTCAGGTGTGCTGATTTTTATTAATCCGTTACTATGTTGGATTTCAGGTTGCCCGCCGGGGAAAAATGGAACAATATCCATGTGAGGAATCAGTCCGTCATAATCGACACAAATTTCTGCTCCTTTGGTCATTCCCGTTACAAAAACCGTAAGCTGATGGGATGAACGAGGGTAATATGTTCGTGTATTGATAGTAAACTGAACCTGTTCCCCGGTCCAATTTTTCAAACTTTCATGGTGACATAACACTTCCAGACAATGATTCACAACCTGGCTTGTATGATTCAACTCAAGATCATTGATTCGTACCGATTTGATAAAAAAGCTCTGTTCGTCAAGTGTGAGAGAACCGTCAAGTAACCACCGATATTCAACATCTTCACGCCGAAAATACCGTTCCAGCATTTCTTCATTGGAAGCACATGCAATTATAAAGTAGTCGCGTATTAACTGCTTACGAAAGGACAGTTCCGTATCTATACGGTAATAATCTTTGGCCAGAACAGGATCTTGAGGTTTCGAAAACGTAAGTCTGTGGTAAAAATGATGTCTGTGAAACAGGGGCCGGGAATCCTCCCGGAAAAGTCTCTCGAGGACATTGGTGAAAATCATGCGGGCTACATCCATATTGCCGGTTTTTTCACGGATTGCCGATTCAATGACTCGGGATAATTCTTTGGAATCATAATCAGACGAAACAAATTCCCGCCTGGATAAAGGAACTGCCTTAACAATATCAGATCCGCGCATATAAAATCGTTTGGCACGCCGACCTGTCTGACAAAGCATTTCATATGCAGATCCGCCAAAACTTCGACACAGGGTTTCAATCCGTATTTCAGGATTTTCATCACCGAACAATATGACTTCATCTCCGGTATTTACCGAATCAAGTCCCGTAACATCCACCGCCGTCATATCCATGCTGACTTTGCCGATTACCGGACAAACTTTCCCGTTGATCAGTACTTTCCCTTTATTAGACAAGAGATAATCATACCCATCAGCATATCCTACAGGAACTATGGCATACAAAATATCACGCGGAGCGAAATAAGTCCGGTTGTAACCGACTGATTCTCCCTTTCTTGCACTGCTGATATAGGAAATTCTGCTTTTAAACGTCATGACGGGTCTGAGATCAATCTTTCCGCAAAGGGATTCATGAGAGTAAATCCCGTAGGACAAAAGTCCAATCCGGGCAAGATTGCTGATATTATCGGGTATTGTTACCAGAGCAGAACTATTGGCAATATGAATCCAATCAGGAGAAATATGCATCGACTTTAGTATTTTTTTAAACCGATCCAACTGATATGAGGAAAAATCAGGATCACTTTCACTGGCAACGTAATGAGTAAATATCCCGTCAATCGTCAAACCTTTAAGCTTACTGATGCTGCTGATAAAATTTAAAGCATGATCGTAACGCACACCGCTTCGTTCCATGCCTGTATCAATATTGATATGGACCGGAATTCTTCTTTTTTTCTCCACTGCCATAGTGTTAAGAATCCCTGCAAAGGATTCTGAACAGACAATCGGTACTAAGTTGTATTCAAAAATTTCCGGAATTTCTTCCGGGAGTGACGGTGAAAGAATCAGGACAGGGATTTGTATACCATGCAGCCGCAGTACTTTACCTTCTTCACTGTTTGCAACTCCCAGCATGGATGCACCCAGTTTTTCCGCTTCAGCAGCAATTTCCACAGCTCCATGTCCATATGCATCAGCTTTAACGATTTGCATAAACGCCTTATCTTTAAGCAAAAAACGTTTAAGCTCATGGATATTATAATCGTAATGATCCAGATTTATTTCAATATGGCTACGTTCGTTCATTTTATTCTCATTATACTGAAATTTACTGATTTTACTGGGTCAATAAAATGAAAGATACATCATCATCAGAAGGATGAAAACAAAACAGTTGCATGGTTCATTTTTTACTGAACAAAAAAATCTTCTGAAAAACAGTTTTAAATNNTTATGTGATATATTGGAAATTCAACCCGGTATCTAAACAGTGAGGAAAGCTATGACAGAGATTCGGCGTGAACTGGGGATGAGCCATGTGCTGGGAATCATCATCGGAACGGTTATCGGTTCCGGAGTTTTTATTAACCTTCCCATAGTCCAACAGGCTTCCGGAAGTCCTCTCATGGCTGTTTTAGCCTGGTTTATCGGCGGACTGATCTGGCTTCCGCAGATTTTTATACTCAGTGAAATGGGAACCGCCTATCCCAGACAGGGTTTTGGGTATCTCTATCTCCAAAAAGCCGGGAGTCCGTTTCTCGGCTTTCTATATGTCTGGACAGTTTTCTGGACAAGCGATACCCCGTCTATCACCATATTGGCTATGGCATCCGTTGCAGCACTGGATATTTTTTTCCCGGTTCTGACTGATTCAATCTGGACTCGTATCTTTGCAATAGCAATTATTTCCATACTCACAATGGTTCACGTTCGGAGTGTACGTCAGGGCGGACGTCTGCAATTTGCTCTGACGATTTTAAAAATATCCCCTTTGATCCTTCTGTCTTTCTTGGGATTGGGGTTTATTAAATCCAGCAACATTTTCCTGATTCCCCACATCATCAGTAATGGAGCAAAAAGCACCTGGTTTGCTCTTTTAATTGCGGGGGTATCGGGTACGGTCTGGAGTTATGCCGGATTCCCCAATATTTTATATATGGCCGGTGAAGTAAAGAATCCCCATAAAATCCTGCCGAGAGCATTGATAGGAAGTACGATTTTTGTAACATTAACGTATACAGCCGTTTCGTTTGCAACGGGAGCTATTGTTCCCCATGATGTGCTTGTCGCTATATCCGGCGGCTTTGCCAATCCGTTCCGTTACCTTCCTTTTTTCGCCACATTTGCCGGAGCCTTTTTGGCAATAGCCGCATTTATATCTATGGTCGGCGCTACAAATGCCTGTATTATGGTCCAACCGAGAATTCAGTATGCCATGGCTCGAGACGGACTTTTTTTCAGCATATTCGGGAAACTACATCCCCGTTTTGGCACTCCTTATACATCCATTATACTCCAATCGGCTATAGCTATCGTCCTGATCTTTACGCCCGGAGGGATCGGTAATCTTTTGGGATATTTTACACTATCCTATATTCTTCAGAATTTGCTGGTTTATGCTTCAATATTCTGGTTAAAAAAGCGGGAAGATTATAAACCGTCATACCATTCTCCTGCCTGGAAACTCATGGCATGGCTATCAGTAATTTTTCAATTACTCCTCCTGTATGGAACATTCAGAGCATATCCCGTGAGCGGCGTCCTGGCTGCCTGTATCCTTATTCTGACGGGAGCTCCGGTTTATGCTTATTTTCGCCATAATCACCAAAACAGGTCTGAAACCTTTTGACCGGAAGAATATCTGATCGTATATTAAGGATATAAGGACTAGATATGATGAAAAAAGCAGCCGTAACATTTCTGATTATTCTGTTTTGCTCTATCAGCCTGTATGCCGTTCCTGATATTGTTTTTCGTACGTTAGAAAACAAAAATGTTTATCTGCGGGACTATACCGGAGAACCGCGTTTATTGAAACCGGATGCCCCGAGATATGGTGTTGTAATAGTGTTTTTCAGGACTGAAGATGTTTCCTTGAATTCATGGTTTAAAGCTGTTAATGATTTGCTGAAAGACGAAAAATCGGCAAAACGTCGCTTCTTCTTTATTTGTGTGGATGAGGACATTGAAAAAGTAATATCCTTTCGGAATTCCAAAAAACCTGCAGTGCCAATCTATACCGATGCTTTCGGTGTAGCAACAAATTTGCTGGATATACCCCCGGGAACATTAAACAACGGACCCGGGATACTAGTTTACAAACCCGACGGTTCTGTCATCAAAAAAATGGCCCCTTTTCAGTCATTCATGATCAATGACCTGCAATCCGCAATAACACAATTACCCTGATCATTTCAAATTTGTTTTATTGTGCCTTTATTTTAAATTCCATCCGTGAAAACAAAAGATAAAATTCAGATCGGACTTTTTGGTGTTGGGAAATTTGGAACATGGCACCTTGAAAATTGGTTGGCCATACCTGATGTTGAAGTCATCGGTTTTTGTGATATTGATCCAGAAAAACAGGAAAAAATCCCGTTAAAATACGGAATTCCTTCCTGTTCACATGACGAACTCATTGACCGATGTGATATTGCAGATATTGTAGTTCCTACCATTTTTCACTATGAAATCGCTAAAAAAGCTCTGCTGGCCGGCAAACATGCCTTCGTTGAAAAGCCGTTTACAGAAACCCTTAAACAGGCAGAAGAACTCTTATCCCTTTCCGGAGAAAAGGGCCCGTTCCTGACCGTAGGTTTTATTGAACGGTTTAATCCCATTTATCAAAAAGTCTTATCGCAATTTTCTCTGAGTCCTCTTTTTATTGAATCTCATCGCCTTGGACAGTTTAATCCTGTCAGAGGAACAGATGTCCCCGTCGTCATGGAATTATTGATTCATGATATTGATATTCTTCTTCACGTTGTAAAAAGTCCCGTACAAAATATTCATGCTTCAGGATCACCGGTCCTTTCGACTAAAACAGATATCGTTAATGCACGAATCGAATTTGAAAACGGTACCGCAGCAAACCTTACATCCAGCCGAATATCGCCCAAGAAAATGAGAAAGATGCGCTTTTTCCAGCCTAACGGGTTTGTATCGGTAGATTTTATGAATCAGTCAGCTGATATTTACCGGATTGAAGCGCCTTCATCCCAAAATCAGATAGACAGTGAACGGATCATGGTAAATATTCCGGAGGATTTCGATAAAGGGTTCCGCTATATACGGCTTGAAGCTGAAAAAGGGAATGCCTTACGGGCTGAACTGAGTGAATTTGCACGATCATGTCGGGAGACATCACCTCCTATGGTCAGCGGTTATGACGGATACAGGGCATTAGAATTAGCTATTCAGATTCAAAATGCTGTCGTGGACCATCATAAAAAATATTCAGAAATTTTTAAATATGACTGATACTCCTTTATTAAAAAAAGAAATACGATCTTTTTGCATTCTTGCCGGAGATCATTCAGCCGATGAACCCGGTTCTCAAATTATTCACGCTCTTAAAAACAAATTTCCTGATTGCAGCGTATTCGGTATAGGCGGTAATCAGATAGCTGCTGAAGGTACCACTCTTTTGTTTCATTCCCGTGATACAGGTTTTATGGGATTTTATGAAATCCTTATAAATCTTCCTTTTATCCGGAAAATGTTTAAAACAGTCAAAACGGCAATACGTCAACACAAACCCGACGCACTGTTGCTTATTGATTATCCCGGGTTCAATTTGAAAATTGCCAAATGGGCTCATAGTCGGAAAATTCCGGTTTTTTATTATATTGCCCCTCAAACATGGGCGTGGAAAGCAAAACGAAACAAAAAAATCAGAAAATATGTGACTCATCTATTCACAATCTTCCCTTTTGAAGAACGGTATTTTTCCCAATTCGGTATAAAAACGACTTTTGCCGGTCATCCCCTGGCCAATAAAATCCTTTCTACGACTTATCCGTCTGTCGAAACGCTGAAACTAAACGTTGACCCCAACCTCCCTATTGTCAGTCTTTTGCCTGGCAGTCGAAAACAGGAATTAACCAGACATATGCCCATTTTAAGGGATACCGTTAAAATACTGAAAGCTAAATTCCCTTCATGGCAATTTATTATATCCAAAGTTCCGTCAATTGACAGTGATTTATGGAATGAACTTTTTAAAGGATTTGATATTGCTGTCTATACCGGTGATGTAAATCGATTGATGGCAAATTCACGTGTAATTGTTGTTTGTTCAGGAACGGCCAGCCTGCAGGCTGCCATTCATAATAAACCTATGGTTATTTTTTACAAAGCAGCCGGATTAACGTATCATCTTGGGAGACGTCTGACAAAAATGCGCTTTATCGGGATGATCAATATCCTGGCAGGACAATCATTGGTTCCGGAGTTGATCCAACATGAGTTTACGGCCGAACGGTTAGCTCGTGAGATACAGTTCCAAATGCTGACTTTTTCACACAGAACCATTAAGCAAACACAGATAGAAAAACAGATTTACGGTCTTCGGCTGGAACATGGCAGTGATAAAATCATCGAACAGATCCTTAAGGATATTCATACATGATCAGCTATAACCGGTTGGCAGACTACATTATTAAAAGAAGGCACGATCAGTATAACAGAGGGGAAAAAATTTCCCGAAAAGTCAGAACCCCGATTATATCCACAGGCAGTCTCACAATCGGGGGAGCCGGAAAAACACCGCTAACAATCTACATTGCACAACTTTTATGCCAGCAGAATTTATCCTTTGCGATTCTGAGCAGAGGGTACAGACGGCACACAAAAGGTTTGCACGAGATTGTAATAACAAATGATCTGGCATTAGAATCCGTAAAATATGGCGATGAACCGGTTATGCTTAAAAAATGTTTTCCTGAGTTCCCTGTTATTGTTTGCGAAGACAGATATGTGGGGGTTCAGTATATCGAAAACAAATATCAGCCCCGAATCATCTTGCTGGATGACGGATTTCAACATCGGAAACTTCACAGGGATTTGGATGTGTTGATTTTTAAAAAGGACTTTAAAGGTTCAAAAGCAACGTATTATCCCTTTGGTGATCTGAGGGATTCTCTGAAACGTTTAAAAGAAGCAAACTTTATTTTCCTGGAAAAAGGAGCATCACATGAAACGGTTTCATTTCTTCAGGAAAAAAGTCACATAATCTTTTATGATTTTTCTTATACACTGGAGGGAAAGACACGGACTGACAATCTTCCTTTTACCGCATTTTGCGGAATCGCAAAACCGGACAGGTTTTTAGATTCCCTGAGAACATCATATCTTTTTCCCGATACATTCATTTCCTTCCCCGATCACGTTGACTATACCCCGTCACGAATAAAAAAACTGATAAAGACAGGCAACACACACTTTATAACCACATACAAAGATTATGTCAAACTACCTGAACAATTCAAAAATGATTTTCAGATTGATGTATTCCGCATGGACGTGATCCCGGATAAACCGGAAATTCTTATTACAACCATAAACAATCTGGCAAAATAATATATCGGATTTTACATGCTGAAAGACACTCTCAGTCATGGGGCAAGAATTTTTTTATCCTGTCAGAAAAATTTTTTATCCCTTCAAAGTCAATTTGGGAAATTGTTTGATCGTGGCCGGATATTTTCTTGACCATGAATTTTTCAAAGAAATTCATATTATCGAAGAGGAATTCACCTCCTAAACAGCCATGGGCTACAGCATGTTTTTTTAATTGTTCAGGATAAACCATATCAAATTCATCCCAGGCTTTTTTGTCCTTTTCCATGCAACAAAGAAATAAACCCACTTTTTTCGAGAGCAGAATATTCATATTACGCGTGTAAAATTTTTTGATTTTACCTTGAATACTGCCGGCATGAATGGATCCCCCGATGAGAATGATATCAAAGTCCTCCAACTGTGGAATTGCATCCTTACCGATGTTTATGTTCTGAACGTGATGTTCTTCAAAAGATTCGGCAAGCAATTCTGCAACTTTTTCAGTCGTACCGTGTTTGGAAGCATATACAATCAGTACTTTCATGGATTCCTCTAATAACGTTGTTTCGAAAAGTATACCAATCTTTACAATTCGAATAAAGAATTATTTTAATGACAGCATAAGCTTAGTCATTCTTTAGCAATTCTTCTGCAATTTCAAGGATCTTAGGTCCAAATTCCTCCGGCGCTTCAAGAACTCCCCACCCTTTTTGCATCTGATACAGCCCATCATATACTGTATCGTGAAAGGACCGTATTCTGTGAGGAATATCCTCATTGTCCAAGGCATCAGTCATAATCTGCGCTTCAATTTCATTATTCAATCGTAAAACATGTATCATTTTATTCATTCTATCCTCTCCGTTAACGGGTTTAATGGTTTTATGCAGAGCAGATTTAACACCTCTTTGTTCAATTTTTAAAATTTAGTTGTTTGACAGGCTT
>DKER01000187.1 GCA_002452555.1 Fidelibacterota bacterium UBA6817 | reverse complement strand
AAGAATGATGAACCATCCCCAGTGACACCGTTTTAGATTCTCTGCAAATTTTTTCATAAGAATCATTCTCATGATCATCCTGCAGTCATGGTATTCATATTAATAACAAATTCACCTTCCCTGCAGACCCCGGGATCATGACTGATCAGCAAAACCGCATGATCCTGTGCATAGGATTTCAACCACAAGAGAACCCAGTTTTTCGTCATTTGATCCAGTGAATTGAAACATTCATCAAGAAGAAGAATCTCCGGTTCATTCAGTACTGCCCTCAGAAGGCCGACTATCTGTTTTTCACCGCCGGAAAGGTTTCGGGTTCCATCCCCCAATATTGTCATAATACCCATATCAAATTTTTGAAAAAACCACTGGAAATCCCGTTGTATCACTTGCAACCACTGATAATTCTCCATTTTTCTCCCGAGAAAAATATTTTCTCTCAAAGTAAGATTAAAAATCTTTACATCTTGCGTAACAACACCAAAACAGCGGCGATACGCTGATATACCTGTATGAACAACGGATAAATTATTCCATAGTATATCACCTTCGGAAAACCGGAATTGCCTGAGGATAGCATGAATGAGTGTACTTTTTCCGCACCCGTTATCACCGGTTATAACGGTTATTTGCCCTTTCGGTATACTGATGTTAAGCTTCTCAAATAATGGCGAGTATTTAGGCCACTGAAAGGTGCAGTTATTCAGCGTCAGCATCCAGTCATTGCTTTTATTAAACTCAACATTCGTTTCATTTTCTACCGGGTGTACAAGTAAATCCCTGAGTCGGTTGACAGCTTCCCGGGATTCAGAGGCTTTTAAAGCATTTTCTAACAGTCTGAAAACCGGTTGTATCAGATTGGCAGATAAAATATAGGCCGCCAGCCAGTTTCCAAATGTAAGTTTTTGGGATATGATTTGATATACACCTAAGAATATAAACAGTACAGTAAACAGCGTCAGACAAATGTCTGTAGACAGAACAAAATGCGTTTGGAAAAGTCCTGTTTTTTTCCAGTGTTTTAAATAATCATTGAATTTTTCTGCGTTTAATTTCATGAAATAGTCATTGGCGCAGAATGCACTGATTTCATTCATGCCTTCCATCGTTTCTATGAGTCCCTGGCTGAATCCGGCTCCTTTGCGAAGCATGGAATTTTGCAGTTTTCGCAGATTGGGATATATAAAAACAAAGATCCCTGAAAGGGATAAGACAAACAAAGCGGAGACAAAGGATAATAACGGTGAAAAAACCATCATCAGACACAGACTGCCTGTCAGGACAAAAAGATCTGCCAGGCCGGTTAACAGTGTGAACTGATAAAAACTCTGAATACGAAAAAGATCAAGAAAGCGGCTTGTCATATCACCCGTTGAGAATCGGGATATAATATTGAACGGCAGATGAATGAAATGAGTCATACTATCATTAAAAATATTCTCAAATAAAATTTTCCCGTGTTTATAAAAGAGAAAATTCCTGACATACCCGAATAAACTTTTAAAAAGGAGAAAAGAACTGAGAAAAATCAAACTAATAATTAAAAGTCTTTTATTCTGATTCGGAATAACAACTTCTGTTAGATTTTTAATTAAGAAAGCCGTAAAAAAACCGGAAAATATTGTTATAAGACTGCAAAACAATATTTGAAGAATATAATCCCAATATTTTTTTATATGATGTATCAGCCAAAGCCAATCGGAGCAATAAAAAGGGTCCTTAAAGGGGTTTATTCTTTTCATCTGTAAAAGAACTCTGCTCTGCCAGTGCCGATCCAGGTCATTTCTATTAAGCCAGAACAATCCTTTTGCCGGATCCCCGATTAGATATTTATCTTTTTTTATTTTGTACAAGACAACAAAATGATCCAGATTTTCATGGGTTAAAAAATGAAGCACTGCCGGTTCATTGTGTCGTGGATACTGATCCTTATCAAACCGGTACGCGGCAGCCTGAAATCCGAGCAATTCAGCAGCCGTTTTCAAATCATATAAACGGGATCCTTTATGGTCTGTATGACACATTATGCGGACTCTGTCCAGATAGGTTTTTCCTCCGTAAAATTTTAAAATACTTAATAAACAGGCCGGGCCGCAGTCAGTTATCTGACTCTGCTTAACCACAGGATATTTGAAATAGTTGATAATCATTACTCTAAATCAATTTATCTGTATTAATTTTATTCTATTTACAATATTAAATCAACGCTACAAAATTACTACAGATTCTCAACAAAATAAAAAACCCGGCCATTTAGCCGGGTTTAAAGCAATCGTTATATTTTTTTAGTTTAGAAATACCAGTTATTGACAAATTTGAATCCGAAACCTCGAATGTTATCCGTAAATCCGGCACTTCCCAGTGAATACGTATAAATGCCCATATCCCAGATCCGCGTATTAAATCCAAGTCCTGTTTTCAGGTACCCGTTTCCGTTCGTAAAACCGGTTCCAAGATTCAGCATGAGCCATTTCACCGGAAAAATATCCAGATCAAAATATGTTCGGGGAGATTCTTCGTAACCCAGACCTTCATTCAGAAAGGCTGTTAATCCGGTTCGGACCATCAGAACAGGAACAGGTTGCCATTTCATATCCAGTTTCATGCGGGAAGCCAGCTTTTCTGTCATCACGAAGTTCGAATCAAGGGTTACATGTGTTGCATTAAGCAGGGAATCAATTTCCAGATTATCTTCGGAAAAAGTTCCTACCGGATCTTCCACGCGGGCATCCCAACGATATTCTTTTTTAATCATATTGGAACTTTTTACAGTTGCACCCACATCAAGGAACGAGAGTTGAACATCCACCCTGTTTTCTACAAATGGCATAGGCAGAAAATCTTTTAATTTCACACCCACGCCAAAATCAAATCCGAATGTCGGTCCCGGTACTTCAATATCCGCATCAGGATTTACATAGCTGTACATTGCCGTTCCGGACGTCAGTACCGATGTTTCATCAACCCCCAAAACCACGTTGCTGGCTTTTGCCGAGCTGAAGGCTCCCATATATGCATTCAAGGCCAGCCCAACACGGAGGTCCACAAAATCATGAACCACAGGGATATATTGGCTGACAGAGTGTCCAATCCCCAGAGAGTTGCGGATGTAAGCATAGACTTCTGCAGATGATTTCATATTCGTAATGGGATTACCGAAACTAAATCCCGGAGCCTGATTTCCCAGGAAGGGGATAACAAGGATTTCGCCGGGAAGCGTTCCTGAAACACCGACATGAACACCGCTGTTAAAGAAAACAGACCCAACTCTCAGGGCAAAAAGCGTCGGTAAAGATACGCTGGAATAAATGGGTAAACCATTTCCTTCGAAGAGACCTGCAAAGTATTCCCTGTCCTCAAATGTCAACATATCTCTGGACACAAAATCATTATAGTTTCCTACCGTCACAGCACCGTTGGAAAGCTGGAAATCCATATTCACTATTGGAGCAATAAGTGACAGAGACACCGTGGATTCGTGTTCAATGCCAAGGTTTGCCGGATTTTCCTGCAGTGAAGCCGGTTGACGAAGTGTTCGTTTATATACTATATCGGTAAAAGAATTAACAAACGGATCCGCCTGGGATTTCTTAATAACCGGTGTAGACGCCATAGATATTGATTCCGGTTCACTATCCCAAACACGGACTTCCACTGTTTCTTCTTTCGTATCGACAGCAACTGTATCTTCTTTTTCCAGGAAGTTTTGATCAGACATATCATAGACTTCTTCCTGTTCATAATTTTCCATTTCTTTAGACAATTCTTCAAAAGCCTTGTCTGCAGATTCACGAACGGCATCCAGATCATTCTCTTCCTGAGCAATTACGTCCTGGGCAAGAAGCATACTGCTGCCCAGAAAAAGTACTGCCAGCAAAATCATCAGGCTGTACTTAATCGTCATATGATAACCTGCATCCTTTTTTTGGCGGAGGATCACATTATTATCTGTCAAATTTTCACGTATATTTCTCATTTTAGTTCTCCTCCTCATCTTCAGCGCCAATCAGGGCTTTGAATGTCCCATACAGATATACAACCAATGAATCCGTAGAGAGAATCTTGGATGTGGAGCCGTCTTCCGGGCTTTTCAACCGTACATCCGTTTTCACATAGCCGCCGTTTTTCAGTAATTGTATTACATCTTCGCCCATATTCAGAACCTGAAGTGAGGTATCGGCAGCATTTATATCTAGACGGGCAATTTGAATAACTTCCGGGTGGTCAGGAATTTTCAGGAAATTCGAATCCGGGCTTCCCAGAACAGTTACTTCGGCACCAAATTTAAAGTAATTATTTACCCGGGCATT
>DKER01000085.1 GCA_002452555.1 Fidelibacterota bacterium UBA6817 | reverse complement strand
AACTAAACCCATCAATTAAAAGACCGGTCCTTGACGGCATATCCTCAATTGTGAACCTTGCCCGGTACCATACCGTTTGGTGGTAAACCTCTTCGTCTCTCTCATAGGGCAGCTGTAATTCCCATGAACCGGGTGTTACTGTATACCAGTCTTTGTCATTAAACCCAAAAGACGGATATTCTTCAGTGACATCATTTTCATCTGTAACCTTCATTTTCCATTGATTTATAAGAAAGGTATTATCACCTTCGATTTGAAAACCCATTTTTGGAGATATGTGAAGGGGGTCATAGGCATTTTTCACGGGAACACTGAATTTTTTAGCATTTCCCATATGTTTTATTTCCACATACGGGTCAGTATTGACACCGGGCAAATAGCCGATGACGTTTTGTGAATCATATTTTTCAATGATTAGATTGCTGTCACGAATGTATGAATCCGAAGCCTGATCACTGACTATGACAAAATAGGTTTTACATGCCTGAAAAGTTAGTTTGAAGTGGAGACGTTTATTTTTTATATCATAAACATGCAATGGCAATAATTCGCCGTTTTCAGGATCCCAGAGTTCAGGTTTACCTGTAACCTCCAAATCGATATAAACATCACCGATATCCTCCTGCAGCGTATTGACCAAAAAGTATATATGTCGATCATCTTTTATGCGATGGAGATAAAAAACATGGGGATGAGAAATACGGATATCCGGATTCAGTAAATCTTCCAGCACAACTTTTAAATCAGAATCTCTCCGGCCCTTGCCAAGACCTGTTCCCCGGATAATTATGACATTTCTCTCCAATTGCTGAATAATATCCGGATTTTTGTCTTTTATGAAGTCATCAAGCAGTACGGCGGAATTGATTCCAAACAATTCGTTTACCTGAGTAATTTCTCCGGTTCCGTCTGATTCGAGAAGCTCAACGGGGAGAAGATTGTTGGCAAGAAGTTTTCCGCCCTGATCAACAAAGCTGCGGATTTTATCCAAGGTCGCTTGCTTCATATGTGTAACAGGCGGAAGAATGATCATAGAATAGCTTTCATCGGCAATCTGCAGTTCGCCATTGTTTAACCCGGCTTCAATCAGAATATCTTCATCCACATAATCAAAATCATAATGAAGGCGCAAGAGAGCATCCGTCATATAATTAAAATCTGTTTCAATCAGTTCGCTGATACGGTTTCGGAACTGGGGCACATAGTTTGTCCAGATGCTGTTGATGGGATAGAGGATTAAAATTTTTGCCACATGTCGGCCGCCGGTCAGCACAAGGCCCAGTCTGGACATATAGGTGGTAAAACGGTCGTAATATTTCCACCACGTATGGTGATAAAACTGGGATGGCGGCCAATCCCGCTTCCTTTCCCCTTCAATTGAATAATGATATCCATGATTATTAAAAAGATTGACTCCCAGAACATATTCCCAGTTTGCAATCCATTTCATGCGTTCCAGAGAGCAATCCCAGTAAGTTCCTCCCATGGATTCACAGAGCAGTCGTTTACTGCCGAAATGATGGGCAGCTGAACTTGCCATTTTCAGTTCTACATGCTCACCCGGCTCATCGGCAGATCCGATTTTCGGATAAAGATGATCAACACCGGTTATGTGCATGTTTTTTAAATGTTTTATTACATTGCCTTCACAGCGTGCATGTCCCCGAAGCCAGTTCTCAAAGAGCAAATGTCCCGTAAACAGAACGCCATTTTCTTCACACCATTTTCTCAGGGCGCCGTAATAATGTTCATCATATTGATCAGACAGCGCACGCCAGAAATCATAACGGATTTTCGTGGTAATTTTTCCCATATTCGCATACAAAGCCGGTAAATAGGGCTTCAGACTGTAGCCATTTCTTTCACGAAATATTTTGAACATCTGACTGCTCCAGGGTACAATAAAATTATCTGTTCCAACGTGGAAATAATGCATGGCGGGTTCATCTGTATAAAAGCCGGGAACCGCTCGTCCGAACTCAGATCCGACTGCTTTTTTATATCGTTCATGGGTAAGCTCTATGAAGCGTTGCGTTGATTCGGGATTAAGGGCATCGATATAATAATCAATTTCCTTTTCCAAAAAGTACATAAGGACCCATTTTCCGGAAGGGGCTTCCCAGGGTACAATTTTATTGAAGGATAACTGGGGAGTCAGATCAATGATCGTTTCAATTTCATTCTCATACTCACTTAAAGAACAGGCATAAGCAGCGATTGGTTTGGAGTCGCCTGTATTGACATATCGGGTATCTGTCGCTTCCAAATAGATGAATAAAGGACCGGTAATATGGAGCGTGACCATTTCAAGATACTTCTGACCAAGATGGGGATATTCTTTGATAACCTGTTTTTCTGCGCTGCCGCTTGGCCAGTTCATTTCATCATAGACCCAAATATCCAACCCGATTTCTTTTCCCTTTTTTACGGCAAATTTCACACATTCAAACCATTCGGGAGAAAGATAGGGTACTTTCAATCCAAAACGACCATGTATAAACAATCCGGGAATTTTCCTGGATTTATATTCCTTTAATTGCCATTCCATTTCTGCTTCATTCATTTCACCGTTCCAGAACCAAAAAGGCAGGATTCCCATTTCAACAGGCGGATTTTTGAAGTTCTCTTTGTTTAATTTTTTTTCAATCATGATGCGATTATTGTGTGACATTTTAGCTTAATATCCTTTCTTGAAAATTGGTCGTTAAAACGCTTGTGTGCAGCAAAGTATCATGAATGGCCGTAAACCTTTTTGTCCTTCTTTTAATAAATGCAAATTCTTTGTACATAAATGTTATGCTGTAATGATAGAAGGAAATGTCTGTCGGGGGAAGTTTTTCGGGCATTGTATTCCAGTCATCTTTCGTGTTAGTATTGAAGTGATATTGTGAACCGATGTGTTGTTTTTAAATAATCATAGTCTACAAATGCATAATCGATTGTAATATTTGTCTGACTGATATTCGTTGACAGAGCACCTCCAAAACTCAGATTGCCATAGTTCTGGTTAAACCGGTAACCTGCCCGCAAAGCAATCCGGTTAAAAAACCAGTATTCTCCGCCGATATTCAAACGTTCTGCATAGTCGTTTGAATGAATCGCATCAAGATTTACCGTAAAACGGTGACGATCCGGATTGCCTCCCAGAAAGAGGTCGCTGCCGCCAAGCAAATCAATCGATGTTCCTATTCTAAAAAGCAGCGGAACTTCATATTCCTGTTTCTGTCTGTTAAGTGTTTCAAGCCATCTGGCTTTACCGGCAAAATTTTGAGCACTCATAGCCAGCCTGATTCCTTTCCAGCCGGTGTGATAATAAGTTCCCACATCAAAAGCCCACAATTGTGTTGAGTAAGAGTACAAATCTTCCTGAACAAATTTTGAACGGACTCCTATTGAAAGTTTGTCGGTAAAATTTTTAGCGATTGAAACACCCATAGAAAGATCTCCGCCGGTAAAATTATCTCCCGTGCGAGTATCCAATTGGCCTGAAGGGTGTGTAACCAAAGCTTCCGGAATATCGCCATAATTCAGAGAAACATAATCAAAGGCAAATATTAATGTTTGGGTCAGACTCACACCGACGGCTCCGGAAATTAATTCCATATCCATGAACCAGTTCGTATAGCTGAAAGACGTTTCAAACCGGTCAATCTGACCGATACCGGACGGATTCCAAAAAACTGCATTTACATCATTTAGGTTTGCAACACAGGCTTCTCCCATGGCTGCAGAGCGCGCTCCAATTCCAATTTTCAGGAATTGCAGGGCTGTCCGTCCCGATTTATTGAAATCACCGGCAAATAAACCCTGAACACACAAGAGTAGAACAGCTAATAGTGTTACCCCGTACGTCCTCTTGATTGTTTTCATGTTATTTTTTCCCTCGGCGTAAAGTTTTAAATTTTGTTACACTCAACGGATAATCATCAGCTTTCCGACGGTTCGCTTTCCGTTGGTACCTTCGGTTTGCGATTCAATCGCATACACATACATACCCGGCGCAACCATCAGACCTGAATCCGTGCGTTGATCCCAAGCCGTACTCCCGAAAAGGTTTCCATATTGATCCGGCCCGTGAAAAATTGTTTTTACCAGATCACCGGACACCGTAAATATTTTTATGGTTGCTCTTTCCGGTAAATTCCGAAATTCTATCTTATAGGGAGTGGGATCACCAAAACTTCTCATGGGATCACCTTCCACATAAGGATTGGGTGCAACAAAGGCATCCCAGCCTTCCACAATGGATACAGGGCCGGGTCTGGCTCCGATCAAAGGTGTCATATTGTAATCATCACTAACCAATTCTTTCAGATTGTTTACAGTTGTTCCATTGGCTGAAACCCATGAACGGGGATTGGAATAGTATGCCTGAACATAGTAGCGTGATTCAAATCCGAATTGCAGATCCTTGTCCATATATTCGTATAAACCCAACTCGTCATTCCAGTATTGTGCTGCATCCTGGATGGGTATATCTATCAACAAGCTCCAAATTCCCCGTTTATCTTTACCGCGAAAAATCCGGTAACCGCTTAAATCTGCAGATCCGGCATAAAAAACATCTCCGGCTCCGTCATGAATGACCGTTTCTTCTGCCAGTTTATCCCATTTAACCAGAATGATGGCTGTATCGGATCCGGCAGAGGCATTTGAAGCATTACACCCCGGGGCAGGCGGTGATTCCGGGACATCGGCAACCAGATGAATTCCATCAACCTGTGCGCCAAATCCCCATTTTACAGCCTGGCGGGCAGCTTCCGCATTTCTGCGAATATCTGCTTTTGAACTATCGGGAAACCAGAAGTTAGGATCCCCTTTAATCACTTCATGTAAATCCAGACTGCCGGCCACTTCAGCCAATACCAAGCGGACTGAATCTCCGGGAGCCATGGAATAGGGGCCGAATGTCGCTGTATAAAAGCAGTACATATTTCCGTAATTTTCTTCAGGAATTCGATCATGGGTTAAAAATTCAAACATTCTCTTTTCGCCCAGCCTGTTAATTGAGAAATACTCATTCATATCAAGGGATCTGCCCTGGAACTGATCTCCTTCATCGTTATAAATATTGAAGAAACTTGGATCGGCATCAAAGGGATTGGCAGACGGATCATCATCTGTTGGCGTTCGGTAAAGAAAGACAAAACCAAAACATGCCGGGTCCTGAAGTTCAATATTATCATATTGTTGATCATACTTTAAGCGTGTTTCCCAGTTGTATTGCTTCTGGTAAATATCATCCGGATGAGGTTCGCGTCCTCCATTATAGTCATAACTGTAAAACAACAGTCCTTTCCCGTCAGAGCTGTTATTCTCCACCGAAAAATAATCGGTATACGTTCCCCCTTTTGCCAGTTGGTCCCAACCGCCAAAACCGCCTGCAGGTGCAGCAGAACTCATAAAATCCGGATTGTAATGAAAGTTCAAATGACCTTTTGTTGAAACCTGGATCCCGCTGTGAAACGTCACATAGACAGAATCAAAGGTTTGTTCATAAGACTTTACCTGTCCCAGCGAGGGGATAACCATATCACCTGTATTGACAAATACATAATCATAAATGATAAAATCATCGTAATCAGGATAACTCCATGCCATAGAACGCATTTTAACAGATATTCCGGTAGCCGTTGGGAATTCGCAATAATTGATTTCTTCCGGCAACAGCGGATTAAAAAATGACGATCCTACAAAATTCTCGGTTTTATTAATGGGCGGATAATTCCATAAAATCCCGTGATCTCCTCCTGCAAATGAACTGTGATAGTAGAGATACTCTGTTTTTTGAGGCGTATAATCCGGCGCAACCAGTTTTTCCCCTCCTTTCACAACGACAGCCGGACCGCTTCTGAAATTGTGAAAATTAGCATCCGTTATCCAGCCGTTGGCATCCAGCTCATCCCGCGGATACGAGTAACCCGAGAAACCTGGATAAAACCCGACGCCGGTTGTTTGTTCATAATCCCAAACACCCAAATGTCCGATCAAACCAATATTATTTATCGTTTCCCATAATTTACCGCGTGTGTGTGTTGATATCCGTTGGGCATACAACTTGTTTCCGCTCACTGTCACCCAACAAAGCATAATTAAAGTGAGAAAAAAACGAAAAAGTACCTGCTTATATCTCATGTTATTTACCATTGTTTGTGTTAAAATTGAATGCCACACCCAGCGTTATTTTACGCGGAAGGTTGTTATATTTATAAAAATCGAAAAATGGCGCATTATTTCTCATTCGATCAGGGTACGTTTTAAGATTCGAATTGATGTATCGTGCCTTATCAACCGCATCCAAATCACCTTCAATAATATCCACATTATGCCATTTATCGTTAAACGCATTTTGTAATTCCACAAAGACAGAAGCCCCGGTTCCTTTGATTAATTGGATGTTTTTTCTGATCCGGATATTTGCGCTTTTATTGGCAGGACGCGTAATATTGACAACACCCTGATATACATCACTGGAAATCTGATCATTAGGAAATGAAACGTAATAATCAACGGAAAACTGCATATCCGAAAGCAGACCGCCCAGTGCCTTAAATGACGGAGGTGTGGCAAGGGTCAGGTTTGCAGTCAGGTTTGGGCGCATGTACGACAAATAATCACCAATATTATAATCCTGGCTAACATGGATGGTAGCGCCTTCGGGATAAAGAATATAGGGATCGCCGGAATATCCGTTTATTCCCGTTTCCCACGTATACGTAAGGTATCCACCCCAAAATCCGCGCAAAGGTCTTCTGATTGAAAATTCTACTCCCTTGGCATCAGCATAGTCTGAATTTCCTGATGTTTTATACTGCTGATCATTATACATCACAACCGTAACGGTTCGAATGTCATTTGTCCTGTCTTTATAATATGCAGTGACATCAACCAAAAATGGACCGAAATCCTGTTCGATTCCAAGTTCGTATGCAACTGTTTTTCTCGGTCTTAATTCACGATTACCCAAACTTCTGGGTTCTTTTTCACCAAATTCCGGCGTTATCAGGTACGTTGTCAAAATACTGTATGTATAGCCTCCTTCGCCATATTCGCCAAAGGGTGCTCTCTGGAAAAAGTGTCCATAATTAAAATGCATGACTGATCTTTCAGTAATCGGGTGAGAAATTCCGATTCTTGGCGAAAGCTGACCAAATGTATACGTCGGTTTTGTTTCAGGATTCGGATCCCGTCCCTCCTGCTCGGCAGATAGAACATCCAGGGGATCATACGGATCAAGATAAATTTTATCATTAGGATTATAAAAATCATACCTGAGACCAAGGTTCATTATGAGACCTTCAAATTCCAGTTTATTGGACCACCACACATTTCCTTCATAGGGATTGTAGACATTCTCTTCAATCGCAGTCCATGCCCTGGCTTCCTGATACCGGTCCAATATATAGTAGGAAAAACCAAAACCGCCTCGCATTTGCCACCGTTTATTCAATTGGTGAACCAGTTTTCCGTTAAATGTCAGATCCGTATCAAAATCTGTTTTGCGATACCAGTAACCAATATAATGCATGCCGAATATTTCATCCCAGGCTTCAGGGATGGCAACGCCGTTTTCATCTGTAGCCCTTAGGTAATTTCTCTGAATATCCGACGACGTCCAATCAGCCGTATCAGCCGGAAATTTTGATTGGCTTTCATAGCTGGCGACTCTTGATAAATTCAACTCGTAATATGTGTTTTGACTTAAATTATGAACAAATTTCAGGGTCTGCCCGTTCCGGCGGTAACGGGGAAAACCGGCAAAATCAAAATAGGCATATTTATTACCGTACTCTCCCTCGTAACTCAGATAATCCATTCCATGACATGTATTATCCTGATTATAATACCCGGATAATATCAGCATCTTATTGCCGCTGAGATTATAGCTTAGTTTATACGTTCCGTCTATCCAGTTGCCCATTTCCCGGTATGCATTGCCGGTGATGGGCGGAGCAGTGCGGTACCGGCCGGACACAAAAAACCTGAGTTTGTCTGTAAACGTCGGACCTCCAAATGCAAATTCTACCTGATATCCGCTTTCTTCCGTATAATTTGTCAGGGGTTGATGAGTATCCATATAATATTGATATGCTTGCTCGGGAGTCCAGGAACAGGCTGGATTGTTGCCGTATTTCCCGTCAGGGTCTACCCACATATTCGGATAATCAATCCACCATTGCAGATGTCTTGCATGCGTGTTTTCCCAATAGCGTTCACTCGAATAGTCATAAAGTGCCGTTCCCCAGTGATACAATCCCGGAGGAACCCATCGGAACTCAACCGAACCCACATAATGGTCCGGACCCCCGCGTGTAATAATATTAAATACGCCGGATTGGGCTTCACCATATTCTGCGTCAAAACCGCCCGTAATAATTTCCAGTTCTTCGATTGCCATCAGGTTAATATTAAAATATGGTTGAGAATTTAAAGGATTCCTTGCCCTCATTCCGTCAATCATAAAAGCAACCTGATCCAGAGTTCCCATACGGACCGTCAATTCTCCGGAGGGATTGTAATCAATACCGGGAATTGACGTCAACAAATCAGAGAAATTTGAAACTGGGCGGGAAGCAATATCAGCAGATTCGATAATGACACGGCTGGATGTCTTATCAAGTTCTATCAACGGCCGCTCTGCCACAACGGTTACGGCATCGCCAAATTCCAGAATAGTTTCTTCCATGAAAAAATCGACTCGCGTACTGTGATTCATGTTTACATTGACGTTCGTCTTTATGATTTGTTTATATCCTATCATCGTTGCAGTAATAACATAAGAACCCGGCGGAACATTCAGGATATAGTAATCCCCTTCAGAATCGGTAGCGGCTCCCATATTTGAATTATTAATAACAACATTGACGCCGGGCAGAGGATTCCCGGTTTTCTGATCGACAATTGTGCCAATAATCTTACCTGCTGCTGAAAAACCGGTTGAAAAACTCAGCAGAATTATCAACAATGAAATGCCGATTTTAAAATGTACGGGGATCATTCTTTTGGAAAACATTTCGTTATCTCCAAGCGTATATTCATAACTGATTTACATTTATATTTAATTGAAAAAATCATGGAAAATCCAGACCCTCTCGTTAATCTTCAAAATTGATGACTGCTTTAACAAATCCCATCGGTTTATCATGTGCTGCCTGGAATGCTTCTTCAATTTTATCAAGAGGATAAACATGGGTTATCAGGGATTTTAAATTCATTTTCCCCTGATTCAACAATTTTATTCCCAATTCAGCACCGTATAAAATCTTATTCATGTCTCTAAAATGAGCATTCAAAATATGAAAAGCCATCCAGTTCCAGTATCCCAAATCTTTAATAATTCTCTCCCCCGGATGATATCCAAAAATGACCAGTTTACCTTCCATACGAAGAATATCCGAAGCCATATCCAAAGTAGCCTGGTTTCCCCCTACCTCGAAAGCTATATCAACACCCTTATTGTTTGTGATTTCCTTAATACGTGAAGCAACATTGTCTTTTAAAGGATTAAGAACAACATCCGCACCCAAATCTTTGGCCAGTTTCAACATATCGTCACGTACATCCACGGCAATAATTTTTCCGGCGCCTTTTAGCCGGATTTGCTGTAAAAGAATAAGACCCATAAACCCGGTGCCAACCAGAGCAACCGTGTCACCCAATTCAATATTTGACAGAATAATGCCGTTTGTTGTACAGGATATGGGTTCTGCCATCGCTTCAATAAACGATATATTATCATGGATGGGAAAAATACGATTTGCCTTTACAGCCACTTCTTCGGCATACCCGGAATGATCGGTCCATATTGCTACACGGTCACCGGGATTAAATCCTTTAACAGATGATCCGCATGCCGTAATAATACCGGAAACTTCGTGACCGATGTACCGGGGATAATCCAGACCGTTAATCGTGTTTGCCCATTGATGGATTTCAGAATGACAAACACCGCATGCTTTTACCTGAATAAGGCATTCATCATGTCCATACACCGGCCGGCCGGTATTTTCTATTCGAAAATCGTGTGCTCCATAGAGTGCTGCAATACGCATAATTCCCCTTTAACTTTTCAAAAGATAAAACAGGGGTGGCATAAACATACCACCCCTGAAGGTGAATTTACTTCATCAGGATCATTTTACGGGTTTCCATAAAATTATCAGTAATTAACTGATAAAAGTATATACCGCTTGAGAGACTGGTCCCGTTGAAGGAAACAGAATAGGTCCCCGGAGAAAATACTCTGTTATTAATGAGAACAGACACTTCTTTTCCCAACATATCGTAGACTTTCAAAGTCAGCGGACTTTGATCATTGACCACGAAACGAATTGTCGTTGTTGGATTGAAAGGATTCGGATAGTTTTGCATAAGAGCAAATGTTTCCGGAATCACATTTTTGTCTGCACCATGAATACCGGTTGGACTGGTTACGAAATTCAGCAAAGCCCAGTATTCGGAATTCTGCTGAATATATGATGCACACCAGCCCAGATCGCCGGGATCGGTAAAGGGTTCATCGGGAACATGAGGAAGCCACGTATAATATCCGTAAGCATCTCCGGAGCTTTCACGGGCGGCTGTCGAACCAAAACTTCCTCCCATATTAAAGCCTACAGATGCTTTTTCTTTCACATTCGGATTATGAACGGCAATCTCAACATTCCATACACCGGTTTCCTTATCCCATGTAGCGGCTGAACGAAGGAACTCTGCCGTATCAAATATCAGGGCAGCTTCAAGCTCAGGAACCCATACCGGAAATCCGTCATTCAGTGTAACACGGTCTCCCATGATCATCAAATGATACGGACCGTCCGGCGCAGCCAGGGGATTGCCTTCCCAATTGTTCCAGCTTTCCACGCCCAAACGATTTGAAAGACCGACAAACAGCTGATCGCCTGCCCAGTGACCGAAGGTATCCTGATCACTCACAAAACGGCCTCCCCAGTATAAATCTGTTGAGTCATCTACAAATTCATCAACATGAAGGAAAATATACAGAGAGTCATCTGTCCAGAGAATACGGCCATACAATTCGTCATATTCCGGCTCAGCAATATCCCGTCCGTATGAACTTGCCCAGATGTTGAATCCTGTGGCTGTTATCAAATTGACTTCAGCCGCCTGATCCCAGACTGCTTCATCCATCACACCGTCAATGACGATATCGGATGGAGACACTTTGGGAACAGCCAATTCCGGACGGGAGATATCTTGGCCTGCCGCCGGAACATGTAATACCAGAAGCGGTATCACGAATAATAAGAGAAAATACAATTTTCGCATTCTTTCCTCCTTTGTTTAACAAATAATCACACAAACCATTGAACAATTAACATTGTTATCTCTTTTTTATCACCTCCTGTTTTAATGTTGCTCACCATGCTTTAGAATGTATATCTGAGGTTCATTGACGGAATGATTGTTGCCGCTTTATATGTGCCGGGAAATCTGTTATTATCTGTTTCTTTAACAGTGACTTTGGCTCCGATTGCATACGCAATTCCAAGATCGATCATATATTTTTCATAGATAACAAAACGTATCCCGGAAGACAAGATATGTTGACTGACTGTAGGGAACAGAAAACTATACGCTTCCTTGTCATTGGGATTTGATTGATAACGGTATCCGAAACGAAATGCTAATTCATCGTTAGGGATATATTCCATGCCAATGCCCGCTGAAAAACTATTCCTGGAATAAAACGGAATATGTGTCCACGAAAAACCAATCACCGAATCTGCGTCAACACCATTCATACGGGAAGTCCAACCGGTATCCGAATATTCTATGTTAATTTGAGACGGTACATCTTCCCAGAAGTCGGCAGAAATATCACAATTCAAATTGAATTGGTCATTCATACGATACAAAAAACCTAGTCCACCGTTAACAGGAACTTTAAAATTGCTGGTGATATTGGATTGAGACTGCAAGCTGTCGACACGTGCCGCAAAGAAATCTGTTTTTGCCTTACCTTCTGTATCCCATTGAACTGAACTTCGCACCGCACCCCCGACCTGGAGAGACGGAGATAGGGGGAACATAAATCCGGAACTGAACCCATAGGCATTTCCTTGTAATTTTAAATCGACAGAATATGCCGGATTCTTTTTATTAACAGGATAATCGCTATTTAACATAGGATACGCAAAATGCTGTTTAAGGTCATAATAACTTACAGCAAACCCAATAGACAATTTTTTTACCTTTAAACCAAAAACTTGTGAAATCACATCGGTTCGTGTCTCGGAAATCATTTCAAAACCATAAAGGCGATCCAGATTATTGACATTAAAAATCAATGCCAGCGGCCATCGGACTGAATAATCGTGAACCCGGTTATAAAGAGTAGCGATGCCTGCATTTGGAGAAAACATCCAGTATAAACCGGCAGATCCTCCAAAATCATTGATGTAATGTGAGCGATGAAGGTCGTTATTTTCTTTACGATATTCATACCTGCCGGCTTTTCCGGCAGTATGGACTGAAAACCCAAAGCCCGAAGAAACAAGAACTCTCGAGGGATTGGAAAAGGCACTCGTAATTTCATCAGGTCCGGCGTAGTAAAGACCTCCCAGAGCTAATGATTTTGTACCGGTTACATCGTTGAAATTTGCATCACCTGCCATAACCATACTGAAAAACATCAAACATGTAACCATGATAATTGTAATCGTTTTTTTCACACCTGAAATCCTCCGTAATACCGTATATATCTATTACCAGGTAGTAAACGTGATATATGCATGGTACTTGGTTGATCTTAAATGATTGACACCATCCCAGTCTTTTCCGGCAATCCAGAATAAATAAGTCCCATTTCTTTCAAGTCCTGAAAGCGGGTATTCTTTGAAAGCACGCGTACCCGGAAACGATTCTCCCAGGAGAATGGGCGGAGATATGACATTATTTTTCCCGTAGACATTTTGACCGCTTGAAGTATCAACAGACCAGACTTCCCACACAATTTTTTTAGGATCATATGTTGCAGCTTTGCACAATCCCATGGCAGCAATGAGCGTATCGCTTACGCTTTTGTCAATTATTTTCCAATCAAAAACCAAATTATTGCTGGTATCGGTTTCTGTAAGAAAAATTTCTGCAAAACCGCCTCGTTTTTGAATGCTGCTAATATCAACATTGGTAAAAACATCGATCCATCTGCTTCTCTGCCAGTGATATAAGACATTTAACCACAACGTATCATCTTGAAGAATATAGGGTAAGGTATCCATATCCATGGGTAATATGATTTTACCCGGATTGTCGGCAATTATGGGCCAGACCTCTTCTTTTGCTATCCAGTATGTATAATTGCTGTCTTCAATAAACGGCTCATATTTTCCGCCCAGACTTTCAGTCAGGTCCTGAATTCCAGACGGCAGCCTGCCATATTCAACCGGGTAATGCAGTTGATTTCCTTCAGCTTTGATAAGCCATTGCAGCGTAGAATCCAGAATTGCATGACCTCCGCGATTTACGCCAAAAGCCGTCACATATCCGCCCAGCCAGGTAATGCGCGGTGTGAAAGAACCCTGTTCTATAATAATATTATCCAATGGCTGAGTACCTGAGTACGGCGCCAGCGTTTTATCATCCACACACCCAAAACACATTAAAAGAACACATAACAAAATTGGCAGAACCGGGTTATGCAGGATATTTCGTGATTCATTTATCATGATATTCATACCTATCATTTAATTATCCCTTAATACCGCTAAGTGTAATTCCTTTTATGAAATACTTCTGTGCAAAGAAAAAGACCATCAATATTGGCATTGTAGCCATCACTGATCCGGCCATCAATAAATCCCAATCCGTGATATAACGATCTCTGAAAACGGCAAGTCCCAGTTGAACCGTGCGCAAATGTTCAGAATTAACCACAATCAATGCCCAAATAAAGTCGTTGAACGTTCCCATGAATGTAAAGATCGCCAATGTAGCCAATGCCGGTTTGGAAAGAGGCAAAATAATCTGCCACAAAACCCGGAACTTGCTGCAGCCGTCTATGTAGGCGGCTTCCTCCAATTCCCTGGGTATGGTCATAAAAAATTGTCTCAACAGAAAAGTACCGAAAGCCGATGCCAGGCCTGGAACAATCATAGCCTGATAACTGTCAATCCACCCAAGCCAGTAAAGAACCATAAAACTGGGGATCATTGTAACCTGATAGGGAATCATCATAGTGCCGAGAAAAATATAGAAAAGAACATCCCGGCCCCAAAATTTTAAGCGGGCAAAAGCATAGGCTGCCATTGAACATGTTATCAATTGTCCCAAAGTAACCACTGAAGCGACGAACAGACTATTCAGATAGTATCGGCCAAAAGGTGCTGCTTCAAAGGCCCGGACATAATTATTCCACTGAATTTTTTCAGGCAGCCATTTGGGCGGATAGGCAAATATATCTCCCATATCCTTAAACGATGTGAGTATCATCCAAATAAAAGGAACAATGGTAATAAAAGCCAGTACATATATGGATGCGTGCAGCAGAGCAGATTTTCCGAACCGTTTTACGTTATACATATTCATTTTTCTCATAAAGCCTCATAACCTGAACGGCTGCGCATATATTTGACTTGCAGTAACGTGAGAACAGCCAGCATAGCAAAAAACAAATAAGCCACAGCCGATGCATACCCCATTTCAAAAAATTTGAAAGCATATTCATAAATATAAAACACCATGACTTTGGTAGAGCCCATGGGGCCGCCGGAAGTCAGAACATACACGATGTCAAACACCTGGAAAGAACTGATCATGGACATAATCATAATAAAAAAGGTCGTCGGCGTCAGCATGGGAACAGTTATATTCCAGAATTTTGACCACCGACCGGCGCCATCAATTTCTGCAGCTTCATAATATGTATCCGGAATTCCCTGAAGACCTGCAGAAAACAGAATCATATTCACGCCCAGTGTTTTCCACACACCCATCAGAATAAGGGCAATCATGGCAGCTCTGCTGTCATTCAGCCAGTTAACGGGTGGTATTCCAAAAATTCCCGTTGCATAATTCAGCAACCCGAAATTCGGATCATAAATCCATCGCCAGATCAAGGCAGCAGCAACCGGCGAAATAATAACCGGTGTAAAAAAAGCCGTCCGCAAAAAGCGTTTTCCTTTAATTTGTTTGTTCAAGGCAATTGCCAGGAACAGTGCAATGATCATATTTAAAGGAACCGTTCCCAATGTATACATGACGGTTTGTTTTAAAACCATCCAAAATTCCGGATCAGTGAGCAAGCGCTGATAATTGGCCAATCCTACAAAAGCGTGTGAAGAGCTGAACATATTCCACTTGTGAAAACTCAAATAAAAAGAAAAGAAAACCGGAAACAGGATAAACATGGAAAAAATCACAAGTGTCGGGGATAAAAACAGCAGACCGGTTATAAAATTTCGCCGATTTTGTTTAGCATGGTATTGTTTTTGAGAACTGCCTGGCATGTTTTAATTATCCGAATTAGTGTTAAGTGATCGAAGGAGCTGATTTGATTTTTCCGCAGAGCGATTCAGGGCTTCGCGGGGCTCCATTCCTCCCAGAGTGGCTGCTTCGATAGCCTCGGCAATATGCCGTGTGATCTGCAAACCATAATTGTCTAAAGGTCTTTGTACCTGTGCCACATCCATTTGATCAACAAAAACCTTGAAGTTGGGATGTTCATTTAAATACTCAACAAATTCCGGGACCTTTGACACAGATTTACGTACGGGCAAATATCCGGATTTCATAGCCCATCTGGCTTGAACATCGGGTCGAATAATCCATTTAATAAATGTCCATGCAGCGTCCGGATTGGGGGATTGCTTAAAAATCACCAAATATTCCCCGCCCACAACGGTTGCCTGTTTTGCCGGACCGGCCGGAAGCGGTGCAAATGCCCAGTCCAGATTTTTCAGCATTGTATTAAACCGGGGAAGGTTCCAGGGGCCATCCATGGACATGGCAACCCGTTTCGAAGCAAAAGCCACATCATAATCAGCCGTAAAGGTTTTCAAATTTAATTTATCGTATATCTCTTTCCATAGCGTGAGTGCCTGCACACCGGCTTCACTGTTATACAGAACTTCTGTCTGTTCTTCGTTGACGATATAACCGCCGGCCTGCCACAAATAGGGTATCCATTGCCACATCATCCATCCGCTTAAGGGACCGGATGCGGGAAAAATCGGAACAAAAAACCCAATTTGATCAAATTTGCCGTCGTTATTAAAATCATCGGATAACGTAACAGCATATTCCCGGAGTTCATCCCAGTTTCGGGGCGGGTTTTCCGGATTTAAACCGGCTTTACGCATGAGATCTTTATTGTAAATTAATGCCAGATTTGTTGCTTCCATTGGAATACTGTACAATTTTTTCCTTAGAGACGCATACTGCAGCAAAGCAGGATAAATATCCTTAATCTCATCATCAGCCAAACCATTTTCACCGTTGATAAAATGAGCCATCTCATAAATGGCATCCGCATCAACAAGATCGGCCAGAAAATCTGAATGAATCCAGGATATATCAGGGGCTGTGCGGCTTTGAATCGCCGTAATCAGTTTCTGTATGAGTGCATCTCCGGTCGGAACATATTGAGCATTGATTTTTATATCGGGATACTCCGTTTCAAACTGCTCAATTAAATCATTGAGTGCCGGTATCGTCGATGCTACAAAACTATGCCAGAACGTAATCGTTATCGCATCAGGATTTTCAGTCTTGCTTTTTGAACAACCGAATAAAAGCAAAATCATCATCAGATAAACACAAAATTTGAATCTTTTATGGGCGGTTTTAGGGTGTGCTAACGATTGCGCAACTTTTGTATACCTTATCTTGTCCAGTTTCAAACACATATTCATGCCTTTTTTACTGATTTTTCTTCAGTGTTGTTACGGGTTTCCCAGTTTTTTAACTGATTTACGGATATTTAGGGTTGGTTTTAATTCAATCCGGCTTTTTTCCATTTGACCGGAGCTTTTTATTTCCTGCAGCAGGAGTTTTACGGCGATTTCACCCATTATTTCCCACGGCTGTCTCACGGCTGTTAACGGAGATATGAGATATGGAGCATAATCAATGTCATCAAACGAAACCAGGGATATGTCGTCAGGGATCCTTAGTTTCTCTTCGAAAACGGCATCCAGAACCCCAAGAGTAATCAAATCACTGGTTGAATAAATAACGGATGGCGGATTTTTCATATTCAAAAGATACTTCGTTTCAATATATCCGTTTTCCCGACGGTAATCCTTGCCCACAATAAGGTTTTTATCCACATCAACCTTGTATTTTTTATGGGCATCCAGATAGCCTTTGATACGCTGATCATTCGTTGACGTTTTTGTAAGCCCCTGGATAACGGCAATCCGTCTGTGTCCGCTCTCCAATAAGTATTCAACGGCCTTCATCGATCCGTTATAATTGTCAACAAGAACGGAATTGGTTGAAATATCGTCAAAACATCTGTCCAGAAGAACAACAGGAACTTTGCTTTCCACAAGTTCACTGATATGTTGTGATTTCAATCCGACAGGCATGATGATAAACCCGTCAACACCTTTATTTCTCAGCAATTGTATCTGTTCAATTTCTGTTTCCTGATTTTCATCCGTATTGCAAACGATGAGAATATATCCGGATTCATACATGCCAATTTGTATGCTGCGGGAAACATGTGCAAAAAATGGGTTGGAAATATCAGGAATAACCAATCCAATTGCATGTGTTTTCTTTAAACGCAAACCCCGTGCAACCTGGTTGGGCTGGTAATTCATTTCGTTTGCAATACGCTCAATCATCAAACGGGTTTTTGCGCTAATTCGGTAGTTTTCACCTACACCATTCAACACTCTCGATATAGTCGAGACAGAATAACCCGTTCGCCGCGCAATATCCTTTAGTGTTATTGGCATGTCGGTTCCAATCTGAGTAATACGTAATAATAATTAGCACAATCGTTTTCGCAATTTCATATTAAGTTTAATTTTCTATTTTGTCAAGCATTTTTTAAAAAAATCTTTTTTTACTGGAGTTAACCGATCGCAATCATACTCCCGGAAATAAAAAAGCGTCACTTGTGATTGGAATAATTCCCCTATCATTTCTGCAAACTAGTCCTTTACAGTTTCAAGGTGAAGCTTGTATATTTATTTACAATTCTATGGAGATATTTATGACTCAACTTTTTGCCGGTCTGGATGTATCTACTCAAAGCTGTAAACTGATTATTCTCAATACCAGTTTACAAAAAATAATGTTCTCTCATTCCCTGAACTATGACAAGGATCTTCCCCATTACAATACAGAAAATGGGACTGTAAAAGGTCTGGAGGAAGGGGTTTCCGAATCCGATCCCAATATGTGGATTGAAGCGGTTGAAAATGTATTCGCGATTGCTAAAAGTCAGGGTATTGATTTCAGTAATATTGCCTGTATTTCTGTGTCCGGCCAGCAACACGGTCTGGTTGCGCTGGATAGTGACGGTAACCTTTCAAGGCGCTACAGTAAATTGTGGAATGATTTCTCCACACAGGAAGAGTGTGATATATTGCATGATTTGACAGGCGGCATTGAAAATATGGTCCGTGAAGTCGGCAACAGTCAGAGAACTGGATATACAGCCAGTAAAATTTTTCATATGATGCGCCATGAACCCGAAACATATCATAAAACTGACACATTTTTTCTGGTCCACAATTATATCAACTGGTTTTTGACCGGCGGTGT
>DKER01000232.1 GCA_002452555.1 Fidelibacterota bacterium UBA6817 | reverse complement strand
TTTTTCGGAAAAGACCAGCCGGAAAACAGGCCCCTGGATGTTCATAAAGCTTCAGCAAGACTGCGTATGCGGTATGGTAAGATACAATTGAATACATCAGCTCTCCTAAATGCGCACATCTTTGATGAAAATGCCCGTGAACTGAGTGAAAGGAGACAACCGTTAAATCGTTTGAGAGTTGACTTCAGATCCCCGATCCTTGATCTGACAATCGGAGATGCTTCCCCTGAATTCTCAGAACTGACTTTGAAAGGGACACGAGTCAGAGGATTATCCGCCTGGATGAAACTGGGGTGGTGGAATACGGCTTATGTGCATGGCACAACGCGACAAACCATATCACCGATCGTATCAACGCACCCTGATTCAACACATTGGCAGATGTTAAGAAATCTTTCAGGTGATACCTTATACATTGATCATGTTAAGGGAACACCCGAAAAGCTTTTCAGAGGATTATCAACATCTATGGATTTTTTTGAACACTTCAAAATGGGAATTTCTGCCTTTAAATCCTATGATGATATTTCTTCATTAAATTTACCGTATACTCCCCTTGAGGATAATTATCAGTTTATTGCAAATTCGGTTGTTGGATTAAATGCTGAACTCCATTTCAATCAGGACAGGACTGTTTTATCTGCAGAATTGGCATTATCGGCAACAAACGATTTAAAAGCCGGTGACTCCCTGCTTATTCATGAAGGTGGGCTGGATTCTACCTTATTGGTTGACATAAATGAGTTGCTGGGTTATCCTTTAACGGATGATATTTTTCTCGGAAGTGCCCAGGGAATGGGGTTATCCATACCTTTTCCCAATCTGGATGATTTTGACCCTCTATCATTTGTTACCGATAATGTTATCGGAAAGGGAACATACCGTCTTGCCTTTCGAACACCCATGAACCTGAAATGGATGCAAATGGATGTTAATTCTGAATATTTCAGGATTCCGGCAAATTTTGTTTCAATCGGAAATCCGTCATTGCAAACAGACATTATGGGTTTGCGATCCGGCGTAAGACTCAGATTTCTTAAAAACCAGCTTTCTTTCACAGCTCGGTATGAAAATACATTTGATAATGTGGCCGGCAATACGAAAACACAGACAACAAACACCGAGTCCGTCGTTGGCGGCGTGGGACTCAATTTTTTCGGTTTGCCTATGCTGAATTATTCAATTCGGGTTATGAATCGTCTGGGTGAACCGGCAAAAGGATTTGAAACCGTTGATGAACTAACCCTGAATAATAATAAAACCATCACTCATACGCTTAGTCCTACGTATCAGTTTACGCTTTTAAATACTCAATACAACCTGAATGCAAGCCTGATGCTCATGGATTATAAAGATGAGAATTCCGATGAATCCAACTATCTGACACAATCTTTAACGACAGCTTTGACTGCCGGTTTGCAGATTCCCCTGACAATAACGCTGGGGGGCGGTTATTCGCTTACAGAACCTAATGATCCGGAGCAGGGGAATACGCTATTTATTATTCACAGCAGCCGTATAGCCTATAAATGGATGAAAAACAGATTGAATACGTATATCGGATATTCAATGGTTGACGGTTCACGGGATGATCCTGAAACCAATGAACCGGTCCTTGATAACAGCAAATTTACTTTTAAAGCCGGAGCCGGTTATAAAATCATGAACAATTTAACGGCTGATGCCAACATGGATCTGATTTCTGTTACCGATCGGATTGATCCCGATAAAGAATATGATGAGTTTCGGTTCAGAATTCGCCTGAAATACTGGTTTTGATTATAGTTGAAGGCTGATAACTTTGAATTCTGGATTCTCCACAACAACGGTTGGGATGAATTGAATTTTTGAAAGGTTGAGTTAGATTTGGTCGGCTGTCAGTCCCTGAATGCCGAACAGACATAACACGACAATCTGAAAACTTTTAAACACTGACATCAGCTACGGAATAAGACTTTAAATGCGTAGCAGAGAAAATAAAGGCCAAGCACAGCCTCTCAACCTCTCAACCTCTCAACTTCTGAACCTTTCAACTTCTCAACCACTGAACTCTTGAACCCATGAACTCTTGAGCCCATGAGCCCATGAACCCATGAACCCATGAACTCTTGAGCCCATGAACCCCTAAACAGCGAGCACAGCGAGCCTCAACTTCTCAACCTCTCAACCTTTTAACTTCTAAACCAACATGAAAACACCCCTAATTGGAATAAACAGTAATTATGAAATCCGGGACGGTAAACCCTGGATTGACGTACCGGAAAATTATATTAAAGCCGTTTATGAAAACGGAGGCATACCCTTTATTATACCTCCGTTGGAAGATACGTTGCATCTGGATGACTATATTGGGTTATCGGACGGTTTCCTTTTCATGGGAGGAGATGATTACGATCCGGGTTTATATGGATGCGACGTTCTGCCGTCAATGGAATTAACCCATCCGCGAAGGACCTATCATGACCTAGATCTTATGAAAAAGGTTCTGGCACTGAATAAACCGGTCCTTGCAATATGTGCCGGTATGCAGATGATGAACATCGCTTGCGGCGGTAAATTAATCCCTCATCTTGAAACAGGCATGAAACATACGAACGAGTATTACCATTCAATTTCGATATCCCCTCAATCTGTGCTTACTGATATATTTATCAAAGAACAACTGATAGTGAATTCATACCATCATCAGGCTATAGATCCCAATTTTCCGGGAAAAAATCTGAAGATCATCGCTAAAGCTCCCGATCATATTCCTGAAGCTGTGATTCATATGAATAAATTGTTTCAGCTGGGAGTCCAATGGCATCCGGAACGGATTGATGACAGAGAGCATAGAGAACGGTTATTTGGTTCGTTTATCAAAGCCTGTATTAAGTAGAATTTTATACAGAAACAGAAAGTAAAAAGCCGTTTTTAACCTCCCAAAATCCGAAATATTTTTTGTATATTACAATGCTGGTGACTTTTTGAAATTTGAAATAAATGAATAGGAGATAAGCAGATGAGTAAAATTAAAAAACAAACGATTGACGGAAATTTCGCCGCATCCCATGTCGCTTATGCTTTTAGCGACGTTGCCGCCATATATCCGATTACTCCTTCATCCAATATGGGTGAGTATGCAGATGCATGGGCATCCAAAGGACAGAAGAATATTTTTGGAGAAGTAGTGGATGTTGTTGAAATGCAGAGTGAAGCCGGTGCAGCCGGAGCTGTGCACGGTTCCTTATCAGCCGGTGCTTTTACAACGACATTTACGGCCTCTCAAGGACTTATGCTGATGCTCCCCAATATGCATAAAATTGCCGGTGAAATGCTTCCAACTGTTTTTCATGTCAGTGCCCGTTCACTTGCTGCCCAATCTCTCTCAATTTTTGGTGATCATTCCGATGTAATGTCTGCCCGAAATACGGGTTTTGCCATGGTTGCAGCATCCTCTATACAGGAAATTCTGGATCTGGGTATTGTTTCT
Organism: Fidelibacterota bacterium UBA6817; assembly: GCA_002452555.1. GTDB lineage: Bacteria > Fidelibacterota > Fidelibacteria > Fidelibacterales > Fidelibacteraceae > Fidelibacter. The sequence continues at coordinate 14,615 of DKER01000232.1, read as the reverse complement.
CACCTCGCTACACTGGAAGCACAGGTTCCCTTTTTAAACTTTTTTGATGGATTTAGAAATTCTCATGAAATTCAGAAAATTGAGTTGCTTGATTACGATACAATGAAAGAACTTGTGAATGAAAAATACATCGAAGATTTTCGTAAACGGGCTTTAAATCCTGAAATTCCTATGGCTAAAGTAGGAGCCCAAAATCCTGATGTTTATTTTCAGGGACGGGAAACAATTAATAAATACTATCTAGTCACACCTGAAATCGTTCAGAAGTATATGGATACAGTTGCTGAGAAAACAGGACGGAAATACCATCTTTTTGATTATTTCGGAGCGCCCGATGCTGATAAGCTTATTGTTGCCATGGGCAGCGGCTGTGATACAATTGAAGAAACAATCAATCACCTGAATAAAAAGGGAGAAAAACTGGGACTTGTTAAAGTTCGGTTGTATCGCCCCTTTGCAGGCGATGTTTTTGCATCATTGATTCCTGAAACCGTTAAAAAGATCGCAGTACTTGACCGTACGAAAGAGCCCGGCTCAATCGGTGAACCCCTTTATCTGGATGTTGTTGCTGCCTTGAAAAAGAAAAAAGACATCCAAATAATCGGCGGCCGATACGGTCTTTCCAGTAAAGAATTTACGCCTTCAATGGTTAAAGCTGTTTATGATCACCTTGACGGCAAGGCTTTTCATGGATTTACCGTTGGCATTGAAGACGATCTGACCGGATTGTCCATACCAATAAATGAACATATCAATACCGTTCCTGAAGGAACTATTTCCTGTAAATTCTGGGGACTTGGATCTGACGGAACTGTAGGTGCCAATAAAAACTCCATTAAAATCATTGGCGATAATACAGATATGTATGCACAGGGATATTTCCAGTATGATTCAAAGAAATCCGGCGGAATAACCCGCAGTCACCTCCGTTTTGGCAAAGAAAAGATTCAATCTGAATATCTGGTTGAAAATGCTGATTTTATTGCTTGCCATAATCAGGCTTTCATCGGACGATATGATATTCTGGAAGGGATCAAAGAAAAAGGTGTTTTTCTTCTGAACTCAAGTTGGAAAGATGAAGACGTTTTTGACAACCTGACAGAAGATATGCAGAAAACCATTATTAAGAAAAATATCAGTTTATACAATATTGATGCGTTGAAAATTGCCCAGGATGTTGGTCTCGGTTCACGTATCAATACAGTTATGATGGCTGCATTCTTTATTATCTCGAAAGTTCTGCCCCGGGATGAAGCCATCACAATGATAAAAAAAGCAATTGAGAAAACGTATTCCAGCAAGGGACGCGATATTGTTGAGATGAACTGGAAAGCAGTTGACCGGGCTGATGAAGCGTTGAAACAGATTTCTGTTCCGGAAAAAGTTCTGAATAGCGCTGAGGTCCATGCTCTTGTCCCTGAGGATTCGGATGATTTTACGAAGAATGTTATTGAACGGATTATGCGTGAAAAGGGAGATGGCATCAAAGTCAGCGAACTGCCGTATGACGGACAAATACCGACCGGCACAACAGCACTTGAAAAACGGGGTGTTGCACCGTTGGTTCCTCATTGGGATCCGATAAAGTGTATTCAGTGTAATCAGTGCTCGTTTGTTTGTCCTCACGCTGCCATCAGAACAAAACTCATTGCTCCTGACAATTTGATAGATGCTCCTGCAACATTCAATGTCATGGATGTTAAAGGGAAAGACAGTGCCTATAAATATAAAGTTCAAGTTTATATTGACGATTGTATCGGTTGTGGCGTTTGTATCAATGACTGCCCAACCGGTACACTGACATTTTCACCTATAGAAACAGAGCGCAAAGCCGGAGAAAGAATCAATGCCGATTTCTTCAATGCCCTGCCCAATGATGTGCTGGGAAGCAATCGGGAGAATTCAGTTAAAGGTAGTCAGTTCAAACAACCGCTTTTCGAATTTTCTGGGGCCTGTGCCGGGTGTGGAGAAACACCGTACATCAGACTGGTCACGCAATTGTTTGGCGATCGTATGATCATTGCCAATGCGACCGGCTGTTCATCCATCTACGGCGGCACATTCCCAACTATCCCCTATACGAAAAATAAAGCCGGTCATGGACCTGCATGGGCTAATTCGCTTTTTGAAGATAACGCAGAATACGGATTTGGAATGCGTCTGGCTGTAGATGCCAATCGGAAACAGCTTAAAAGCAATGTGAAACGCCTTCTGGAAGCCGGCGTGGACGGCGAATTGGGAGATGCATTGAACAAGGCCGTTGAAAACTGGACTTCAGTCGATCAGGAGAACAAAGATAATGCTCAAAAAATCAAAGACCTGCTGCCGAGGTTTATGGATTCTGCACCTGAACAATTGAAACCGATTGTTAAAAAAGTTCTGGAACTGAGAAACTACTTTGTGGATAAATCCATATGGTCTTTTGGCGGTGACGGATGGGCTTATGATATCGGGTTCGGCGGTCTGGACCACGTTCTGGCATCGGGAAAAAATGTCAATATTCTGGTTCTGGATACGGAAGTCTATTCAAATACAGGCGGACAGGCTTCAAAAGCGTCTCCTTTAGGTGCTGTTGCCCGCTTTGCCGAAGCAGGAAAAAATACCATTAAAAAAGACCTCGGTAAGATGATGATGACCTATGGATACGTTTATGTTGCATCTGTTTCAATGGGAGCAAATAAAAATCAGCTCATGAAAGCCTTAACAGAAGCCGAAGCTTACAATGGTCCGTCTATTGTCATAGCTTATGCTCCCTGTATCAATCATGGAATCGATATGGGTTTAAGTCAACACGAAGAAAAGAGAGCTGTTGACAGCGGTTACTGGATTCTCTACAGATACAATCCTCTGCTCAAGAAAGAAGGCAAAAATCCTCTTGTTCTTGATTCAAAAGAACCTAAAGAAGATGTTCTTGATTTCCTTAACAGTGAAACCAGATATACATCTCTATCCAGATCTTTTCCTGACAAAGTGGAAGAATTCAGAGCTAAATTTGCCGAATACGTAAAGGATAGATACGAAGACTATAAGAAATTGTCTGAGTAAACTTAATAAAATATGATCACATAAAGGGAATCGATTCAGGTTCCCTTTTTTGTATATTCAGATATGTCTACAAAACTTGAAAAGAAGCTTTTGGCACTCATCCGTGAAGCCAACCAAAACTGGGATTTATTCCGTGAAGGGGAGACAATTCTTGTCGGAATATCCGGTGGCAAGGATTCGCTTTCCTTGCTAAAACTTCTGTCAAACTTTGATTTGGATCTCCATTCGCTTCATGTCCGGGTGAAACCGGGAATTTCAGGAAAATTTTTGGATTATTGCCGGTTATTCAGCCGGGTTCATATCCTTGAGACGGATATTTACAATAAAGCATTCGATCCGAATGCCGGTAAAAATGCCTGTTTTATCTGTATGAGAGAAAGGCGTAAAGCAGTTGTAACATATGGCATGGAACAGGGTTTTAGCAGCATTTATTACGGCCATCATAAGAATGATGTAGTTGAGACATTTTTATTGAATCAGTTTTATGGCAGGGAATTGAGCACGATGCTGCCCAAACAGGAATTATTTGACGGTTTGTTCCATATTTTAAGGCCGCTTTACTTAATTCCTGAACCCTTACTGTCTACTTACGCACGTGAACAGGAAATTCCGGTTGAACCGGAAGACTGTCCGGCTGCGATAAATTCACGGCGGAATTATTTGAAGAAACAGCTGGATCAAATAAATAACGATAATCCCAAAATTGATGTAATCGATAATATCTTTTCAAGTATGAAACGAATAAATCTGCCCTTTATTCCCGGATTTCCAGACACGCAAGTTATGACAAATATTCGCAAACCCGGGCATAAAAAGAAAAAAACGGATAATATACAGATATAATCATAACAATATTAGTTTGACACAAAAGGGAATTCACCTTATCTTTCCCCCGGGGTGGGGGAGATCAGGTAAATAAATCGCTATATCACGATATGTTAAATTTACATTTTATTCGAAAACCCCGCTTTTTCATTTTTTTCGATAAAAAAAAGGGTCCTGATCAGACCCTCTTTTTTTAAAAAATTTTCCGGTGACTTACCAGATAACTATCCGTTCGTGTTTAGGGCGGTACATTGTGTCACCCGGCTGAACCTTGAATGCCTGATAAAAGGCATCAACATTTTCCAGAGGGCCTACAACGCGAAAATGTGCAGGAGAGTGTTCGTCTTCCATTACTCTGCGAATCAGTGTTTCATCTTTCATGTTAGACCGCCAGATCTGTGCGAAACCCAGAAAAAAACGCTGGTCCGGCGTAAAACCGTCTATTTTGGAATATTCATTTGTCTGTTTAGCAAGCTGTAGCGCATCATATGCAACGTTTACACCTCCCAAATCAGCAATGTTTTCTCCTAATGTCAGCTCTCCATTGATTCTGAAAGTATCAATAACAACATATTGATCGTATTGTTTTACCAGCGCTTTTGAACGTGCTTCAAATTGTTCGGCATCTTTTTCTGACCACCAGTCATTCAGAATTCCTTTTTCATCATACTGACGTCCGTGATCATCAAAACCATGGGTCATCTCATGTCCGATAACCACGCCGATTCCACCGTAGTTTACAGGATCATCTGCGTATAGGTTGAAAAAAGGCGGGAGAAGGATACCCGCAGGGAAAACAACTTCGTTGCGGAGAGGGCTGTAATAAGCATTGACAATATGTGCGGGCATAAACCATTCATCCGGATCCGGCGCCTGACCGGCCTTTTTCTTTTCTATATTAAAATTATAGTCCAGTATGGATAAGATATTTCCATAATAATCATCTCTCGAAAGTATCAGACCGGAATAATCTTCCCATTTGTCCGGATATCCGATTTTTATGCGCATGGCGGATAATTTGTTCAGGGCTTTTTCCCGGGTATCATCGGTCATCCAATCTACTTTTTCTATACGATGATGTAATGCAGTCTTCAAATTATCGGTCAGTTCCGTCATCTTGATTTTTGCTTCAGGCGGGAAATAAGTGTCTACATAAAGCTGGGCAAGCATATCTCCCAAAACCCAGTTTGAATTGTTTAAAACGCGTTTTAATCGGGGTTCCATTTTTTGCTGACCGGAAAGATAACGGTTAAAGAAGTTGAAATGGAGTTCATTTACTGAATCCGGCAAATAGTGAACAGTCCTGTCAAAGAGATTCCAGGCAAAATAATCATACCATGCCTGTGATGACACATCCGTAAGCATTGAGTTAAATTCTTTGAGGAATTCCGGTTGGTGGACATTGTAATAACCGGTATATAAAAGTCCCAGCTCATTAGTGTAAAGATCCCAGTCCATATCAGGCATCAGGACTTTTAACGAATCAGCCGTCATTTTATGATATGTTTTTTGCGGATCTTTCCGGTCCACAATGTTCATGGATGCCTGTGCAAACCGGGTTTCAATGGTCATAACATTGGACGCGGCTTCTGTGGAACGGATTTTATCATATCCCATAGCCATGAAAACCTGAGCAAGAAATGTGATGTACTCTTTACGGATATCGTCCAGTCTTTCCGATGCTCCTACATAATATTCTCTTTCAGGCAGTCCTAAACCGCTTTGGCCAACATGGACTATTATCAGGTCCGTGTTTTTGGGATCCTCATAGAATGACACATTAAAAGCAGGGAACATAAAGTGTCGATGATACCAGCTTAACGTTTTGACAATATTTTCCGGAGTATCTGTTTTTATAATGTTATTCTGTGTTTGAATCAACGGTTCCAATCCGAGTGAATGGATCCTTATACTGTCCATACCGCTGTGAAAATATGCGCCGATCTGGCCTTTTACAGATGCAGGATCTGCGATACTATCCTGTGCTGCGCTCTGCAGCAGTGTTTCTATCATATCCTGATTCATATCATACACATCCCGGAAAGACCCGATGCTTACACGGTCATCAGGGACAGGATTATTTTTAATCCAATTGCCGTTTGCATACAGGAAAAAATCATCACCGGGCTTGACGCTGTCATCAATATTACCTGTGTCGAATGCAGGTAAGGCAGGACTTTGAACATCCTTTTTAACTGCCCGATTTGTACAGGCGGATTGAAGAATCAATAACCCTGACATCAGCGCCAGTGTGACAATTACAATTGTTAATCGTTTCATTATGATCCTTTCTTATTTCTCAATTACAGAGGTGGAATTTATCAAAAAGTTGTCTGAAAAACGGATAATTTCAAAAATTTTACCCATACATAATAAAACGAAAAAACAGGTGAATAAAAAAAGCCGGTTAATAAACCGGCCTTTTTTGATTTGAATAGTTTGTTTATCCGACGAGAAGGGCAATATCCTGGTCCACATCTGTTATGGAAGCGATGCCAAAGTTTTCCACCAGTACATTGGCAACATTGGGAGAAAGAAATGCAGGGAGGGAGGGACCGAGGTGAATGTTTTTAACGCCAAGGTAGAGCAAAGCCAGCAGAACAATCACGGCTTTTTGTTCATACCACGCAATATTATAGGCTATAGGAAGGTCATTAATATCGTTCAGTTCAAAGATCTCTTTCAGTTTAAGGGCTACGACGGCTAAACTGTAAGAATCGTTACATTGTCCTGCATCCAAAACACGCGGAATACCGCCGATATCCCCGAGCGGTAATTTATTATAGCGGTATTTTGCACATCCCGCCGTCAGGATAACGGTATCTTCCGGCAATTTTTGTGCAAATTCAGTATAATATTCACGACTTTTCATTCGTCCGTCACACCCTGCCATAACCAGAAATTTCCGGATTGCTCCGGATTTTACAGCATCAACAACTTTATCGGCAAGTTGCGTTACCTGATTGTGTGCAAAGCCGCCTACAATTGTCCCGCTTTCAATGGGAGCAGGCGGTTCACAGGTTTTGGCCATATCAATAAGAGCTTTAAAATTCTTTTTACCGCCTTTGGGCCTGTCTGGAATGTGTGGAAAACCCGTAAATCCGGCAGCTCCGGTTGTAAAAACCCGTTGACTGTACGTTGATTTCTTCCTTGGAGGAACCAGACAGTTTGTGGTGAACAGGATAGGACCGTTGAATGTTTCGAATTCCTCTGTTTGTTTCCACCATGAATTTCCGTAATTGCCGGCAAAGTGTTCATATTTTTTAAAGGCAGGATAATAATGTGCAGGCAGCATTTCACTGTGCGTATACACGTCAACTCCGGTTCCTTCGGTCTGTTCCAGCAACTCTTCCAGATCTTTGAGATCATGTCCGCTGATAAGAATGGCGGGATTATTCCGAGTTCCGATATTGACTTCGGTTATTTCGGGATGGCCGTATGTGGATGTATTCGCTTTATCCAAAAGCGCCATCACATTCACGCCATACTTTCCGCATTCAAGCACAAGACCTGTCAGGTCCTCAACAGTCAAGGAGTCGTCCAGCGTTGCAATAAGTCCTTTTTCTATAAATCCGAAAACATCATTATCCGAATAACCCAGGTTCAGAGCATGCTCGGCATACGCAGCCATGCCTTTGAGTCCGTATGTTAAAAGCTCTCGTAAACTGCGGATATCTTCATTTTCTGTTTTTAGAATACCAAGACTTTTCGCTTTTTCTTCCAGCTCAGGAATGGTATAAGCATTCCAGGTTAAAGCATCATGATTTCTCAGATTGTCCGGCAGGATACTCAAATCTACATTTTGCTTGATGTGTTCACGTAACGCCAATCCTTTCATTACTTTGTCGGCAATTACCTGTAAATCAAAATTGGCATTTGTTATAGTTGTAAATAAAGCATCAGCCAGAAAACGATTGGGTGTTTCGCACAAAACGGCATGCTTCCGCTTTTCGTGACTGAGAATTGCAACACCTTTTGCTGTATACATCAATAAATCCTGCATGGCAGCAACATTTGGTTCTTTGCCGCAAATGCCGATGATAGTACACCCCTTTCCTCCGGATGCCTCCTGACACTGAAAACAAAACATTTCTGATTTTGACATGTATTACTCCTTTTTTTGTTTCATATCAATATACTGGACTTTGAACAATATAAACTGTAACATATGTTACAAAATGAGAAAAAAATGTATGAACGATTAAAAAAAATCTCCTTATTCAACTCCTTATCAGTTGAAGAACTGAAAGATTTTTTGCCGGAGGAACGCATATTTCTCCGTCATTATATAACCGGCAACATTATAGCATTTACCGGAGATGCCATTGATTCATTATATTGTTTAACCCAGGGTGAATTGCGGGGGGAAATGCTTGATTTTTCCGGAAGATCGTTTACTGTGGATCATATCAAATCACCGGATACGGTTGCTTCTGCTTTTCTATTTGCATCCGAAAATACATTTCCTGTAAATGTTGTTGCTTTAACCCCGTGTGAGCTGATAATAATTCCCCGGGAATTTCTTCTTTTTATGTTGAAAGCGAACCCTGATTTTACCGGAAATATTATCAGGAATATTTCAGACAGGACTGTTTTGCTGGCAAAGAAAATTCAAATGTTGTCGTTTAGAACCATTCGGCAAAAAATTATCGGTTACCTGTTGTCAATCAGAAAAGAAGGTAAGATGGATATTCGTTTACCGATCAGCCATCAAAGAATGGCCGAACTGTTTAATGCGGAAAGGCCTTCCGTCTCCCGGGTGATGTCACAATTGCACGATGAAGGGTTAATTGAGGTTAAGGGTAAATCCGTCAGACTTCTGGATATAGAAGGATTAAATCATATTCTTCATGAATAGTCTTCAGTGAAATTTCTTGTAGATCTCATATCCTTCAGGTGACATATACCATTTAAGGACCGATTCATCAGTTTGGGTTAAATTCACCACAATGAGTCCGTCAAGGCTATAGTTAAAATCCGGATCCACGTTAAAACTCAATATTTTTCCGCCCAGTTTCAGGTATTGTTTAATCAGAACGGGAATACCGTCAATCTGGTGTTCGATATCGGATATCAGTGACGACAGCTCATCAGGTGTGTGTATGATTTTATTTGAGGGGAGTTGATCCCACACCTTAACCGTTTTGTGTTTAAATGGATTTCGCGGTTTGACCAGTTTGGATAGCTCTTTATCATAATAGTGTTCTTTTAAAAATTTAACCAGCAGTTGGCGTGAAACAATATGATAGTCACTTGTCATACTGACAGGGCCAAAGACATTGATATAGTGAGGATTCCGGACGAGAAACTGACTGATGCCTTTCCAAAGAAGCAGGAGAGGAGCATATTTCTTCTGGTATTCCTTTTTAATAAATGACCGGCCCAATTCCAGAGAAGGCCCCATTTTTTCAAAAAGTTCAGGTTTGTATTTAAAGAGCGTGCTGGTATACAAACCCGCGGTTCCATAATGTTGAATAATCTCGTCTGTGGGCCCGAGCCGGTAAGCACCGACAATTTCTTTTTCAACATGCTGCCATACAATGAGATGGATATAATATTCATCGAAAATATCCAGATCCAGGCTCTTACCGGTTCCTTCACCCACATCACGGAATGTTATTTCACGCAAACGCCCCAATTCACGCACAGCCAGCGGAGTCTGTATAGCCCTGGCATAGACAACAGCATACTCACTGTTTTTTATCAGGATTTGTTTTTGCGGAAGTGATTCTATTTCAAGTGTCACGGCTTCTTTATCAAAACTTTCCGGAATATCTTCGAAGTTGTTTTTTATGCAGTCATGATTTTTTTCTAATGGTTTTTCTATCGGTCTGTATTGAAGTACATACGTTTTTAAGCGGATGTAATTAAGCAGATCTTTGGGTCGATTATATTTTTGCAACCGCTGAACCGGGATCAGTTCACCGATTTTAACGATAATGTGTTTATTCTTTGTTTTCAAAAATTCCCGCGGATACATAAACATCCTGAGGTTTTGGGCGAACATTGCCGCAAGAAGAAACGTAAGACTATTTCTGCCTTCGAAATAGATAGGAAGAACAGGAACCTGAGCCAGTTTTATGATCCGGGCAGTGTTTTCAATCCAACCCGGATCGGTTATATCCTGATGTCTAACATGGAATTGGGAAACGGCACCGGAAGGGAAGAGGACAAGTCCACCTCCGCGCTGAAGCCAATGAATTGAGTATAATACTGCACGGATATTCATTTTTCTGGCTTCCGGCGTTTTTTTTGTGTCAATCAGGATTAGTCTGTCCCGGATATCCGGTATATATTTCAGCTCTTTTTGAGCAATAAACTTTATGTCCGGACGAACTGCTGCAAGAAGATCCATTAGAATCAATCCGTCAAGCACGCCAAACGGATGATTGGCTATGATAATAAAGGGTCCTTTGTGCGGGATATTTTTTAAACTTTTTTGATCCGAAACCGAATAGGTGATATTCATGTTTTTTAAAACACAGGATTCAAACGATTCACTGTCCGGCCGGTTTCGAAGCTTTGAATACAATTTATTTAGACGGCCAAATGCAAATATATGTTCAAGAACAGGATTTGCCATATGTATCAACTGATCCCGCAAAAGTCGTCTTGAATGAAAATTCAAACGAAATGGTTCTTCCTGATTGTTCTGCTTATTTCCTGATGTCATGTCTCTATCATTTAAATTTTATGATTTTACAACGATCCTTGTTTTATACCAACATCATTATGAAAAGTCTCAAAGATCAATCCCTGCTTTAACAATTACATCCTTATGGATAAAATTGTTCCCAGTGATAAAAATTAAACTTTAGAAAATTATTGTAATATCTTGATAATCAATAACATATAACGATCAGTAAAAGGGTGATTACCAATCTGATGTCAGTTTTTCCACAATATCCTGAGACAGTTTTGACACAGTGTCATCCAAACCGTCCACTCTTACAATCTGATCACCGGGGGACAGCTGATTATTAAAATTGTCGCTGTAGTAAATGCTCCATTGGGTGATCGTCCCGTTCATGATTTCTTTATCGTTGATGCGGTCTATCCATTCAAAGCTAGCGGTAACGGATACTTTGTATTCTTTCACGGTTTCTGTTTCATCAAATGTATGAGGGGCATCTGTTATGCGCGTTATTCGGATTCGTATTATCGAGTGTGCAACGAGCGGATCACTGATGGGCAGGAGATTTTCGGTCAGAACGTTTGATATGAGAGATGATGTAAGTTTTTCCCCAAGTCCGAATTCAGCCGTTTCGTTGATGCAATCCTCCACAGCTATGCTTTTAATGTGGGGAGGAATGGTGCCCGGACGGACAGAATAGAGACCGCAACCGGTAAAGTTTATAGATAATAAAACGACGAAACCCAAAAGTGCGAGTTTAAATTTGAATGTCATATTCTTTCAGCTTTCTGTAAAGGGTTCTTTCACTGATCTTTAAAGCCCGGGCGGTTTTACGTTTGGAACCATGATATTTTTCAAGGGTCTGTTCAATCAGTTCTTTCTCCATATCACTGATCGTTTTATCGTGAGCGGGAAAAACTTCACCCGAGGGAACCGGTGTTTTTTCATATTTTTCCAGACGATCAGGAATTTCTGACAAAGAAACCTGTCCTTTCTCCAGTAACCGATAGTTTGCCCGGAGCATATTTTTAATTTCATCCACATCCTGTCTGAGCAGGAAGAGCTGACGCAAAACAAGTTCACGTTCCATTTTTTCAACATCCCTGTCCATTGGAACAGGGAAGCGCGTATCATACTTTATTCCTTCCAGATAACCGGAATGTTTTCTCATGTATTCCTTTAATGTTTCCGGCTGAATGATGTGAGTGTTTTCCAAAACATAGACAGACTGTATAAAATTCTTTAATTCGCGAATATTGCCCTGCCAATTCATATTTTCGAGTATTTTGAGAGATGCGGGAGCGATGGGTTTATAGTGAAGATTGTTTCTGTCCGCATATTCCATCATAAAATACTCTGCAAGCATGGGAATATCTTCCCGTCTATCTCTCAGTGCAGGAACGTGAATGGATATGGTTTTCAGTCTGTAATAGAGGTCTTTTCTGAATTGCCCTTCCATGACACTTTGTTTCAGGTCCCGGTTGGTTGCTGCCAGGATCCGTACATTTACCTTTTTGGGAAGGCTTTCACCCACACGGATGATATCACCGGATTCCAGAACTCTCAAAAGTTTTACCTGGGTTTCAGGAGGAAGTTCACCAATTTCGTCCAGAAAAATTGTTCCCTGATCTGCTGCCTCAAAAAAACCCTTCCGATCTTCCACAGCACCTGTAAAACTTCCTTTTCTGTGTCCGAACAGTTCACTCTCAATGGTTCCGGACGGAATTGCACCGCAGTTTACTACAATATAGGGGCGATTCTTCCTTGTGCTCAGCCTGTGAATGGCCTGTGCCACCAACTCTTTACCGGTTCCGCTTTCACCGGAAATCAAAATGCTGATATCTGATCCTGCCACTTGTTCAATAGAGCTGAGAACCTCTTTAACTGCATCTGATTTACCGATAATTCCGTATTTTTGCTCAATGTCTAACATATTTATCTCTTGAGTGTCCGTTTTAAAACAATGATCTGATCCCTGATTTTTGCTGCCAGTTCGAATTCCAATTCTTCTGCGGCACGGTTCATTTCTATAGTCAAATCATCAATGCGTTTTAATATTTCCAGTTTGGACAATTTAGCCGTTTCATTTTCTATTTTATAAACTTTCTGTTTTTCCTTTGTTCCCGAGAAATCGGCGATAGAAGTAGCCGAGATCACTTCATCTGCAGATTTGTATATGGTAACCGGTGTAATCCCGTGGCGTTTATTATAGTCGATCTGGAGCAGTCTTCGCCTGTTGGTTTCATTAATAACGGTTCTCATGGCATCACTGATCCGGTCTGCATAAAAAATGACTTTACCGTTCACATTCCGGCTGGCACGGCCTGCAATCTGGAAAAGAGAGCGTTCAGACCTTAAGAAACCCTGTTTATCCGCATCAAGAATTGCTACAAGAGAAACTTCCGGCAAATCCAGTCCTTCACGAAGAAGATTGATGCCGACCAATACGTCAAATTCACCCAGTCGCAGATCACGGAGTATAGATATTCGTTCCAGACTTTCAATTTCAGAGTGAAGATAGCGTGTATTCACCTGTACATTTTTAAGATAATCGGCAAGGTTCTCAGACATTTTTTTTGTTAATGTTGTTATCAGAACCCGCTCTTTTCTGGAAGTTCGTCTTTTAATTTCGCTGATCAGATCATCAATTTGATTTTTTGTGGGGCGTATTTCAATTTCAGGATCCAGAAGTCCGGTCGGACGGATAATTTGTTCCGTGAAGACACCCTCTGTTTTCTCCATTTCATAATCAGCAGGTGTCGCACTCACGAATATTGCCTGATTGATCATGTCTTCGAATTCATTGAACTTCATGGGACGGTTATCCAATGCACTGGGTAAACGAAATCCGTATTCTACCAGGACTTCCTTCCGGGAGCGGTCACCGTTATACATAGCCCGTATCTGGGGAATGGTTGCATGGGATTCATCAATAAACAGAAGGTAATCCTCCGGGAAAAAATCCATGAGCGTAAATGGGCGTTCACCCGGTTTACGCTGTGTCAAATGGCGGCTGTAGTTCTCAATTCCCGAACAATATCCCAGTTCGCGCATCATTTCCATATCGTAATTTACGCGCTGTTCAAGCCGTTGTGCTTCCAGAAGCTTGCCGGTTTGCCGGAGTTGGGTGAGTCTGTCTGAAAGTTCGTGTTGAATCTCTTTCAGCGCCGTTTTCATCATCTCGTCATTCGTTATAAAATGTCTGGCCGGGTAAATGATGACCCAATCGGATGCTCCCTGGGATTTAGCGGTGACAGGGTCAATAAAATGAATGCTATCCAGTTCGTCCCCCCAGAACTCAAGGCGAACGGGAGTATCGGAATATGCGGGATAAATATCCATCACATCGCCCCTGATCCGAAAGGTCCCTCTGGAAAAACTCATGTCATTCCGCGTATAATGAATGGATATCAACTGTTTTAACAGTTCCTCGCGCGGGTAGGACAGCCCTTTTTTAAGAAGAATGATCTGATCTTTATATTCTCTGGGGGAACCGAGTCCGTAAATACACGAAACGGAAGCGACAACGATTACATCCCGTCGCGCCAGCAGGGAAGCTGTTGCCTTCAGGCGGAGTTTTTCAATTTCGTCATTAATATCCGAATCTTTCTCAATATAGGTATCGGTTACCGGTAAGTACGCTTCCGGCTGATAATAGTCGTAATAACTGATAAAATATTCAACGGCATTATCAGGGAAAAAACTCCTGAATTCACCATAGAGCTGTGCTGCAAGGGTTTTATTGTGGGAAATGATCAGGGTAGGCCGCTGAACTTTTTCAATCACACTGGCCATCGTAAACGTTTTACCGGAACCGGTTATTCCCAGAAGGGTCTGAAAGGATTCATTCCGATTCAGTCCATCTACCAACGATTGTATCGCCTCAGGCTGATCCCCTGTGGGCTTGAACGACGATTTAAGTTTGAATTGTGCCATATTGGCAGGAATTTATGACAATTAATTGGTAAATGTAAAGTGATTATTAGTAGCCGGTAGCCGGTAGCCGGTAGCCGGTAGCCGGTAGCTGGTAGCCGGTAGCCTGTAGCCGGTAGCCAGTAGCCAGTAGCCGGTGGTCGGTAGCCGGTAGCCGGTAGTCAGTAGAAAGCAGTGG
>DKER01000230.1 GCA_002452555.1 Fidelibacterota bacterium UBA6817 | reverse complement strand
CCCGCCGTTTTATCAGACGGACCGGAGCCTTTATCCGTGTCGCAACTGTAAAAAATTCCTGATATCAAGAATAAAACCGGCAGGATTATTACTTTATTTTTAAGCAATTTCATTGTATCCTCACAATAATTTCATTGAAAAAATCATCATTTATAGAAAGCGGAGTGCCGGGTAGCCGGAATTGATTGTACTTTGCGTATCCGCAATCCAAATTGTATTAAAATCCCACCCGCTATAAGCTACCGGTCCACCGCAGTAATCGGGAGAGCTCACGTTGCCCATAGCATAACAATTCTGAATGGTTCCACCGGAATTTGAAGGCACCAAACCGCCTGCATTCGAAACGGAGGCAATAACAGAACCAGTGGCATAACTTTTTTCAAGGACACATACAAGGAAAACACCGCTGGTGTAAGTCATGGTACCAATCAGTCCGCCTACTGCTTCATTTCCGTGAACAGCTCCTGTTGAATGACAGTTCACAATTTGAATGACTCTTTCATTGATTTCCGACAAGGCGCCAACAGCCCATGCACCGCGAACATTGACATTATCAAGGAAGATATTTTTTAATTCAGCTTCCCGGGTCCATCCAAAAAGTGCAGCCGTATTTAACGTGGAATCCTGTATGGAAAGGTTCATGATCCTGAATGAATCACCGTCATAAACACCGGTAAAGGGAGGTCTGTTATCTGTATGATCTCCACTGCCGTCTTTCCATGGGGATACTCCCAGGTCAATATTGGCTACCTGCCGGAAATGGGCATCTTTATAATTCCGAACACGATTCAAATGATCTGCAGAAGCAACAAGATACGGATCAACAATCGTCCCTGCTCCGCCGGCGAATTCAGCCGTTGCTTCAAAAAGATAGAGTTCAACAATATTATTATATTGTATATCCTTTCGATAGGAACCAAAACCAATCCAATCAAAGCTGCTGATTTTTGTCGTCATGGAAAGGGTAAAATTCCTTTGTAAAGGTGCTTCCACAGGCTGTGAGACCCAGAAATAACCATTATTGTCCTTTTCAACATCCAACTGATAGGTTCGTGTAGTTGAATGAGGCACCAAGATTCGGCGTGTTGCAGAAAATTTATCCGGAAAGATGCTTTGCTGTTCGGATTCCGCAATTTTGAATTGAAGGGACTTACTGAAAGATCCGCCTTCCGACCCGGAATCCAGGATCAAAATATCTGCCGTGTCACAGGCAACAAACAGAAGAAATACCAGCGTTATGAGACTTCCGTGTTTTATGAATTTATTTAACATCTCATTTTCTCCATAAAGAGTTCCCGGGACAGTCAAAGCATCATTTCAGGTTTTCTGTCCGATTCGGTATTTGAATCATTCCTCACCGTCAAAACAGGTATGGCTGCCGTTAGCATAATATATGTCCTGAAAACTGTAAATGCCACGGCAGGATATAGGTCCAGAAACACATAATCCTGTTCAGCGCTTATACCATTTTGAGAATAATTCTGTTTAGTACCGGTGTATTGGTGTGTGCGGTCAATGTTTCCTTCTCCATTGACAGTCAGGGTTACGCCGCCGATAACAGATGCAAATGAAAATGCATTGTACGAAAAGGATGTATTTACAATAAAAAGGCTGCCATTGGTTATGTTGTATGTAATAGTCTCTGACCTGCGAAACGCATCCGGATGGCTGATCAGCACACTATTTTCCCGGTGTGTGTTAAGCCGGAAACTAATGCTGTTATACAGAGAAAAGTGTGTTTTTCGCATCATGAATATATTTTGCAGTATCAAGTCTGTACTGCCCGTTCCCAGTGGAATCATGACGCCGTCAACGGCTTTATCCTGATCTCCTGTCGGTGCTTTTACGTGGATCATGGACTCATTAATCCAATCTTTTCGCTTAAAACGATAGGATGTTTTGAAAACGGCATCGCCTAATCCGGCGGCTGATTTTGTCATATCACCGTAACTGATTTCACTTTTCAGAATTACCGGCACTTTTATTTCCGCAGTTATTCTCTTTCACCGGTAACGGATCGGAAGATTGAAATAGATATTCCTGGGTGTAAAAACTGTTTCTGCAGGTATTCCGAACTGACCGGCCGGTCCGGGTTTAGGGGCTTCAAATGCTTCTTTTGTGGCAGTAACCCTATTATCAAGGACAGCAATTTGTATTTCATTGTACCCTGTCTTTAAGAATGAATGCGGTTTATATCGTTGTTTGAAACGCTTTATTAAATAATTAACCTAAAATGTTACTGCTTTTTTGCTTACATAAGCAAGCATTTGAATAGTTAATGAAAAATGATAAAAAACGAAAAATCTCTGTGACCTTTCGGCTTTTTAAGTATATTCAGCCAATAGATAATAACAAACACGTTATCCGGAAACATTCTTGTTCGGATGGAGAAAATCAAATGAATAAAAGAAAAACGATTCATCAATCTTTTATGATTTTCATTTTAATTCTGGCAATCATTATTCCTTTGAGAAGCCAGGAAAGGCCTATGGTTTTAGGGTATTATCCAAGCTGGAACAAAACCGTGTATCCCCATACCCTGATTCCTTTTGATCATCTGACTCATATTTGCCATGCATTTATTTTTCCATATGAAGACGGAAGTCTGGATTTGAGCAGTTTTACGTATGATCCGGAGCTTATTGCCGCCTGTCATGCGAATGGTGTAAAAGTTATAATATCTGTAGGGGGGTGGGACACCGAACGTACGCCCCGATTTGCCGTAATGGCTCAGGATTCTGCGGCACGTCGTGCTTTTGTGGAAAATATTACACAATTCTGCATTGATAACGGCTATGACGGGATCGATATGGACTGGGAATATCCGCCGGCTGATATTCGTGAGTTTACGTCTATGCTTTTCCGTGAATTGCGGTCTGCTCTGTCAATGGTCAATAAACCGATGTCGCTCAGCATTGCTGCACCATCTGCAGATCCCAATGACCGTTATGACTGGTCTGTAATGAATGAGGTTCTTGACTGGGTAGGTGTCATGACATATGATTATTACGGGAGCTGGACTGCCAAGGCAGGACCCAATTCACCTTTATATGGAACATTGTCGACAACTGATCAGGGATGGATTGACCGTTCAGTGAATCATTATATGAATGAGAAAGGCGTTTCTCCTGAAAAGCTTTGTATCGGCACACCTTTTTACGGCTGGCAATTTGAAGCGTCTGCCATGTATGGTCCCATTACCGGTGCAAGACAGTTGCGGTATTTTCAGATAGAACCCCTTATTTCCGACGGTTGGACACGGTACTGGGATAATGCAACACGGACACCTTACCTAATAAACCCGGAAAGAACACGAGTGATCAGTTATGATGATCCGGAATCAATTATTGAAAAATGCAACTACATCAAGTATCATGGACTCCGGGGAACTATTATTTGGGCTTTGGGACAGGATTTTATTAATAATAAAACGGTTCTTTTGGACATACTGGGTTCAGAATTATCTACATACATCAGGGTTTTGGATCGCATCGCTCAGCCTGCGGCGTGTGAATTGCGTCCCAACTTTCCCAATCCCTTTAACACCGCAACACGAATTCCTTTTTCTTTGAAACATACGGATACGGTAAATATCCGGATTTTATCCATAGACGGTAAATATGGTTTTACGTTGGTCCGTGACACCTTTGAACCGGGATCCTATGAAATCACCTTTCAGGCATCATCTTTGCCATCCGGTATTTATTTTTGTATTATGGAAACAGGAAATACAATACAAACACGAAAAATGGCACTTGTTAAATAAAAAAACCTGTTTATTCCCGCATATATTTAAAAGAAAACGGCTAATCCGGCAATAAGTCCGCCTGAAAGCGTGCACAACTGATTAACTCTGTCATTATTTAAGAATGTATAACCTTTGACCAGTGGGATATGGGATTGAGAACAGTGGTTTCTTTTTTCCGTGATTTTTTGACATACAGGGCAGCGGTATTGGGCTTGTAAAGTAGCGCCAATCAATGAATCAACGACGGATCCTAAAAATCCGGCAAGAGTGATAATCAGAACATGAATCACATTCAGGTGTATTTCATGTTGCCAACCCCATGCAAGAATACCTATAAAAACCAGCGACAGGGAGCCAAGAAAAGCACCCACTGTTCCAAGAGGCGTAATGCCCCCCGAAGTACCCATTTCAACGGTTTTAAAATTCAAAATACTGACCGGCAATCGCCTGCTGAAAGTTCCCAGTTCGGTTGCCCAGGTATCTGCCGTTGCTGCAGCCATACTCCCGAGGAAAATCATATACCATATGATGTGATTTGTAAAGTAATAAGCCAAAATTGCAAACATACCCACGCCGCCATTGGCGAAAACCTGAAAAATATCGCGCTGTCCGCCCTTTTCAAAAACGGTTTCCAGGATTTTTTTGTGTTTTTTGCCTATGCTGGTAAACAGACTGGATGTAACGAAGAAATAAATGACAGGCAGCATCCATTCCAACCCGCCGATCCCAAAAACCACGGTTCCCAAAAGCCAGGCTCCTACGGCTCCGCTAAGAGAAAGTGCTTTCAGTTTCCAGGACAGCCAGGCAATGCCGGAGGTTAAAATCATCCAGAGCATAAGCTGGTTCTGCATGGCCGGAAGGCTGTAGTAAAGAAAATCCAGAACAACCGCGCTGCCCAAAGGCACCATCAGATTGTCGGTGCCTTCATGGGAAACTGTTTCGGATACCGCAGCATATAGAGCCGTAAAAAAACCGAATATAAAAGCCGTTGAAAGAGAAATGGGACGACCAAACATATATCTGAAACCATACATCCCGGCAACGGCTACAGAAAAAGCGACAAGGAACATGGCTATGCTGCCTTGCAGGGATTTTTTGTCAGACCATATTTTAAAGGAAATAGGATTTTTTCTGGACTCACCAACCCAGCTGGCAACGGGATCGCCGAATGTCATGATCAGCATTGCCGTTAAAAGGATGGCGGGATCTTTGTGCCAAAACCATAATACCAGAACTAAGAACGATATAGGGAAATAGACTGTTCCGTAACTCACACGGTCTGTTTCATGTATTCCCTTTAAGAGTCCAAAACGGATCCCAAGATAGTTTATTGCAATAAAAAGAGCTGCCAGAGTAACGACAGGGAGAGAATCCTTAAAAAAGAAGGGAGAAAAACAGACAAGAACACCAACGAGAATATGAACAATTCTGCGTGTTGTATGAGGATGGACGTTTAAAAGCTTCAGAAGAAAATCTGCAATCACCAGAAATAAACCGATCATAAAGAAAAAAATAATGAATGTTAACCATGTAGAAAGTGACATCAGCGTAATAACTCCGTTTAAACAGGTAAATTTAACCGCATCATTTAAAAAAAAGTTATAAAATCTTTAAAAAACAATACTTGCAAATATTGTGAATTTCCCTTTATATTATAATGCGTTTGAGGGATTAATATCCGCATAAGCGGAATTGAAATATTTCTTCTCAGGTTCCCTCCTGTGTTGAAAAATGCCGGTGTGCTCGCACCGGCATTTTTCTTTATGGACGGTTTTTCATTTTCACTATGCTGTGAAGATTCTAAATTCATGATAATGAAAGCATTTCGTATTAATTGTTTGATCGTTTTTTTTCTGGCGGTTCATGCCCTTTACGGTGCAGATTATGATGTAAGTCTGTATATGGAAGCACCGCCTGTCCGTTATGGTCGTTCTTTGGAGAACAGGTTTATCATACAGCCGGGTATTACATTTTATCCACAGAAGGGACTTTGGTATGTTTCATCAACAGCCGGCGCCGGAGCCGGTTGGACAGAGTTGTTGTTTTCCGGAGGGATGTATTATTATTCCGGGAAAAATCGTTTTCATCCGGAATTCGCCATGGGATGGACAGGGCAACCGGATTCAATAACGGCATCTGTGAAAGTTACCATGAACAGAACTGAAAAAATCCCGTGGAGCATCTCTGTGGACGGTGATTTATTCTCCGGCCGTTTATATGCCCGGAGCGAAATTCGGAAATACGCTGACTGGAAAATGCCGTGGATATTCACCGGATATACGGCAGTCAATCTCACAGATTATTATATGGGGAAAGTCAGCCGTTCTGCCGGACTTTCCGATGTCGGCCTTGGTATCACAACCTGGGCGGAAATTGGACCATATTATGCAGAGCTCTCACTTGTCGGCGGACCGACTTTTAATCAATTCAATTATGACACGATTATTTTAACACTCCGTTTATTGCTGATTTGGAACAGGGGGGGATAATGAAACGCACTATTGTGCTGATACTTGTCAGCTTGTTTTTTACATTGGCCTGCGGAAATAGGGGACAGGAGAAAGAAATGTCTGAAAACGATTCAAGAAATGATTTCCCTGAATGGGCTGTTCATGTTGTGTGGTATCAGATTTTCCCGGACAGGTTTAGGAATGGGGATACAAACAATGATCCGGATTTAAAATCGCTGAAAGGCTCATGGCCGCATGATGCTGAATCGCCGTGGCAGATATCCCCCTGGACATCGGACTGGTATAAGCTTCAGCCCTGGGAAA
>DKER01000086.1 GCA_002452555.1 Fidelibacterota bacterium UBA6817 | reverse complement strand
ACGACCATCAGGGAAGGCGTCCATTCAAGCGGCTTCTCTGTTTTGATATGATAGATGCATTTGTAATATCCGGCCCATGCAATGGTCCATAAACTGTAATGCTTCAATAAATATCCCTTAACTGCCTGGTTTATTGCTTCAGCTGCCGGGTCAACAAAACGGAATTCCTTGGAAAACAGAACGGCAGTGTGCAGATAATTGGGTGTGTTTGCAAGCCCTGATGTCCGGATGCGTGTTGCCATATTATACAGGATTTCCATCACATGATCTCCGATCTTCAAACCGGGATACACCTGTCCCGGAAGTCTTGGACGTCGAACCGAGAAATCCTTTTCGGGATTCTGCAGCAGCAGCCATTCCACATAAAGGAATTCTACATTCCTTAATAGTGATGTATCCAGTGTTGTTTTTTCCAATTCCAGGGATTTTTTCCGGAGGACAATTTCCACAACCTTGCGTGAATCCTCGTATGTTTTGCTGTAAATACAAAATTTGTGCTCGAATGAATCAGATAAATCTATCACATACTCCAAATCCTTTAATCCGAGGGATTCCAAATATTCCAAAACATGATATTTCCTGATGTACAAATCGATTGTTTTGGGATTATAATAACCTAAAAACAGATTTGTATGATGCTTGATACCGCCGGATGCCGCCAGAATATCGTTTTCATCCAGTGAGAAATCAAACGAGTTGTTAAACTCAAGTGAAGACATGTGTTTGAATATGTTTTCATATTGTTTTCTTAATTTCGAGATCATGATGAAATATAAAATTTTATAAAATTAATTTCAGCTTTTAAATTTATGTAAAATGTCTTGATAATCTCTCTGTTAAAACGGAAATTCCGGTTACATTCATTGATAAGTAAAGAGGTACGGTATGCATTTTGTGGATTACACGATCGTTATTGTTTTCATGCTGGCTGTTTTTACTGCAGGAACCTGGCTGGGGAAAAACGTCAAGGACGTTCAGGGATATTACAATGCCGGGAAAAATCTTCCCTGGTGGGCAGTCATGCTGTCAATCGTTGCCGCCGAAACATCCGTTTTAACATTCCTGTCCATTCCCGGTCTGGCTTATATTTCTGATTTGTCTTTTCTTCAGGTCTGCATGGGATATGTTCTGGGACGTTTTCTGGTTGCCTTTGTGCTGTTGCCGATGTATGCACGGGGGAATTATATTTCCGTGTACGAATCCATTCGGGAAAAGGGCGGAATTACCATGCAGAGGGTCATGAGTATTACTTTCATGTTTACAAGACTTCTGGCAGACGGTGTCCGTCTGTTTGCCGTAGCCATTCCCCTTTCAATGATAACAGGGATCAGCTACAGTGCCTCAATCTGGATACTGGGTTTTGTAACGGTTGTCTATACATGGTTTGGAGGGATCCGTTCCGTTGTGTGGATGGATGTTGTTCAATGGATAATTTATATTACGGCTGCCTTTTTTACGCTTGGCATAGCCTATAATCTCCTGCCCGAACCGGGTGCAATACTTTCCACTATGGCTGAAGCCGGAAAATTCAAACTTTTTACTTTTAACCTTAATATGAGCAATTACAGCATTTTTTCAGGACTTCTGGGCGGTGCTGTCCTGTCAATGGCAAGCCACGGTACCGATCAGCTTATTGTTCAAAGAGTCCTGAGCTGCAAGGATGTAAATGCCTCCAAAAAGGCAATGATCGGCAGCGGATTTGTGGTGTTTTTTCAATTCTCCCTCTTTCTTATTCTCGGATTGATGATTTATGCCGTATGGAATGGCGCCTCACTGGCAGAAGCAGGTTTAACGAAATCCGATGAGGTTTTCACTCTTTTTATCATTAATCAGTTGCCGCCGGTTATTAAGGGTATCACTGTGGCAGGAATCTTTGCCGCTGCCATGTCCACGCTAAGCGGCTCATTAAGCGCATTGTCCAGTTCAACAACCATGGACATTATCAAACCCTTGTTCAAATTGAATGTTAGCGAGGATAAACTCTTTAAAATCAGCCGTTTTGTAACCCTTGTCTGGGGTATCATCATGGTTGGAGGGGCATCCCTTTTCACCAATATGAACAACCCCCTGGTGGAAGTGGGACTCTCCATTGCGTCCTTTACCTACGGAGCCATGCTGGGAATGTTTATACTGACGCGATTCTTTGCGCAAGCACAGGTCTGGCAGTATGTTATAACTTTTTTTACTACCCTGTTGGTTATGATGTTTGTTATTCAGGGAACATCTGTTCACTGGACCTGGTATACGATTATCGGTTTAATTGTATCTGTTGTAACAGAACAGATTCTGGTCCGGATAACGTCTCAAATTAAAACCTGATATCCGGTTTAAATAAATGAAAAAAGCTGCTTTTGCGGCTTTTTTCATATTCTGTTAAAAAACATCCTTGTTCAATACCTTTACCTGAAATAAATTCTTAAAATTGAGAAGCATCTGGAATAAAGGAGTATCTATGGCTCAGATTCATATTTTGGTGGCAGATGATGATGTAGAGATCCGGGATTCTTTGCGTGATCTGCTTGCAGGTGAAGGATTTCTGTGTGACTGTGTTGCAAACGGGGAAGAAGCGATTGCACTGCTGGAAAAATCCAACTATGACCTGGTCATCACTGATTTGAATATGCCGGTGCGAAATGGCATGGAACTGCTTAAATACATATCATCCTTTGCGCCCAAAACATCCGCCATGATCATCACGGCACACGCAACAGTAGAAACTGCCGTTGAAGCCCTGCGGAAAGGAGCCATTGATTACATTTTGAAGCCGATTGATCCCGGCGAACTTCTGCACAGAATACACCATATCAACCGGTTCAGACGGACGCTGCTGGAAAATCAGAATTTGAGAAAAGAGATCCGGGAAAAATTTAACTTTTCAAACATTATAGGTGACAGTCCTGCCATGAAACAGGTTTATCATATGGTAAGCCGTGTTGCTAACTCAACCAGCAATGTTTTGATCACCGGTAAGAGCGGCACGGGTAAAGAACTCATAGCCCGTGCAATTCATGACAACAGTCCCCGAAAGAATGAACCGTTTGTTCCCATCAATTGCGGCGCCCTGCCTGAAACCCTTTTTGAAAGTGAGCTGTTTGGATTCAGAAAAGGGGCTTTTACCGGCGCCAATCAGGATAAAGATGGTGTTTTTAAGTCGGCAAGCGGCGGGACTCTTTTCCTGGATGAAGTAGGAGAGATTCCGGTTCATATTCAGGTTAAACTGCTCCGGGCTATTGAAACCAAGGAGATCAAACCTCTCGGCAGCAGCAATCCTATTCACGTGAATGTGAGAATTCTGTCGGCTACAAATAAAGACCTGCTAAAAGAAGTGGAAGAAGGAAATTTTCGCGAAGACTTATATTACAGGCTGAATATTGTGGAGATTCATTTACCGTCCCTCCGTGAAAGGCAGGAAGATATTCCCTTGCTTGTCAATCATTTTATCAATAAATACAATCATGAGCTGAAGCGAAAAGTCCGCGGTGTGGACAATGATACCATGAAAGCCCTGATAAACCATTCATGGAAAGGAGAAGTCCGCGAATTGGAAAACATGATTGAAAGAGCAGTGCTGCTGTGTGACGGGGAATATTTGACAATAGATAATCTCCAGGGCAGCAGTATGCCGGACACGTCACTGAAAAAGAGTTTTTCACCGCCGCTTAAAAATGCCGTCAGAGAGTTTGAAAAATATCATATTCGACGCATTCTTGAAATGGTTGAATACGATAAAGCCAAAGCAGCAGAATTCCTGGATATCGGGTTAAGTTCTTTATACAGAAAAATTGATGAACTGGATATTTAAATGCGATAAAGCAGTCTGATACCATAAGTCCCGGAAGGATTACACGATTGAGCTTTGTACCGAGGGCGGGAGTCGAACCCGCAAGGACCGAAGTCCGGAGGATTTTGAGTCCTCTGCGTCTGCCAATTTCACCACCTCGGCAATGCAAGCTCGAAAATTTCAAATAAATTAATAAAAAGCAAGGAAAAAATGATGATGAAATCAGAAAAAATGACGGTATCCGGAGAATTTGTTAAAACATGCAGCCAATTCCCGGATAAAATTGCTTATGCTTCAAAAAAGCATAATGAATGGGTACCCATCACCTATTCGGACGTTCGGTCAAATGTTGAAGCTGTTACCCATGCCCTGTGGGAGAAGGGACTAAAACGAGGGGATCATATTGCAATCCTGTCGGAAAATCGCACCGAATGGCCTCTGGCAGACTATGCCATTGCCTGTCCCGGAATGGTTACCGTAACTGTCTATCCCACATTGCCTGCACACCATATCCTTTATATTCTAAAAAATTCCGATTCTAAAGCAATTTTTGTTTCAAACCGGGAACAGGCAGATAAAATCATTGAAATTAAAGATGAATTGCCCGGTTTAAAATTCATGGTTGTTTTTGACTGGGACACAACTCTGGATGCGGATTGGATGTTTGACTGGAAGATGTTTCTGGAATCAGGGAAAAAAGCATCGGCGCAAGGTAAACTTTCTTTTCAGGAAGAATGTGAAAAAACCGGTCCCGAAGATCTGATGACAATTATTTATACATCAGGAACGACCGGGAATCCCAAAGGTGTAATGCTGAGTCACGGAAATCTGTGGTGGAATGCCTGGTCAAGTATAGAAACGCTGAATCCGGATCAGGATGAAGTCTTTTTATCTTTTCTCCCCCTGTCTCATTCGCTGGAAAGAACAACGGGTGATCTGGTCCCGATGTTTCTGGGTGCCACTGTCTATTATGCTACAGATATCTCTGCTGTTGGCCAGGAAATCAGAGAGGTAAAACCAACAATCTGCATTTCAGTCCCCAGGCTTTTCGAAAAAATGTATAGCGCCATGATGAGTGAAAGCCAGAAATTAACCGGAGTCAAAAAACAGATATTCACGTTTTCCATGAATATTGGACGCAACGTAAGTCGCAAATTTCGCCAGAAAGGTAAAAAACCGTCCGGAATGTATTCTATGGAATATGCTCTTGCCGATTTGCTGGTGTTTAAAAAACTCAGAAGTTATACCGGCGGGCAAATCAAGTTTTTTATTTCGGGCGGCGCACCCCTGCTTGATGAAATCGGTGAGTTTTTCGATGCGATAGGAGTTTTAATCCTACAGGGATACGGACTTACGGAAGCATCTCCCGTAACCCATACAAACCTGCGGGAACGATATAAATTTTCCACGGTCGGGAAACCGATAGCCAATGTTGAACACAAGCTCAGTGAGGACAGAGAAATTTTAGTCAAAGGTCCAAATATTATGATGGGATACTACAAAGAGCCGGAAGCTACTGCAGAAATGATTGATGCTGAAGGCTGGCTGCATACCGGCGATATTGGAGAAATTGACGAAGAAGGATATTTGAAAATTACTGACAGAATTAAAAATATTATTGTTACATCCGGAGGGAAAAATATTGCTCCTGCAGCTCTTGAAACTGAACTCGTGAATTCACCGTATATCGATCAGGTAGTGGTGATCGGAGATAAACGGAATTATCTTACAGCTTTGATTGTACCGAATTATGATAAAATCACACAGCTGGCTGATAATCTGAATATTCAGTATGATTCAATACGCGAACTGATCAATCATTATAAAATCGTGAATATTGTTCATGAAGACGTTCAAAGAATTCAACAGAATTTCGCACGGTATGAACAGATTAAAAAAATTGCCCTTATTCCGGAACCGTTTACGATTGAAAGGGGTGAATTAACTCCGTCCCTGAAAACAAGACGAATAGTGATTGAGAACAGATACAGAGAACTTATCGATACTTTATACCATTAGAGGATTGACATGGCATTAAAAAACATTGGTGTTATCGGTACCGGGTCATGGGGATCAGCCCTTGGACTGCATCTTTATGATTTGGGTAACAATGTCACATTTTGGGAATTTGACGAGAACAGAGTTAAAACCATCCATGAAACAAGAATCAACGATCTTTTGCCGATCCGGCCTTTTCCGTCCGAACTTTGTGTAACCCATGAACTGAAACCGGTTGTTGAGAATAAAGATATATTAATTTTTGCCGTTCCCTCACATGCTATGCGGTCTGTTTGCAGGGATGTAAACGCATTGTCTTTAACGGGTAATCCGTTGATTGTCAATATTTCCAAGGGAATTGAAACGGAAACCCTGATGCGAATGAGTGAAGTCATTGCGCATGAGATCACATTTCCCGTGCGCGGCATTCTGACAGTTACAGGTCCAAGTCATGCGGAAGAAGTCGTGAGAAAAATGCCTACCGTTCTGGTTGCAGCTTGTGAAAACGAATCCCTCTCTGAAGAAATTCAGCTGCTTCTCATGGATGAACGGTTAAGAATTTATACGACAAATGACCTGACAGGCGTGGAATTGGGCGGATCGCTGAAAAATGTCATTGCCATTGCAGCGGGGATCAGTGACGGCGTTGGTTTTGGAGATAATGCCAAAGCAGCACTGATTGTCCGGGGTGCCTATGAAATAATGAAAATCGGCCTGGCGATGGGAGCACGGCCGGAGACATTTTCAGGGTTGACAGGAATGGGAGATTTGATTGTAACCTGTATCAGCAAACACAGCCGAAACCGGTATGTGGGCGAGGAACTGGGCAAAGGCAGGAAACTTGACGATATACTGAAACCTATGAAAATGGTTGCTGAAGGCGTTACAACTACCCGATCTGCCATCAGACTGGCAGAAAAATATCAGGCGGAAATGCCTGTTGCCAAAGCCGTGTATGATGTCATGTTTAATAATGCAAACCCATTGCAGCAGGTCAATGAACTCATGCTTCGTGACCCGAAAGCGGAATTGTCCGGTAGCCGGTCCGGTAGCCGGTAGCCGGTAGCCGGTAGCCTGTAGTCAGTAGTCAGTAGTCAGTAAAGTGGGTCGATTTTGTTTCAGATGATATGATGTTGTTTCATTTGACTGCGTTTGTTTTATTTAGGTGGTTTCGTAGTCGATAAGGTTTTTTCTGGTTCGAGGGTGGTAAAATCTTTTGTTTTGATTACATCCTAATACATAATCCATGACTGACGGGGTGTATGAAAGTGTCGTTTTTACTTCTTAGAAATCGTAAAGAAACTTGAACTCATGAACCCTTGAATTCTTAAACAGCGAGCATCGCGAGCCTCAACCTCTCAACGTCT
>DKER01000218.1:5441-7608 GCA_002452555.1 Fidelibacterota bacterium UBA6817 | reverse complement strand
TCTAATTCTTTATAGTTGACTGAACATTTGAACTCTTGAGCCCTTGAGCCCATGAACCCCTAAACAGCGAGCTCCGCGAGCCTCAACCTCTCAACGTCTCAACGTCTCAACCTCTGAACCTCTCAACGTTTGAACTTCTCAACCTCTGAACCCATGAACTCATGAACTCATGAACCCATGAACCCAAACTATTAAAGGATAATCCAATGACTGATTTGTTTCTCGGTTATTATAATCATGATAAACTAACATTGAGTGCAACGTCATTGCAGCGTCACTTTGCCTGTTTTGGAAGCAGCGGAAGCGGGAAAACAGTTGTGTAAAAGTCCTGATTGAAGAGCTGGCTCGGAATGGAATACCTGTAATTGCTTTTGATCCGCAGGGAGATATTGCCGGCCTTGCACAGTTGGGACATGAAGCTGATCTGGAACGATTCAATGATTTGCCGGAAATCCGAAAAAGCTATCATGAGACGACTGAAGTCCTCATTTGGACCCCGGCCAGCACCCGAGGGATTCCGCTGTCGTTAAATCCTTTCAATTTTTCAGCACTGGATGGACTTAACAGCGAGGAGCAAATCCGGTTTTTAACCAATGTAGCAAAAAATATTACGGCTCTTATTGGATATGATCCTGGTAAAAATGACGGAAGAGCTGTAGAGGCATCCTTTATAATTATGCTCGAATATGCCGTTGAAAAAAATATCCCCCTGAATAGTTTCAAAGATTTGATTTCATTGATAGACGATCTTCCTGAGTTCCTGATAAAATCTCTGAATAAAGTGATAGATCTGAAAATTCTGGATTTGGTTAGTCAAAAACTCAGTCTTTATACAGTAGGAACAAATCGTCTTCTTTTCGATCTCAGTAAACCTGTAGAAATTCATGATCTTTTGGGTATCGACAATGAAACGGGGAAAACCCGGGTTTCCATCATATATCTCAACACATTGCACAATCCTGAAGAAAAAGAGTTTGTTATTGCTGTTATCACTGAAATGCTGTATCAGTGGATGTTGAAAAATCCGTTAACAAATCCTGACAAAGCACTACAATGTGCTTATTACATTGACGAGATCGCACCGTATATTCCTCCCGTACGAAAACCGGCTTGTAAAGAAAGCCTGACAGTTCTATATAAACAGGCACGAAAATATGGTGTCGGATGTATATTGTCTACCCAGAATCCCGGAGATATTGATTATAAAAGCATTGCCCAGTTTTCCACAATGGCATTGGGGAGCCTTTATACTCAGCAGGATATTAAAAAGGTACGCAACCGTCTGGATTCACTTGCGCCGAAAGATGCGGAACGGATTGCTAATACGTTTTCCGGCCTGGAAACGGGCAATTTTATTCTCCTTTCTCCGGACAATCTTAAAGATGTTGTTACGATGAAAAGCCGTTGGATTGTAACAGAGCATAAAGTCCTCACCGAAACGGATATTGACAGGCTGACTGATGACAGGCTTCGTCAGTTCTATCTAAAAAAGAACTCTCAGACGATGTGGCCGTTTCAGCATCAAAACCTGAACCATCATCGGATGATAAAAATAAATCTGCGGGGAAGGATGAAATTCTTGTTATCAAACCGAGATTTTTTGAAAAGGATCTTGGCAAAGAATTAAAATCCCAATTGACGGGTGGCATGATAAAGAAGGAAAAAGTTGGACAGTCCGTTTTAAAATATTTTCCCCTGATTAAAACACACATACAAATTGAACAGAAAAAAGGACTTTTCAAGAATAAAAAAGAGATATTGAACGAGAATCTTTACCTTACATGGAAACAGATGAAAATCACAAGTTTTCAGAAAAAGAAACTGTGTGTAGACACAATATTTGATAAAAATCCTGACAAAATCACAGATTTGGATGATATGGGCGATTTTCAGGCCGTCCCAAAACAGGAAATTGCCACAGATTTGAAGCTGGACAAGATTAAACCGGATGAAAAAACGATTCGTCATACTATCGAAAACAAATATGGTGTGGCTTTTATTAAAGCGGAAATTCTTCTCTATCCTTATTGGGAATGTTCAATAGAACTTAAAAAGGGAAATGACAAACGACGTGTTTATATCGATGCCGTTACGGGCTTTATTCTGACTGATGATACGGTAAATGAGTTGATTGGTCCGGTAGTCAGTCCGGTAGCCGGTAGCCGGT
>DKER01000218.1:0-5413 GCA_002452555.1 Fidelibacterota bacterium UBA6817 | reverse complement strand
TTGACTGCGTTTGTTTCATTTAGATGGTTCATAGTGATAATGGTTTTATATTAATTTCAAGATAAACATAATCCTCTGCTTATGTTTTGATAACACTATTACACATAATGCATGAATAATTGATTGTAATTAAGCATCGTTTTTCCTTCTTAGAAATCGTACTGAATCCTTTTTGAAAATTTTATGGTTATAAAGAGTTTCTTTGATTGGAAATTCAAGTCCATATAATTCTCCCCGCAGGTTGCTCTTTATGAACAAAAAACATGAAATGAGATAATGACCTGGCCTGACAATTAAAAAAAACACTAACGCTATACAACAGGACTTATTCTTTATCTGAAACAAAACCACCAATCAACCATGACAAATCCGCCGGAGCACAAAACCAACATACAACCCTCTCAACCACCCTACTGACTACCGGCTACTGGCTACCGGCTACTGGCTACCGGCTACCGGCTACCGGCTACTGATTCTTGAATTCAGCGACAAGTTTTTGAATAGACTGCTTTGCATCTCCAAAGAGCATTCGCGTATTTTCTTTAAAGAAAAGGGGATTTTCAATACCGGCAAAACCGGGTCTCATGGACCGTTTCAAAACAAAGACAGTCCGCGCGTGGTGTGCATTGATAATGGGCATTCCGTAAATCGGACTGCTTTTATCGTCCAGGGCTGCCGGATTAACCACATCATTGGCACCGATAACGATCGCCACATCCATGGTGGGCATGGATGGATTGATATCATCCATTTCTCTCAATTTATCATAATCCACATTGGCTTCAGCCAACAGAACATTCATATGACCCGGCATTCTGCCGGCTACCGGATGAATTGCATAATTCACCTCGGTCCCGTTTTTCTCCATCAGTTCGCCCAGTTCTCGAACTGCATGCTGTGCCTGGGCTACAGCCATACCGTATCCCGGAATAATTACAACCGATCTGGCAGCTTCCAGAATGAGATAAGCATCTTCAGCGGTAATTGGTTTGATGTCGCCCTGTTCAGCATTTCCGCTGCTTGTTACAACAGAACCGAACCCGCTGAAAAGAATATTGCTCAGACTTCGGTTCATGGCTTTGGACATAATCTGTGTCAGGATAATTCCGCTGGCACCGACAAGTGATCCGGAGACAATCAGCACATTATTGCTGATGACAAACCCCGCCGCAGCGGCAGCCAGGCCGGAAAACGAATTCAGGAGCGAGATCACAACAGGCATATCAGCACCGCCGATAGGAATCACAAAAAGGACACCTAATATTCCGGACAGGAGCACCAGACCGATGAAAATAAAATACATGGGGATTTCCGTCCCCAAAAGATTCCCGGCCGGAAAGAACGAAAGTAAAATGCCTGACAGCAGAATCATCAGGAGGATCAGTCCGTTCAGGATATGCTGTCCCGTGAATAAATGCGGTTTCCCGTTCAGAACTTCCGACAGTTTTGCCCATGCAATAACGCTGCCTGTAAAGGTTACGCCTCCGATAAGAACAGAGAGAACAATTGGCACAATTGTAGCCGTGGCCAGATCAGTGCCAACGTGATAAACGCTCCAACCGACAAGCAGACTGGCTATACCGCCGGAACCGTTAAACAAAGCCACCATTTCAGGCATGGCTGTCATTTTAACAATACGGGCACTAACCGCGCCGATAAGCGAACCGGCCAGCAGCCCTGCAATAATCCACTCATAACTTATGATGTCTTTATGCCAGAGAGTCACCACAACAGCCAAAAGCATCCCAAGGGATGAAAGGCCGTTTCCCTGACGGGCCGTTTCCGGTGAACTCAATTTCTTGACGCCAATAATAAAGAGAAGGGATGCCAGAATATAGGCAAGATTAATCAAAAGATCAGCTCTCATGATTCCTTACCCCCTTCCTTTTTCTTTTTAAACATAGCCAGCATCCGGTCAGTAACCAGATACCCCCCAACCACATTGACAGTAGCAAAGGTCACGGCTAACGTTCCAAGAATGATCGTTACTGTTTCATTTGCCGATCCTGCAGAAATAAGAGCACCAACCAATGTAATACCGGATATGGCGTTACTTCCTGACATAAGCGGTGTATGCAAGGTTGCAGGAACTTTGGAAATCAGTTCAAAACCGGCTACAATTGCCAGCATCAGTATAAAAAAGAGATAAACAAATTCCATTTATTTACTCCAGAATTTCTTCAGGGATTCATTGACAATTTCACCATCACGGGTCATAAGAACAGATTGAAAAATTTCATCACCTGTTTCTGTATTCAAAACCCCGTTTTCCCTATCCCACAAATGGGTTAAAAATGCCGTTAAATTCCCGCTGTACATCAGACTGGCATCAAAAGCGGCACGGCCGGGCATATTGGCAAGACCAACGATGTTGACACCATTTATTTCAACATCTTCTCCGACTTTAGAACCGTCCACATTTCCGCCGGATTCCACAGCCAGATCCACGATCACACTGCCGGGTTTCATGCCATTAATCATCTCTTTTGTAATGATCAAGGGGGCTTTTCGACCAAAAACCTGAGCCGTTGTAATAACTACATCCGATAAAGCACAATGCTTAGCCATCAGTTCACGTTGCTTTTCCAGCTGTTCATCAGTCAGTGCTTTGGCATATCCGTCTTTTGTCTGACCGGTTTCGCCCAGGTCAATTTTAATAAACCGTGCTCCCAGAGATTTAACCTCATCCTCAACAACGGGACGGGTATCAAAAGCCTCCACACGGGCACCCAGGCGTTTAGCTGTAGCAATGGCCTGAAGTCCTGCAACACCGGCGCCAATGACAAAAACCCGTGCCGGTGAGATGGTTCCTGCCGGAGTCATCATCATGGGAAAAATTTTCTTCAACCGTTCTGCCGCGATTATGACAGCCTCATAGCCTGCCAGGCTGGCCTGTGAACTGAGAACATCCATTTTCTGGGCCAGGGTGCTTCTGGGTATAAATTCCATGCTGAGAGCCGTAATGCCCTGTTTGGCCAGCATCTCCATCCGTTCTTTATTGCCAACAGGGTCCAGATAACTGATCCATATCACTCCTTTATTCAGGCGGGATATCAGTTCGTTGTCTGGCGGACTGATGCGGAAAATAACATGTGCTTTTTTTATTAGGGGGTCTCTGTCCAGAACAGCAGCACCGGCTTCGGCATACCTGTCATCAGAGATAAAAAGTTTTTCTCCCAGCCCCTTTTCAACGGCAATTTCCGGTCCCTTGAGTTCCAGAAGTTTCTTAACATATTCCGGCAACAGCGCAATGCGTGTTTCATGTGCCGGTTCTTTAATAATGCCTATTATCATCGTTCTGACTCTTCCAGTTTAACTTTATATATTTCGTGCAACATACTTTGTTTCGTTACAGAAGATATGGAGATTTTGTAACATAATGTCAAATAAAATGCACGTAAGTATAAAAAAAGAAACTGAGAGATGCTAATGAGGAATCTTATGTTATTGGGGGTGATGCTGATGGTATGGGGATGCAAAACAATTGACAACAAGGACTATGTGGTCCCGGAACTGGATTTGGAGCGTTATTCGGGACTATGGTACGAAATTGCCCGTTTTGATCACTCTTTTGAACGGGGACTTATCAGCAATACTGCACAATATACACTGCGGGATGACGGGAAAATTGATGTCCTGAATTCAGGTATTCCCGATGACAATCCAGAAAAGCTGAAAACTGCAAAAGCCGTTGGATACCGGGCATCCGAAAAAAAGGATGGACATCTTAAAGTCAGTTTTTTCAGACCTTTTGCCGCTCATTATCTTGTAATTGATCTTGATGAAAACTATCAATGGGCTGTTGTTACAAGCTCATCAAAAAAATATTTATGGATTCTCAGCAGAGAAAAAAACATGGATGATCTGTTGTACAACAAGCTGACTAAAAAACTTCAGGAACAAGGATTTCGTGTGGAGGATTTAATCCGGGTGGCTCAAATTTGAGTTTGAAATTCTACATGTGAACGCTGAGTGGTGATAATTCTGAAAGTAAACTCAAAGTCTATTGAGATATCAGTGAAAAGTCCTGTGTTGTCACATTACCTGCTGTTATTGTAATAAAAGCCGACACGGTATCATAGCCTGCCATTGCAGCTTTTGCAGTAAAATCGCCTGCAGGAACCCCTAAGAGCGCATAGTGTCCCAATGTCAGAGAATCAGTGCTGCTGAATGTTGTCGTCATGATGGTATCCATGGCTTCAATCCAAACCTGAGCACCTCCAAGGGCAGCAATTCCATCAGAATCCGTTACAATTCCTTCAAGACGGCCTGCTGTTGACATATTTGATGCACGGAGTGTTGGTTTAAAATGAAAACCGACTATTCCTGAAGGTGAATTCATATTCCCCTGCATTACAAAAGATTTGCTTACATCAAAATCCAAAAGAAGTTCGGATGTAAGTCCTCCGACGATTTCAATATAGGGGTTGATAAAAATTTTCAGCCCGGTCTGTTCGCCGCTCGGAATAATAACTTCGAAATCCGATCCGTTTGTTAAGACAAGTCTGGCAGAATTAACATATAATCTTACAAGATCATAAGCCCCCATCGGCACGTCCATTTCAGACAGAGATGCCGTAACGCCATTCCTAAGATCTAGCAAATTAAACGTTACTTGATCACGATTCAAAATAATAAAAGGCGATCCAATCGTTTCACCGTGCCTGCGGATTTCTACACTGTCTATAGTAACCAGCACTGAATCAACCAAACCAAGCGGAAACGGATTATCACTTAACAGAACAGATAAGGTGCCTGTTTTTTCATCATCTTTTTCATCATTGTCTAATCCTTCGCAGCCAAGACCAACAATCAGAAGCAAACTACATATTAACGTTGTAATCTTATTCATGACTGTCCTCCTTTTTAAATCTAAAAATAGTATAAAGATTTCTCGCGTTATAAAGCATGATTGCTGTCACAATGATTTTAATAACAAGGGTTCGTTTTATAAGCTGTATAAAGATTGACTTTTTAAGGATATACTGCAGTTATTAATTTTTGTTAATTAAATCGTTACTTCCATTCTCTGTCCAGATTCCAGGTTGTTCCCTCTTGTTCCAAATCGGCAGAATAATGAAAAAATTCGTTATACCCGGGAAAGTCAATCAATTTTATGAAATTATGGGGATATAGAAAGGCGAGATTGTCCTTTTTAACAACATAAAACTTACCGCCGCGTATATCCTGGATATTTCCTTCTGCCGGAATTTCAGCCCGGGTAATAAGAACAGGCAAACGCCCGCCGGTGAATAGTTCCGCCTTATCTCCCCGTTTATTCAGAATTTTCTCAAATCCGTCCCTGTCCAGTTCTGGCCAGACTAAAATAGTCTGCGCTCCCCAGCTTGCGATTTCATCAAGAGCCGCTGAATTTGCGGCAGGGATTGAAAAACCGCTGTGAATAGAAACCTCT
>DKER01000136.1 GCA_002452555.1 Fidelibacterota bacterium UBA6817 | reverse complement strand
TTTAAGATTGTCCGTCAGAGAATCAATCATAAGATTTCCAACCATGAATATTTTCTCCTGCGGAATTCCTTCATTGATAAGGTTTTCATCAGCATCAACGGATGTTGTAAAAAAGTAATCCGATATGGCATCTGTAACCAAACGATTAATCTCTTCCGGCATAGAGCGGTCACGACTTCTTAATCCTGCTTCGTAATGGGTGGATAAAATATGAAGTTTTGCTGCTACCAAAGTACATGCCGCTGTGCTGTTCACATCTCCCACTACCATGACCATATGCGGTTTAATATCCAGACATACTTTCTCAAACCGTTCCATAATCATGGCTGTTTGAACAGCATGAGAAGCAGATCCCACCTCAAGATTGATGTCCGGTTCCGGAATATTCAATTGTCTGAAAAAAAGATCCGACATTTTTTCATCATAATGCTGTCCGGTATGAACCAAATAAGGTCGGATTACAGCATGATCTTTCAGGGCATGCATTAAAGGAGCAATTTTCATAAAGTTCGGCCGGGCTCCCGCTACAAGTATTAATCTGTACTCTTTCATACATTCTCCTTTAACAGGCGAAAATCTAACCACTCCCTGTTAAAATAAAAAGAGGTATTCCTGTTATCATGTTTTATGAATATAGTAATAATAATATTAATTTTGTTTCATTGCATATCCATATTATTTTTGAACAAATACATGAGGAGTTTATATGTTATCAAAGGTCTATTCAGCCGGGCTGGAAGGCGTGAATGCTTTTCAGATCACCATTGAGACCCATCATATTCCCAGTACACCACGACATATCATGGTTGGTTTGGCTGAAGGTGCGGTTAAAGAAAGTTTTTCACGAATTGTTTCAGCCGTCAAATCTTCAGGGTTTACTTTTCCCGGGGGAAAAATCACACAAAACCTTGCTCCCGCAGATCTGAGAAAAGAGGGAAGTTCATTTGATCTCCCTCTGGCTGCCGGTATCTTGGCCTGTGAAGGAATTATCCCTCCTAAACGTCTGGAAGACTTTATTATACTCGGGGAACTGGCCTTAGACGGTCAGGTTCGGACTGTTAAAGGTGCTCTTCCTATAGCATTGGGTATGAAACGTTTTTTAAAAACAGATATTATTGTTCCCAAAGAAAACGCCGTAGAGGCTGCTATTCCTGCCACAGCCAGAGTTTGGGGCGTTTCAACCCTATCAGAAGCAATTGCTATTTTAAACGGAACAACAGAATTAGAGCCTGTAACGGTTAATATTAAGACACTTTTTATGGAGAACAGGGTTTATTCTCATGATTTCTCTGAAGTTAAAGGACAGGAGCATGTCAAAAGGGCTTTGGAAATTGCAGCAGCCGGCGGCCATAATGTTATTATGATCGGGCCGCCCGGTTCTGGAAAATCCATGCTGGCGAAACGGTTTCCATCCATCCTGCCTGATCCAACGCTTGAGGAAGCACTCGAAACAACCAAGATCCATTCAATAGCCGGCTTACTGCCGGGAAGCTGCGGACTCCTTGCCACCCGCCCTTTCCGATCACCGCACCATACCATATCCGATTCTGCTCTTGTTGGCGGGGGGCGCTATCCCAAACCGGGGGAAGTCAGCCTTGCACACAACGGTGTTCTCTTCCTTGATGAATTTCCAGAGTTTAAAAAGAATGTCCTGGAAGTCATGCGCCAGCCGCTGGAAGACGGAGAGGTTACTATCAGCAGGGCATTAACCAGTCTTACATACCCGGCAAAGTTTATGTTGATTTCTGCCATGAATCCCTGTCCCTGCGGTTACAGTACAGATCCGGGGCATTCCTGTATCTGCAGCGAAGGGCAAATACAAGCATACCGGGGACGGATTTCCTGTCCTCTGATGGATCGTATAGACATACATGTGGACGTTCCGGCTGTATCATTTAAGGAATTACAAAACAAAAGAAATGGAGAATCATCCGAAGAAATCAGGAAAAGAGTTCAGACTGCCCGTGTAAAACAAACAGCCCGTTTTGCTGATTACCCTGAAGTACATTGCAATGCTCATATGAACACACAAATGATACGGACATTCGCACCGTTGGATGAACCGTGCAACATTCTCCTGGAACAGGCCAGTATTCAGCTTGGCCTTAGTGCAAGAGCTTTCAGCAGAATTCAGAAAGTTGCCCTTACAATTGCTGACCTTGCGGGATCGGACACGATTCTCCCGGAACACGTTAGTGAGGCCATACAATATCGAACACTGGATAAAACGATGGAATTTTGAGTAAACAAGGGTATTAGGGAACAGTAGTACGAAGTAAGATATATTTGAAAGGGATTAATTCGGGAGTTGGAATTGGAAAATTTAAAATCTCACACCTATCTTTTTGTTTACAAAAGATTATACAGCACAGCAATAGAAGTCTTTTTTAAATCAAAAGATTCTCAATCAGAAGAAAGATATTCCCTAAAAAAACAAAGTCGAAGGTTATCCCGACCTGTCTCAGCGAATATTGCTGAAGCAGGACATTTTAAAATACTGATTTATGTAATTTGCTGTTCATTAAAACTTGATCATATTTTTACAATATTAATTAAAATGTCATATAAAGGTATTAAATGGACCTTTTAAACTTTCTATCAATCCTATATAACCTCATTCCGTCGGAACCCCGTGCTCCATAACAGCTTTCCATCGCCCGCATGATGCCGCTGGGTAACCTCCAAATGTATACCACAGCTTATGTGTTGCAGGACAGTAGAGATTTGCATAAACCGTTCCATACTCATGATCTCTCTTTTCGATTTGATCATCAGCCAGAATCGCCCTAAGTGATTGGAAGCAGGGGGCTTTCCCGGAATCACGGAAGGATTCCATACATTTCTCAAGTTTTTTATACCGTTTCAGAGAATCTGCCCGATCCGGTTCCAACGAATTATCATAAAGGGATGCCGTATAATGATTAGTACCGGCCATATACGCAAAATCAAGATCAGCCGGCAAAGACCTGAAAACAGTTTCCCGGCAGGTACATTCAAAAATTCCGTGTTCATTATTTCCGAAATCGGAAACAAAAAGCATCATACCTTCGGAACGGGGTTTTTCCATAAGATAACGGGAAACATCATTCATCGATTCGCAGGTTTCCAGCATATCCGGTATCTGAATATAATTGGGAGTGAAATACGGTGTTTCTTTATTCAAATCCGGTGCTTTCAGATAATTGTAATGAAGCCATAAGCCGGCACGGTTCAAACCCGTAGCAGTAAACACATCGCCGGCCAGGCCAAATGTTAACGTCGGGATACGGGTGAAAATTTCACGATTCAGTGCATACCCCCACAGTTTGGTGCTCCACAGGTCGTTATTCCTGCCGATCCAGATTTTTCCCCCGGACTTCAAAATAAAACCGCTGCATTTGGGCGACAAACATGATTCTGCGGAAACCCATTCTGCAACCCGTTCCAAAGATATTTGGGCTCCATATGCCAAGCCTTCCAGTTCCAGACGAAACCGGTCCGGCAGTCGTGTTAAAAAGTTCATGGCATTTTGCGAATGATGTAAAAAATCAAAATTCTTATGAAGGAACGGACCCGTAGAAAGATAAAGATCAATGTAGGCAGAGAGAGTCGGACCCAATTGTTGTCCGGTTTCTCTTCCGGCATCAAACGGCGAACCTTTTGTTCGTACAATCCGGGGAAATCCGGGAAAGGAAGGAATCATGTATTATTCAACATCTTTCATGATTTTAATATGGATCGTACGCATCCGGGGACCATCAAATTCACAAAAATAAATGCCCTGCCAAACACCCAGAAGGGGATTTCCGTCTTTGATTATCAGGGTGACCGATGCTCCGGTAAGAGTAGACATAACATGACTGTGACTGTTTCTCTCTCCATGCAGATATTCTGATTCATCCGGTGGAATCAAATCCCTGAATTTCCAGGCAATATCATCCTGAACATGAGGATCTGCATTTTCATTGATGGTGATTCCTGCTGTCGTATGCGGCGTAAAAATAATGGCAATACCGTTCCGGCATCCTGATTCCCGGATATATTTCTTTACTTTGGATGATATATCGGTAAAAGAAAGAGAACGGTCTGTTGAAATGCGGAATGTAAATAACATAGGGACCTTTCACGCTTAGTGTTATGGATTATCGTTTCCATAAAATACACTTTTAAATGAAATTTGTCCCATTGTTTTATTGTTTTACATTACCAAATGGAAAAAAAGTTCAATATGCTGTTTGTAAACCCGTGGATTCATGATTTTGCAGCCTATGATCTCTTTTACAGGCCATTGGGATTATTGAATTTAGCCGAATCCATGGCGAGTGGACCTGCTGAAATAACCGTTGTGGATTTGTTGGATCGATATAATCCCCGGTGGGTACAT
The DNA here is from genome assembly GCA_002452555.1 of Fidelibacterota bacterium UBA6817. GTDB lineage: Bacteria > Fidelibacterota > Fidelibacteria > Fidelibacterales > Fidelibacteraceae > Fidelibacter. Next base: position 13,084 of record DKER01000136.1, on the reverse strand, counting down.
ACATTCCCCCATCAAAAGGATACAGATGCCGGAACAGGGCATTTTTTCAGGGAAAAGATTGCCAAACCATCAATATTGGGAGATATACCCCGGTATTTCAGCCGGTACGGAGTTCCATATCAAGCAGCAAAAGACTGTTTAATGAATTTACAGTCACCACCCCGCGCAATTTTTCTAGCGTCCCATATGACATATTGGTATACCGGAGTTAGAGAAACAGCAAATCTTCTAAGAGACGTTTTCCCGGAAACACCACTCATTTTAGGCGGAATTTATGCGACTCTTATGCCGGATCATGCTCAAAAAACCATAAAACCAAACCTTTTAATACAAGGACAAAATTTTAGTCCATTGCAAAAATGGCTGAAGAAAAATTTTGGATATGATTATGAGCTATCCCTCGCATACGGTTTTAAAAAAGTTTGGGACCATTATCCTGTTTTAAAACATTATCCACTCATTTCATCTGTAGGATGTCCCTATAACTGTGAATTTTGTGCCAGCCGCAGATTAAATCCGACATTTCATCAATTGTCTGTCTCATCAATTTTGGAACAGATAAGGTTCGCGTTGTGTGAAAGGAATGTGCACCATTTTGTATTCTATGATGATGCCTTGTTTGTAAATCCTGATCATCACATCAAACCCCTCTTAAAAAATATTTTCACTTCATGGGGAGAATTGATTTTTCATACTCCCAATGGACTTTTCGTTCGTTTTATAGACGAAGAAATGGCTGAACTCATGATTCGGGCCCGCTTTCACGAACCACGACTGAGTCTTGAAACCGTTACACACAAACACAGGAACATGATAAGTGACAAAGTTAACAGACAAATATATTTGAAAGCAGTAAATTACTTACATAATGCAGGATATAAAGCGGAGGACCTTTTGACCTACATCATGATGGGGCTTCCAGGGCAGGATCCGGAAGATGTGAAAGAAACGATTGACGTCGTTTATAATGCAGGAAGCCGAATCAGTCTTTCGTCATATTCTCCTGTCCCCGGAACGCCCTTATTTGAAAAGGCCGGTTTTACCGATGAGGATGATCCGCTGCTACATAATAATTCCGTACATTGTTATACATCCGATGAAAGACATCAGTGGGAAGAAATCAGACTCATGGTAAAAACTATGAATCAGCAAATCAAGAGATAGAATCATGGAAAAAACATTTCACCCTCCCAAAGCTATGCTTTTTACGGCGATAACATTTCATAAAAGCCCGCATCTATCCATCGCCATTGAGGATCTTCTGGATAAATTAATGCCCGGAGAATGGACTATACTTGGACCTTATCCATTTAGTGATATCACTGATTATTATAAAAAAGAAATGGGACCGGATCTTTATAAAATCTATGCATTAAACCTAAAAAACATCTCACTGGAAAACAGTGCAGGATATAAACTTAAGTCAAATTTAATTGAAGACGATTACCGGATAAACGGAAAACGAACATTTAATATCGACCCCGGATTCCTAACCCATTTTAATTTTACACTTCTGACGACCAAAGGATATTCTCACCGTATTTACCTGGGGCACGGAATTTGGTCTGAAGTAACACTTTTTTACCAAAACAAGCATTTTCATTCACTGCCCTGGACATACCCTGATTATAAAAATCCTCTGTTACTCCAATTTCTGGAAAAGGAACGCAACAAATTTGTAAAATAAAATCATACGGTTTCAATTTGTTAAACTGAATTTTTTATCCAGGGAAATTTATAGAATACTTTGTTCCTTTATCAGTGGAATGTATTTGAATATCCCCATTGATTTGGTCCGTTAAGATATTGATCATCATCATTTCAAAACGGCGATCAGAGTCTTTATTGTCATCACTCTTGCGGTTCCCATTGTCTTCAATGATAAGCGAATATCTATTCTCAATTTCTTTTTTCATGAAAATTCCAATTAGGTCGACATTATTATGAATAACCGTATCATTCAAAATCCGGGAAATAATTTCATTTATAAGAATTCCGCAGGGAACTGCAATTTCTATAGGCAAAACAATTTGATCAAGATCATACTCAACTTTTACGGATTCTAACTTTTCTGAGGATATCAGTAAATGCCTGACAACATCATGAATATAGGATGGAAAATCAATATCCGACAGGGATTCTGTCTCATACAGCTTGTCATGAACCATAGAAATTGCGTTTATTTTATCAATAATTTCCTGTGTGTTTTTTGTGAGTATTTCATTATTTACAAGCCTGCTTTTCATTCTCAGGAGGCTGATTACAATCTGGAAATTATTCTTTACCCGATGATGGATTTCCATAAGAAGCGTCTCTTTTTCTTTCAGATTTTCCCGGATAATTTTTTCATTATCCCTGAGAAGTTGAAGGGATTTTTCTTTATAAACATTATATATTTTTACCAGCACATAGACCAGAATTGTGGTCATGAGAATGAAAACCCATCCTTTGTATGTTTGATATTTAGCAAATTCCACGTCACTATCAGTTATCACATATAAGAACTTATCCGTAAACAGAATCCACAAGAATCCAAAAGCAAAATATATTAAACTGATGTATAGTGGTCCCTTGCTCTTTATTGACGATTTGTGCCCTAAACCGGATGTTAACAATAATATTCCCCTTATATCATATTGTGATTTTTAAACAACCATACTTACAACATAGTTTTTTTTAATTATCCGATCAACACTGCAAGGCATTACAATACAATCGTTCAATGGATGTGTGATACAAATCACTAAAATCAAGTTGCTGAATAAGGAATGTTATAGTTTCAGGAGACTCATTTAGCCCCAATTGTCGATGTGGCATAAGCGACAAGAAATTTCCCATAACGTACGGGCGTCAGCAGCATTAAGTGCCCTGGGATTGGGGTTCATGGGTTTTTGATATTTCCAATATATCGCATCATTATCATGTATTTCAGGAGAGGTTGCCAGATAAACACTGGTGGCAGCACCTTCTTCCGGAGTGGCACCTTTTTTAATATGGTGTTTCCAAAACATTTTAACGACCAAACCTGAGTTCTTTAAGGCAATTGCTGTTTGAACCAGCCCGGGATCGGCCACAAAAGCCCTGATACCGTTTTTTTCAAGAAATCGCCTGTTAAATTCCGTACTAAAGAGGACATTCCCCAGTTTGGACTGTTTATAAGCCGTCCAGCCGAAATAGAATCGGCGTAATTGCAAATTGTTCCATTTCATCTTTGCATGGAAATGCGAGCCTGACCCAACGGTTACAATCCTGCCATCCTTTGATTGTGAAAGGAGCGGAAGAAGTTCGTGTGTTAATAAAAACGGTGCAAGATGATTAACGGCGAAAGTTGTTTCCAACCCATCTTCTGTCTCTGTAAAACGTCCGGAAAATGTCCCTGCATTATTAATCAATGTATCTATTACCGGCGTTTCAAAGTTATCTGCAAGCAATGATCGTATTTCACGGGCAAGAGTTCGAATCTGTTGTTGAGACGACAGATCAGCAAGTATATAATTGATCCTGCCGGATGGACACTCACGGCGAATCGAATTCTCGGCATCTCTGCATCGTTCAGCCGATCGACCGGTCCCAATAACAAAGGCTCCCGTACCGGCTAAAATCTTCGCTGTTGCCAATCCGATACCTGATGTGGCGCCAGTGATTATTATGGTTCTTTTATCACTCGCAATATGATCACGATCTGACATTTTATGATTTGTATCCTTTGTCTATTTAACAAAATTTCTTCGAATGAATTTTAAATAAAAAATCGCCTTACTGTCATAAAAATTTACAGGGTTTGTTCTTATCTGCAGGATTCATCGTTAGAGACAGATCATATTCGTTGATATTAATGAATACATCCAATTATTTATTCTTCAATAATATCAGTCAAAACAAGCCACTCATATTCCAGTTTATCAAGCGATTTAACAACATCCTGATATCGTCGGTTTACAGCAGTCATTTCATCCGGAGTGAGCTTTATAAAATCCGGACTGCTCATTTTTATTTCCAATACATTTTTTTCATGAGACAATTCTTCAATCCGGCTGTTTGTTTTTTTTAATTGGTCTTTGTATTTCTTCATTTCCCGGGATTTTTTCTGCCGTTCTTCAGCCTCAAGGCGGCGCCTTGTTTTACTGTCAATTTTTGCCTGTTTGGATTCTACGGGTTTTAAGGCATTCATAACGGGCGTATTCTTCTCTTCATACCATTGTTGAAATTCAGAATAATTACCGGGATATTCCCGAACATGTCCCTTTTCAAAATAGAGAATCTTTGTAACCAGCATATCGAGGAAAAACCGGTCATGACTGACAATAAGGACACTTCCGGGGAATTCATCCAGTGCTTCGGCCAGAATTTCTTTGCTTTGCATATCCAGATGGTTTGTCGGTTCGTCCATGATAAGAAAATTTGCATTCTTCAGCATCATTTTAAGCAGAACAATCCGGCTTTTCTCTCCGCCGCTAAGGACTGAAACAGGTTTAAAAACGTCATCACCGGAAAAGAGAAACTGTCCAAGCATGCTGCGGATACTGCTTTGTGTTATACCCGGAGATTGACTCCATACTTCATCCAGAACATTCAATTCCTGATTAAGCTGATCCAATTGATGCTGGGCAAAATATGCCATTTCCAGATTATGTCCCCACCGGGTCTTCCCTTTTCCCGGTTCCAGTTCCCGGCTTATGATTTTCATGAGCGTTGATTTGCCCACTCCGTTGGGTCCCAGCAACGCTGCTTTTTCGCCCCGCCGTATCTGGAATGTAGCATCCTTGAATACCGGTCCATTGCCGTAATCAAAAAGAACATGTTCAAATGCAATAACCGGGTCACCGCTTCGCGGCGGTTTAGGAAACTGGAAACCGATTGATTTTCCCAGTTTTTCCACATCCGTCCGCTGAATTTTCTCCAAATATTTGATTCGGCTTTGAACCTGTTTAGCTTTGCTGGCTTTATACCTGAACCGTTCAATAAACCGTTCAATCTGATCAATTCGCCGTTCCTGGCTTTTTTGTTCAGCTTCCTGTTGAAGCAAACGCATTGTCCGGGCTTCTTCGTAAGCAGAATAATTACCGGTATAAACACGAACTTTACCATCGTATATTTCCGCAATATGATTTGTTATTCGATCCAGAAAATACCGGTCATGAGAGACGATCACAAGAGTACCCCTGTAATCTGCAATAAATTTTTCCAGCCAGATCAGTGTTTCCATATCAAGATGGTTTGTCGGTTCATCCAATAAAAGCAATGTAGGGTGCATCAGCAACAATTTTGCCAGTGCAATTCGCATCCGCCATCCTCCTGAAAAGATTCTGACTGACTGTGAGAGATCTTTTTCCTCAAATCCAAGCCCAAAAAGGATCTCTTTGACCCGGACTTCCATGGTAAAGCCATCTTCCCGTATAAACATTTCCTGAAGTTTGTCATACCGTTTCATGTCTTCCGGCGTATGCTTTTCCGATATCCGGTGTTCAAGTTCACGCATTTCATTTTCGGCTTCTACCAGATGACTAAAAACGCCCATAACTTCATCCATCAGGGTTTGATTTGTATTAAAATCGTCCATATGCTGAGGTAGATATCCGATTGTAACGTCCTGGGGAATGATGATCTGACCGCTGTCCGGTGTTATGTCTCCGTTAAACATGCGCAATATGGTGGATTTCCCCGATCCGTTCGGACCCACAAGTCCCACCCGCTGACCGAAAAAAATACTCCACGAAGCACTGTCAAATACTACCTGATGTCCGAATTGAAGTTTTATTTGTGATAGATGAACCATACGGTTAATTGATAATTGGTTTGCTCGCTGTTTAAGGGTTCATGGGCTCAAGAGTTCATGGGTTCATGGGTTCATGAGTTCAAACGTTGAAAGGTTCAGAGGTTGAAAGGTTCAGAGGTTGAGACGTTCAGAGGTTGAGAGGTTTAGGCTCGCTGCGCTCGCTGTTCAAGAGTTCATGGGCTCATGAGATCAAGAGGACTGATTGCCTGTTGACTGACCACTGATGACAGCCGACTGATCGCTACCGGCTACTGGCTACCGGCTACTGGCTACCGGCTACTGGCTACCGGCTACCGGCTACCGGCTACCGGCTACTGATTTTTAAACCTGTCCACATATTCTCTGACCATTGGTTTAAGACAGCTGTAATCAAGATCATGGCGATGTATCGCAGAAGCAATGATCGTAAGTTGTTCTTCCACGGGTATACGTCTGTTAATAACAATCACTGAATCTTCATGTATACGGCAGAAACCGCCTTTGACATTTCCCATGGCTTTTTCAAGATGGATTCCAAATGTATTGAGAAATTTTTCAAGTTCTTCAAGAATTCGCTGAGGTTTCATCAAAGAAGATTTTCCTTTCCTACGACAGGCAGCGCATCGACAATATTTTTAATTTGCTCAGACTCATCCCGGGGAATGAGCATAATCACCCCTTTATCTGCAATGATTATCAAATTATGTATATTTCTGGCAAAGACCTGATAATCAGAAGAGTAGATATAATTTCCGGATGATTCCAGGAGATATCCCTCCCCTCTCAGGACATTTCCGAATTTATCTTTATTTTCCAAAGCATAAACAGCGTCCCAGCTTCCCACATCACTCCAACCGAATTTTGCCCGGATTACTTTTACGTGTTTTGCATTTTCCATAACGCCATAATCGATGGAAATTGGTTTTATTGTCCTCCATAATTCCTGGAGAGTTGATTCATAATCGGGAGTATCGATTTTTCTGCTGATTGCTTCAATTATCTCAAATAATTCCGGGATAAAGTGTTCAATTTCTTTGAGAATAATATCAGTCCTCCAGATAAACATACCGCTGTTCCACAAAAATTCACCGGACTCCAGAAAACGCCGAGCTGTTTCAATGTTAGGTTTTTCAGCAAATGTTTTTGATTTATACACCAGCTTGCTTTCCGGTAAAGGTTCACTCTCAATCTGAATGTACCCATACCCTGTTGCAGGACGTGTCGGTTCTATGCCGAAAGTAACCAGAACATCTTTTCTTTCAGCGATTCTTATTCCTTCGTTCAGACAGTTAATAAATTCATCATCATTTCGTATAAGATGATCGGCAGGAAAAAGACCCATGATGGCTCCGGGATCTTTTTTATGTATAATCGCAGCAGCAAGGGCAATGGCAGGAGCCGTGTTTTTTCCGGATGGTTCAATAATAAAATTATTCCATGTCAACCCGGGGTATTGATCAATAATCATTTCTGCCTGTTCGTAATTTGTAATTATCAGCAATTGCTCGAGAGGAGAAACACGACGTAACCGTTTGATTGTCAGGTTTATCATAGTATCGGAACCGACAATATCCAACAGCTGTTTCGGACTGTTTTTACGGCTTCGGGGCCAGAATCTTTTCCCAACGCCGCCGGCCATAATTACACTGTAATATCTGTCTGACATCATCTCTCTCCCAATTAATTATAATCTCTTTTAATTCTGTCATCTGAATCAAACATAAATGTTATTTCTGTATCCCAACGCGCTCTGATTTGAATTTTGTCTGCAGCTTTCCTTAGAATCTCCGGAGGAATATATGGTGATAGCCAACCGGCATCTCTCCGATTATTGTTATTCTTGTCCAGATAATACCACAAAGAATATTCACCTGCAAACACATTCTCAAAAACACATATGGACGATGATCCGGTAAACTTTTCATACCGTCTTTTTCCCCCTTGAAGGATAAAACCAATATTGTGACCCGTTTTATTCGGTATCGCAATAATCAGGCGACCGGAATCACTGTCCGCTTTATATGTAACAGATACCGTATCCTCCCATACGCGTATTTGAGGCAATTCATCCGGAATAGGGGCTTTGACCCATAGTTTCCCTTTGAAATTTTTATCTTTCCATTTTCCAACAGGTCCATATATGCCGGGTATATGAGAAAATAATATCCGGGCTGTTGTATCTGCAACAGTCATTGCAACAACAGTCAATGAATCCGGTTGAATGGGCGGTTCAAGTATAAGCCGGTTTTCTTCCCAACGTATTACACCGGTTGTATCTCGAAAAGCTTTTACCGACAATGTATCTGAAAAAGGTCCTGTTTGGACAGACAATGTATCCCTTAAAACCTTTGTATTCATTATGATGGAATTTTCAACCGGGGAATGATAAAGATATACATCATTTTTTACAATTCTGAGTGTATCCGCCGGTTTTCCATTAATCAGGAAATCATCGCCGGATGTTTGCTTATTCAAGGGTTTAGAAAATATCAGACGAGTCATTCCCGGATACAGATTGTCGCCACGAATATATTTCGCCGGTTTGAAATGTCCCCTTACTATCCCAAGATCTATAGTAAACGACGCCGAATCGGTCATGTCAACAGATAAAATTTCCGGTAAAACCAGATCGTCGAAGTCCGGTGTATATGTTTTACTCCGGTCATGGTCAACGATACCGGCAAGGGTATATGTCCCGGGCGGTATGGCAGTGAAACGATAAAAGCCTTCAACATTCGATTCTGTCAAATAACTGAGGTGACTGAAAACAGAATCAGGATCATGAATACCGCGTGCCAGCCCGATCAGGATCCTGTCTTTTAACGTGAAATTTGGAATATTGCCCTGAATTTCACCGACAGGGATTTTTGATCCTGTAGAAAATTTATAAACAAGAGGCTGTTCGATGGCATTCCCTCGCATGTCAAGTATATTTCTGTCCATAACAAGCGAATAAACCGTATTCTCTTCCCAACTGTTTTGCGGGCTGACAACAATGCGATTTCGTCTGATTTTTAGATTAATCGCGGTTGTATTCAACGGGAAAAGGGTGATACTTCTGCGAATTGTCGCTGCTTGCACCGGTTCTGAAAAACGGATAATGATGGATTCATTCAAACCCATATTTACTGTATTAACCGGAGGGTATACGTCAAGGATAGCCGGCGGTGTTTTATCTTCCGGACCGCCCCCGGGAGGTGCCTGCGCAGCACATCCGGCTAAAATAATAAAAAGCAATATGAGATAAACGTTTTTAAGCATCCCTGTAATCCTCTAAATAAATAGGAAGGGGAGTTCCTATAGTTATTGATTTCTGTGTTATTGCACATGAAACCACTTTTAAATTGACCCCGGAAACGGATGCCGTGAGTAATGCTTGTGAAAATTCCGGATCCCTTTCCCAATGCGGTGTAAAACATATGGCATCATGGCGCTGCACAACGAAAATAATCCACGTTTCAATTCCGGTTTTACTCAATTCGGCAAGCAGCTTTGCATGAGACTTTCCCCGGCTTGTTACAGCATCGGGAAACCGGGCTGTCCCGTCATTTTCTACCAATGTAACACTTTTTACTTCTACAAAAACCTGTTTGCCTTCAGGTGAACAAAGCTCAAAATCAAACCGATGGCGATCAACCGGTACTTCAGACCGGACCAGCGTATACTTTTCAAATCCCGGCAACCGGTTATTGGCAAAACTCATGTGAACAAGTTTGTTTGGAAGGCTTGTATTGATTGAAACCAGGACATTCCCTTTTTTAACAAGATGAACGGTATATTGAGTTTTTCTTGAGGAATCGGGGGTGTATTCAACAAACAAGCTTGCACCCGGCAACAGAAGTTCCTGTAATCTTCCCGGATCAGGCAGGTGGGCGTCAATTATTTTATTATCTATTTGACATCGAACCAAAAACCGGTTAGGCCTTTCCATAAAAACAGCTGGTATCAGTTCAGGCAAAATCATAAACAGTTGAGAGTTGGAGCGATAGGTTTGGCGTTTTGTTGCTTATATTCACAAAATTTTTTCTGAAAATCCATGGTAATACTTTCCGTTATTCTTTTATTTTGGAACGGTTATAAACCGTTCACTTTCATTCGACCGTATTCTACCGGCTTTCGGCAAACCAACATCACATTTGTTTTCCTACCGGAGCCATATAAATGACAAATTCGTTAATGCCATCCAGACCGATCAGTCGGTCTGCATGATGCTGATGATAAGCACCGACAGCACAGGTCCCGCATCCGATGGATTCGGCTGCAAGGTAAAGATTTTGGCAGATATGTCCTGAATCCTGAGCAATTAATTTTGGGCTGACAGAACCGAAACACCATTCTGTTCGATACGGGATAGCAGTCCAGACAAATAAAACAGGTGCATCTGCACAAAAAACTTTCCCTAAACACATATTTTTGATTTGTTCTGACTGATTGGGGATTTCACGGATAAAACATAAATCATGTTCAAAGGGTTGAAAATGATAGAGTCCGGGAGAGATACCATCAATCCGGTTTATGAGCAAATATGTCTCTATGGGATGGCGACAACCGCCTGAAGGAACCATTCTAAACGCTGATTCTCCCTCTTTCCGAATTCCCCGGATACCGGCAGTAGCCCAGAGAAGATAAGACAATTCTTCCAGACTCAGGGGTTCATTGCTGAAAACACGCCTGCTTGAACGTCTGAGGATAGCGTCTCTCACCGAAACATTACCCAGATTAAGATTTGCAACCGGAGGAAGGCTGACACATTGGGTTAAAACAGACATGGTTTTTTGAATGGGAGGAGCCGGTTCACCCTTCCCCTGAGGGGTTTTTGAAGGATCACGGTTTTCCCATTCATCTGCCAAAAGCCATTCATACATTTTCCTGATTTTCTTCGTCATCTCATCTCCAAAGTCTCGAATTTTATAACTTTGAATCAATTAAATTTAATCAATTATTTTACAAATCGAAACCCTGGTAATGCTCAGTCTTTTCGTCTTCGTTCCCGGTGAACCGCATTGATTTCACTGTGATCTTTTTCAATGGGATATGATCGACAGAAATCTTCATAGAAAGCAGGAAATCGTTCTTCCAATATTGCTTTTCTAGCATCGGCAACAAGATTTAGAAAAAATGTGATATTATGAATAGAATTCAGTCTCAGACCTGTTATTTCACCTTCTCTATACAAATGATGCAGATAAGCACGTGAATGATTTTTGCACGTGGGACATGAACATTCCGGATCCGGTGAATTAAAATCCAACTTGAACTCTGCTTTTTTTATATTCATTTTCCCGGAGTGTGTATAGAGTGTTCCATTTCTGGCATTCCTTGTGGGGAGAACACAATCCATCATATCCACACCGCGGGCAATTGAGTGGATGATATCTTCCGGTTTTCCAACCCCCATAAGATAACGGGGCTTTGTGACAGGCAAAACCTCACAGACTTTTTGTGTAAGATCATACATTATATCTTTGGGTTCACCTACTGCAAGACCGCCAATTGCATATCCGTCAAAACCCATATCAGTTAATACTTTTACACTCTCCATGCGTAAATCTTCGTAAACCGACCCCTGAATAATGGCAAAAAGGAATTGTTTGTGACCCCAGAGAGATTGTGAATGATCAAATGCTTCTTTTGAAAGACGTTCCCACCGGTGAGTCCTGTTCAGAGATACTCTTGCATATTCATAGTCACAGGGATAGGGAGTACACTCGTCAAAAACCATCATGATATCACTTCCCAGAATCCTCTGAATTTCTACGGATCGGGCCGGGGATAATTCATGAAGACTCCCGTCAATATGGGAACGAAAGGTCGTTATATCTCCATCGATTTTCCGCATATGGGCAAGAGAAAAAACCTGATACCCTCCTGAATCGGTCAAAATGGGGTTGTTCCAGTTCATAAACCGGTGCAGACCACCCGCTTCTTTCATAACGTCCAAACCGGGACGAAGATAGAGGTGGTATGTATTTCCCAGAATAATTTGAGCAGATGCATTAAGGAGTTCATCATTAGTTAATGCTTTCACGGTTCCATGGGTACCAACCGGCATAAAAACCGGTGTTTCTACCGCTCCGTGATCTGTTATAAATCGTCCTGCCCTTGCCGGGTATTTATCCGATGTTTTCAATAAGTCAAAAGTCAAAATTTATCCTTTCACAACGTAATCGAAATTTTACAAAAAAATCTGTGATACAAGGGACTGAACATCTTTCACATAATTTAACGTGATTTTCAGACCGGCATTTTTCAACGCTTTTTGGGAAGCAAGAGGCAGATACATTTCCTCAAAACCCATTCGTTCGGCTTCGGTAACCCGTCGTAAAATATGACTTACGCTTCTGATCTCGCCTGTTAGGCCTACTTCACCCGTAAAGACAGCTTTTTGTGGGGCTTTTTGATTTCTCAGGCTGCTGATCATGGCAATTAAAACCGGCAGATCCATTGCAGGTTCGGGGAATTTCAGTCCACCCACTACATTAACGAACACATCATACATACTTGTTGTCAGGTTCAATTGTCTTTCAGCGACTGCAAGAAGCATGGAAAGACGGCGGTTATCGATACCGTTTGCATTGCGCTGGGGCATACCAAAAGCTGCTTTTGCAGTCAATGCCTGAACTTCCACAAGAAGCGGGCGGGTACTTTCGANNCATGCCACAACCGAACCGGCTGCACCTTCCCGCCGTTCACCAAGGAAAATATCACTGGGATTTCCAACCGACTCCAGGCCTTCAGTTTTCATTTCAAAGATACCAACCTCATTGGTACTGCCGAAACGGTTTTTAACAGATCGAAGTATCCGAAAAAAATTATTCCTGTCTCCTTCCATGTACAGAACTGTATCAACCAGGTGTTCCAGCATTTTTGGACCGGCAATCCCGCCGGTTTTTGTAATATGACCAATCAGAATAATCGTCATATTGAACTGTTTACCAAAGCTCATCAAAGCTGTTGAACATTCCCGTATTTGAGTTATTGAACCGGGTAAAGCTTCGGCATCGCGCGTAAAGATAGTCTGAATGGAGTCTATAATGACAAATCGGGGTTTTAGTTCTGCCAGACCATTAAGAACGGCATTCAGTTCAACATCATTGCTAAGCATAAACTGTTCATCTGCAATATTCAATCGTTTCGCTCTTAATGCCAATTGCCGAATGGATTCCTCTCCGCTGAAATAAACAGCCGGGACGCGGTGCTTCTTAACCAGTTCATTCAGAAACTGGAGAGCCAGGGTGGATTTCCCGATACCCGGATCACCTCCCAGGAGGATAATACTTCCTTCCAAAAAGCCGCCCCCCAGAACCCTGTCCAGTTCTGGAATCCCCG
>DKER01000009.1 GCA_002452555.1 Fidelibacterota bacterium UBA6817 | reverse complement strand
CACGGTTTGATTCTGTGGTCACTTCGGAAAATATTGATATTTCTGTAGGTTTTAATCATTACGGTGCTACCGGACTGATCTCAGGATACCCGATACCAATGATGTCTTTTTCACAGTCCGGCTCGCATTATAATCCGCATGTCTGGACTACCGGAGACCGTATGGAATATTTTGATCCTCCGGTCTTTCATGACAGGGTTCGTGCCATCGTTGCCATGGCTGCTTATACAGCAGAAAACGGCGCACCGGATTTCTTACCTTCCTCTGTTTCACATAAGGGAAGCCCAGAATCTTTTATGCTTTACCCAAATTATCCTAATCCCTTTAATCCGGAAACTCAGATCCGTTTCCGACTGGAAGAAAGCTCGTCGATCCGTCTGTCGGTTTGTGATGTTACCGGACGGACTGCAGTTATTCTTTTGGATGAACATGTAAAAGCAGGTGAACATCGGATTATCTGGAATGCAGAGGGATTCAGCAGCGGCATTTATCTGATCCGGATGGTATCCGGAAGGAATGAGCAGATTCGCAAGGCAGCGCTGATTCGCTGATTCAAAATGATACAGAGAAAATAATTTCCTATCCAGTATAGTCTTTTCAGAGCCAGAATTGTACTGAACAGGATGCGCCGAAATAGCTTTCCGTGAGAGTTTCACGTTAATAACCGAGATTGAACAATTTAGCGCAAACGTCAATGCCGAGAAATACGGTCCTGTTTTGTTTAGTCTGTTAAATTTTTCTTTTGAACCATCATGATGGTCCATAGAAGAAAATTAAAGAATTGGAGTATGATAATTTATATCCCGGAAAAACCCAGAATAAGATAACCTAACAGAGCAAGTGCTGCATAACTTAATACATAAGGAAGTTGCGTACGGATATGATCCATTACATCACAACCGGTTGTTGTACAGCTCATAATGGTTGTGTCTGAAATGGGAGAGGCATGATCTCCAAAAATGCTGCCGCCGAAAACAGTTGCTGATATTAAAGGGATGGAAATTCCCATTTCAAGAGCCATGGGCACTGCCAGCGGCATCATAACTGCCATTGTTCCCATTGATGTCCCGGTGGAAAATGAGATCACACAACTGAATAGAAAAATGAGGGAGGGCAGAAGAGCAGGGGTGAGGAATCCTGAAAATACATGAGCCAGATAGGGGCCGGTCCCCAACATTTTCACCATGTTTCCCATGGAAAAGGCAAAGATAAGAATTGATGAAACATTCAGCATGTCACCGGCACCGGTAAAAAGATGTTTCATAAACTCCCGGTAATGCATGATATTCTGAATCCGGTACAAAAGATACGTCACGAGAAGGGACACAATAATACCCCAGAGAATGCTTCGCATTCCGTCACCCTGAATAATACTGCCTCCGCCGGTGACAATGAGTCCGATAAGAATGACCACGACCAGCGTTACAATAGGAATCAGCAGATTTCGCACATGAGTTGTGGGATTATCTTTCGGATCTTTTTTGCTGACCATGTCATGATCGTCACGATTATCCAGCAATCCGGTTGTATCTGCCCGTTTTTCGGCTTTCCGCATGCCTTTAAAATCAAGTCTGAAAACCAGGAGGACCGGGAGAAGAAAAACCGCAAAAATTGCATAAAGGTTCAAAGGTATGGACTTGACGAGAACCATAGTGGCATTATCCACACCTTGTGCCTTGATAAGTCCGATCATATATGCGCCCCATGCACTCAATGGCAAAAGAACACAGACGGGTGTTGAGGTTGAATGAACAATGAATGAACTTTTTTCATGGGGGACTTTCAAAGCATCGTTAAGGGGGCGGCTGATCGCGCCGGTCAGAAGAGTGCTGAGCGTACCGGATGTGAATACAACAAGCCCGATAAACCATGTAAACAAACAGGCAGCCCGTTTATCTGCTATCATGCTTTTCTTTTTAACCATCACATCCACAAAACCGTTGATTCCCCCGGACTGTTCGATGATTTTGATTAATGACCCGATCAGTATAACCGAAAAAATAACAATGGTATTATCTGAATCGGCAAAAACATGAATAAAGGACATAAATGTTGTATCCAGTCCCGTAAATATTTGAAAACCGCTGAGAATCAGGTAGCCGCTTAAGCAACCGGTAAACAGTGCTACAAAAACATCCCGTGTATACAGCGCCAGAGAAATGGCAATCAGGGGTGGCAGTATTGACAGAAATCCGTTTTCCATATAATGCTCCTGTTCTTGTGAGAGTTATAATGACTTATCAATACAATCGAGAAAAACATGGATATCATCCCAAGTGTGAACACTCGAAAGAGCAAATCGAAAATACCCTTCCTTTGGTCCCCCGGGATAAAAAATATAGGTGGGATAAATCCCTGCTTTCTTTAAAAGGATTTTTAATTTTTCCACGTGTATGGGATTATCATACAAAACGGGTATTGTTGGTGTCGGTGTAAGGGGCAGTTGGAATCCCTTGTCGCGGAGATATGTTTTAACTTTTAAACTCATGTGTTGAAGGTTTACAACGTATTCCGGAGTGTTATCAATAATTTCTATAGCTTTTTTGCCGGCGGCGCACAAAGGAATTGGAAAAGCAGAACTGCACTGGTATACATGTGCGCTGTTGCGAACCGGTTCGATCCATTTCCTGGCACCTGAAATGAACCCGCCATAGGTTCCAAAAGCTTTGCTTAGGGTTCCTGATATCAGATAGCGATCTTCGGACAGATTAAAATATTCACGAATTCCCCGACCGGTTTTTCCCAGAATTCCTGCTGTATGTGCTTCATCCACGAGAAGCATGCCATCATATTGATCCGCGATTTGCATATACCGGTCTGCCGGAACAATAGGACTATACACGGAACCTGTTCCTTCCGTGACGATTAGGAAACGGTTTTTATCCTTCGAAAGTTTTTTTACTTCGTTCTCAATATAATCTGCATTCATATGGGGGAATACGTGTGTATCGAGCCCTGCAACCCGGGTTCCGTTGCGAATGCAGGGATGAGACTTTTCGTCAACAAAGACTGTATCGAATTCTTTTCTCAAACCCTGAAACAAAGCCAGATTTGCCAGATAGCCGGTAGGGAGGAGCAGTGCATCTTCAAAGCCGAAAAACCGGGCAATAGCCTGTTCCAATTCAATATGCAGGGGATGATTTCCCGTGGTGCACCTTGATCCGCCGCTGTTCATGCCGTAAATAAGGGCAGCATGATTCATGGCTTTAATAATTTCCTGATTCCAGGATAGGCGGTGATAATCATAACCGCCGAAAAAGCGATAAATATTGCCTTCGTATTCCACATGGGTGGGATCAACGGCTTTCAGAACCGGAGTTGGATTACTCATGGATTAACGTTTCTCCTTTTGAAGGGCTTTTATAAAATCCGGTTCGGGACAAGCTCCAATACCGGGAATATCTGGAACAATAACATGTCCGTTCTCAAATACGGCACCGCCGGTTATGGGTTCATTAATATGTCCTTCATTGGCATCCAAATCAAAATATTTCACAACCGAATTCGCCATGGCAAAATGGGTAAAAGCCGTATTGCCCAGTCCTGATTCGGACATACACCCGGTCATACAGGTAATAAATCCTGCCTGAGCTATATGTGCAATTTTAAGTCCCGCAGAAATTCCGCCTGATTTACTCAGCTTGATATTAATCAGGGGTGCTGCCTGTGTTCGAACGATTTCCAGAGCATCCCAGGGCGAAAAAACAGATTCGTCAGCCATAATCGGTATTGTAGAATGATCGGACACGTATTTCAGGCCTTCAAAATCCCGGGCCCTGACCGGCTGTTCACAAAATTCGATATCCAATTCCTTATAACTTTCCAGGCAACGGACGGCAGTTACGCGATCCCAGCCCTGATTGGCATCAATCCGGATTTTAATGCCGGGTCCCGCAGCTTCACGTATAGCTCTTAACCGTTTCAAATCATCGTCGACGGAAATGCCGACTTTTGTTTTGATCATGCGAAACCCTTTTTTCAGAATCTTTTTTGTCTTTGCTGCTGCTTCTTCTGCCGTTCCAATTCCAATCGTCAAATCGGTTTCAACAGGGCGTCGTGTTCCACCCAAATAAGCATAAAGCGGCAATCCGGCCGCCTGTGATGCAATATCATACAATGCCATATCAAAAGCAGAGCGTATGGTAGTATTGTAAGGAAGCCATGCTTCCATCTCTTCCGTTCTGGCCATGACTTCCAGAGGATTCTTACCTATAAGGGCTTCCCGCAGTTCTATGGCCGCTGCAAGATTTATGCCCTGTGTTTCCCCTACTATGGCACGGAACGGACTGGCTTCACCCCAACCTGTCAATCCCTGATTGGTTTTAATTTCCACCAGAACATTCTTAGCTCCACTCAGACTCATGGTGGCAATTTTAAACACTTCCTGTGTCTCAATATTAAATGGATAAATGTTAATTGCATCAATTTTCATCGTTGGATACTCAGATTTCTCCATACCGAAATACTCCCTTGAATTTTTTGGTTAAAACAAACGGTAAAAGTTAGAAAAGATGATGAATGCTTGCAAGCGGTAGTTCAAAAGTTCAAAGGTTGAGACGTT
>DKER01000133.1 GCA_002452555.1 Fidelibacterota bacterium UBA6817 | reverse complement strand
CACGGACAGCTGTAAACGTATGGCAAAGATTGTGAAAAATTTGGGACCTGTACACATTGAAACAGGTGAAACGCCGCTTAATTTTGAAACGATTCGAATTCGAAAATCCGGCATTGTTCTTTGTCAGCCGGGGATTCAATCTGTTCTCATGCGAACGTTCAGGGCTGTATCTGAACCGGTTTTACTGTCACATACTCAGACGATTCAGAATGATTCTGAGGGATGTCATACGGTGCTTAAAGATGATTCCGGTGAGTTTATATGTCATCTCCGGCATACGTATGAGGATAAAGGAATCCGTTTTCATGCCGCTTATTCTGCACCAGAACCTATCTGGCTGGCAGAATGGAGCATCAGCGGTCTGGATTTTGATAAGGTGATTGTGCCTGCGCTGGGCGGACAGGTTGTCAGTGATCAGATGCAGGAACAGACAACAATTTCGTACAAATATCCCTTCTGGTTGAATGCCCAGTTTGTTATTGGGCAGAAAGGTTATGACGGGATCATGATTCATTCTCGTGATGAATCAACTGATCTGAAGGTAGTGCGTATCCGGCGGGAAAATTGTCGGTTCACGCTGACATATGGGTTTGAAACCCCTGCCCGTCGGAAATGCACACAATTTTCAACAGAATGGTTTTTGGAAGGATTTATTGATGACTGGCGAAATCCTGTGAAGGATTATAAATCCTGGATGATAAAAACATTTGGATTAACGCCGCTCAACAAACATCAGGCATTTCCTGATTGGGCAAAAAACATCAATTTTATTCTTGAATTATGGGGTGCCCGCCGCGAATCTCAGATACCTCACCATACGTTCGACCAGATGATTGACAGGATAAAAGACTTCAAACAACTCCATAATCCTCAGGAAACCCTGGTCTATCTTCCCGGTTTTGCTGAACACGGCATTGATTCACATATTCCGGACTATAATCCCAGTTCACTTTTGGGAGGGCGTGAAAAGTTCGGAAAATTGATCAAAACAGCTCACGCGTTGGGATATAAAGTTATGATCCATACAAACATCCTGGGCATGACTTATTCCCATCCCAAATTCATTGAATTCAAAAAATTTCAAGTTGTTGATGCCTTTAACCGGCCTCAGGGATGGGGCATGGATATTGACGGAGATTGGCTTACCGAACCCTATTTTGCCTATATAAATCCTGGAGAAAAAAAATGGAATTTGCTTATGGAGCAAATAATCGGGAATCTAATCCGTGAATTTGACATTGACGGGGTTTTTCTGGATCAAACACTCCTGGCGTTTAATGTTAAACGCGGACCGGATTTTGTTCGCGGTATGCGCCGGCATATTCGCTATTTGCAAAGTGCCTTTCCGGGTGTTTTGTTTGCCGGTGAAGGTCTGCATGAACAAAACCTGTCCTGCCTGCCGATGGCTCAAATCCATGGGATTGACAGCATAAGCGATGTCCATGGCATGGAAGGCGGACAGCCGTGGCGGGATGTGCACCCGGTCTCCCGTTTTCTGTTTAACGGTTTCAATCGCTATACGGCTCATTTACTGACCAAACACCCATCTCATCCGGCATTCAAACATCAGGAATCCGCTTATGAACAGCTAAATGTAATTCCTGCTCTATGTTTATATGACCATAAACAGAAAATGGATATGCCGGAAACACGTCAAATGATTGAACGGGCAAAAAAACTGCTGAGGAATAATAGCAATGAATAACGTGAAAGTTGGGATTATTGGTGCCGGATTTATGGGGGCTGCCCATCTTGAAAATCTTCGCCGGATACCGGGTGTAGAAATAACAGCCATCGCCGATATCAATATGTCTGCAGCACAAAAACTGGCTGAAAAGTTCAGCATTGCACATGTATACGAAACGTGGCAGGAGTTAATTGCTGATCCGGAAATTCATTCAGTTCACAATTGTACTCCCAACACCCTTCATTATGAAATTAATAAAGCAGCAATTCTGGCAGGAAAAGCCATTCTAAGCGAAAAACCCCTGACCAATACAGCAGCCCAGTCGGAAGAACTGGTTCGACTGGCTGAAGAGAAAAATGTGCTGAATGCCGTGAATTTCAGTTACCGAAATTATCCCCTTCCCCGGTATGCCCGGCAGCTGGTTTCAAACGGAAATCTGGGAAAAATTTTTCTGGTTCACGGTCATTATCTTCAGGATTGGCTTATTTATCCTGAAGATTATAACTGGCGCGTCGATGTAAAACACGGCGGTGCTTCACGTGCTGTTGCAGATATTGGTTCTCACTGGTGCGATTTGGTCCAATTTATTACGGGACAAAAAATAACGGCTGTTTTTGCCGATCTCGAAACTGTGCATAAAACACGTTTTAAACCGGATGCAGAGGTTGAGACATTCAAAGGCAAAGAACAATCACAGCTGAAAGGACTTCGTGAAGTACCGGTTGAAACAGAAGATGTAGGGATGGTTCTTTTTCGTCTGGAAAGCGGCGCTAAAGGAGTATTTACGGTTTCTCAGGTGAGTGCAGGACACAAAAACTGTTTTAAAATCGAAATTGACGGAAGTCGAATGTCGCTGCAGTGGGATCAGGAAGAACCCAATCAGCTGAAAATGGGTTTTCGAAATAAAGCAAATGAAATTTTGGTTAAGGATTCATCACTGCTGGAAGGAGAAAGCACAGATTTTATCCATTATCCCGGCGGTCACCCGGAAGGATATCCGGATGCATTTAAGAACCTGTTCCTCAATTTCTATGCAACATTAATTAAGAAAATACCGGTGAATTTTCCAACGTTTACAGATGGTCTTCTGGAAAACCGCATTGTTGAAGCCATACTCAAAAGCAGCAGTCAAAAAATATGGGTAAACGTTGAATAATAAAAACGAAAGGAGCTAAACCATTGAAATTAGGTTTTTTAACAGCTTGTCTGCCGCAACTTGGTTTGAAGCAAATCGTGCAGTGGGCTTCTGAACAGGGATATAAATCTTTGGAATTGGCTGCCTGGCCTGTAACATCGGATCGCGACTACCAGGCAGGACAGATAGATGCGGCTAACTTTACAAAAGATGATGCTGAACGGGTTAAAGAGCTTTTTTTAGCCAATAATCTGGAAATATCCGGATTTGCATATTATGATAACAACCTCCATCCGGATTTGTCTTTGCGCAAATCGTTTCATGACCACCTGCGGCATGTAATAAATACTGCTTCAATGCTTGATGTACAATGTGTGGGAACATTTGTTGGCGCAAGACCGGATAAAACTCCCGGTGAAAACATGAAAGAAATTGGTGTGGTTTTCCGGGATCTGGTGAAATATGCCGAAGACAGAAATGTAAAACTGATGATTGAAAACTGTCCGATGGAAAACTGGGTGAAATTTGGCTTGCCCGGTAATTATGCTTATTCACCTGAACTGTGGGAAGCACTTTTTAATGAAGTTCCCTCAGATAATTTTGGATTGAATTTTGATCCGTCACATCTGTTTTGGTTAGGCATAGACTATATTCAGGCTATCAAGGATTTTGCACCGAAAATTTTTCATGCCCATGCTAAAGATACTGAAATGCTCCCTGTCGGAGAATATCAGTATGGTATTTTCGGCCGCCAGATTGATCCGGTTCCGTGGAAATCGGGATGGTGGCGATACCGCATGCCCGGCTCGGGGGAGATAGACTGGGGACTGGTAGTCCGCACGTTACAGGAATTCGGGTATGATTATGTATTGTCTATCGAACATGAGGATCCGGTTTGGGAAGGGTCTGTGGAAAAAGTGCAGACCGGCCTGAAACTGGGTTTAAAATACCTCTCTCAGTTTGTCATTTAACATCTGATTATTAAAATCATTCATTAGGGATTGACTATGTTCAAGAATTCAAAAGAATCCTTTTTGCCCTTCGGTTCCCAATATTACCGGGCACCTTCACCGCTTCGGGAAGATTGGGAGCGGGATCTTAAACGGATGAAAAACTATGGTTTCAATCTTGTCAAATTCTGGGTCCAATGGCGCTGGAATCATCCGGCTGAAAATGCTTTTTATTTTGATGATATCGATGAACTCATGGACTTATCAGAACGCTATGGCTTGAAAGTTATGCTAAACACGATATTTGATGTTGCCCCTGCCTGGATCTATGATAAATATCCCGATGCATCCATGGTGACGCTTTCCGGAAGAAAGGTGGGACCCCAGACGCAACCCCATCGCCAAATCGGGGGATTGGGATACTGTTTTAATCACGATGGCGTCATGTCCCATTTTTTTCATTTTCTGGAAGAAACGGTTAACCGTTATAAAGATCATCCGGCTTTGGCTGTCTGGAATGTCGGGAGTGAACCTGAACTGACCAGCAGTATGGCAGAAATGCGTGAATATGCTGATAATGCAGAAAAAATCGGTGATATGCTCTGCTATTGTTCAAACTGCCGTGAAACATTTAAAACATGGCTTCAATCCCGGTATGAAAGCATTGAACAGTTAAATGTATCCTGGAACCGAAATTATACATCTTTTCGTGACGCAGAACTGCCACTGACGCGGAATACATTTAATGATATTGTTGACTGGCGAATGTTCTTTGTCCATACACTCGGAGAAAATGTAAAAAAGCGATTTGAAAAGACGCAGGCAATTGACAAGGGAAAACATCCCTTAATGTGTCATCATGTGTTTATTCAGGGATTTCCGGTAACGTCAACGGCAAGTGATCCCTGGAATGTTGGCCGTTTTGGAGACCTGCATGGGTTTACACAGATGGATGATCCGTGTATGATTGATGTTCTCCGGAGTTGTGCAAAAGGGAAACCGGTTATTTCAGCTGAAATGCTTATGTTGAACGGATATACGCTGGATATGCCGAAATCAATCAATGACAATGACATAAAACGCTTTATTTTCAGTGGAATTGCAGGAAATCTGAAAGGATTTATATTTTGGCAGTATCGCCCGGAAATCTTGGGCCGTGAAGCGCCTGCATGGGGTTTAACCACATTGGATGGAAAAGAAACGCCCTGGTTGAAAGCGTTTGCACGGGTTGGTCAATCACTCAGGAAACATTCAGATTTAATTCTGAGCGGGACTCCCAAATCTGCAGAAACGGCAATTTTATATAATCCTGAAAACCAGATTTTCTCATGGGCATCAACCGGTAACGAAAAAACAGCCACTCATGCACTCCTCGGAGCTCATAAAGCCCTCTATGAAAATAATTATTCTGTAGATTTTATTCATCCTGCAGACATAAATCCATCTCTTCTGGATCGTTATAAAACGATTATTATTCCGTTTCCCTATCTGATCAGCCGTGAAGTCTGTGCATTGCTCGGCTCATGGGTGGAAGCAGGCGGACTT
This sequence comes from Fidelibacterota bacterium UBA6817, assembly GCA_002452555.1. Taxonomy (GTDB): domain Bacteria; phylum Fidelibacterota; class Fidelibacteria; order Fidelibacterales; family Fidelibacteraceae; genus Fidelibacter. The sequence continues at coordinate 4,878 of DKER01000133.1, read as the reverse complement.
CTGATCGGTGAAAGTTATTTTGCCGGATGGAACCGTGAAGAGGGACACCATGAAAGAATTGTTCCCGGCCACGGATTACACCATATTTTTAAAGCAAGGCAGGGGGTTGTAGACCCGGTGAAAACAAACGATTTGATTGATATTATTCCTGTAGATGAAATGATAAATGAGAATCACGAATACATAAAAGGCTCTATAGTCCAGGAAAGACTGATTCTGGAAGGAGCGGATGTACTGGCCTTTTTCCCCGACGGCTCACCGGCGATCACAGCAGCCGGTACAGGTAAAGGGTATGCAATTCTTGTCGGTTCATATGTTTTTCTCCCGCTTTTTACACAAAATGTGGATGCTAATGCCCGGTTTTTTGCTCAGATAATGAAAAAATATTCCGGCATATCCGTACCACGGATCAATCCTCCAGCAAAAATCAGGGTTGATGTAATTCAGGACAACGCGCAAAAAACAATGCTGATCGTCAGAAATCTTCAGGCAAAAGCCGTCATCGCCGATGTGACTTTAAAACAACCGTTGCCATCGATTCTCACTGAAGAATTTTCGTCAGAAAAACTCTCAGTCAAACATGGCGATTCAGAATGGACCTTTTCCGTTTCATTAAAACCCGGGGAGGTAAACGTTTATTGTGATTAGACTATTCCGTGATGAGCTTTTTTCCAAACCGGTAATCCGCAGAAATTTTCTTATGAATTGGATTGACGGTTCCTTTTTTGCGTTTGGGATGAGTTTTGTTCCCACAGTAACGGTTCTGCCGGTTTTTATAAGAAATATTGGAGGCAGTAATCTGGCCGTATCTATGCTTCAGGTTTTATGGGTAATCGGCTTCAGCGTTCCTCAGATTTTTTTTTCTAATTATGTCAGACACCTGCAGTTTAAGAAAGCTTTTATGCTTAAAACGGCATTTTTTCAGAGACTTCCATGGCTTTTGCTTGCCATAATCAGTTTTTTCCTGATCAATCATTTGACACCCGGACAAGGACTTTTGCTTTTTTTTACAATTTTTACGGGAGCAGCCATAGCAAGTGCCGTGAACTTTCCGGGATGGTTCGACTTAATTTCAAAAATCACTCCCGTGACGTTGAGGGGACGGCTTTTTGCACTACGGGCTGTTTCAGGTGCCCTTCTCGGTATCCTTGGCGGTTGGTCGGTCAGGTATATCCTGGGTAAATATCCTTTTCCCAATAATTTCGGTTATCTGTTTCTGCTGGCTTCGGTAATGTTGTCGATATCCTATTTCGCTTTGATACTTTTAAAAGAAGAAGAACCGAATGCTACCGTTAAGCCTTTGAATTTTAAGCAGTATATTAAGGACTTGCCTGGATTGTTATCCTCTGACAAAAATTTTTTTAATTTTCTGATTGCTGACAGCTTTATGCTGGTAGGACTGATAGCACAACCGTTTTATATCCTGAATGCCATTCACCGCTTTGATTTGTCAAGCGATATGACCGGAACGTTTACAATTGTATTAATGGGGGGGATGGTCCTCTGGAACCTGATTTCGGGATCCCTGGGCGATCGATTTGGACATAAGATAAATCTTCTTACGGCTTCATTCGTGATATTTATAAATTCAATCCTGGCAATAAAAGCCCGGTCAATTGTTTGTGTTTATATCATTTTTGTTCTGGATGCTTTGGTTATGAGTTTGATTCAGGTCTCCCGCCATTCAATCGTTGCTGAATTCAGCGGTGAAAAAGAACGCCCTACGTATATTGCGGTAGCAAATATGGTTACAAGTCCCTTTATCCTGCTTGGACTTGTCGGGGGTGTTCTGGCAAACCGTTTTGGATACAATATCGTTTTTCTTATTGCAGGATTGGGAGGACTTTTTGCCTCTGTGTGGTGGATCTTCAAAATCCGGGAGCCCCGGGTAAAAATCAGCAGAATTAATACCGTTATAAGAACATAAAAGGACTATCGACATGAAGCGAAGACTGAAGAAATTATCAGGCAATCCAATAAAATACTTTCTAATTCTAACCTGTTTAACAGTTTCTGCGGGATTTTCCCAAACGATATCCCCGGATTCCCGCTTTAAAGCCGATATTCTTCTTGTGTTGGCTCATCCTGATGATGAAACTGCCATCGGAAGTCAATTGGCTAAATGGGTTTTTGATGACGGGAAAAAAATTGCAGCGGTTTATACCAACCGCGGACAAGGCGGAGGAAATACGTATGGCAGAGAACAGTATCATGCCATGGGTGCCATCCGTGAAGTTGAAGTCCGTCAGGCATTGAATGCGTTCGATATTTCTAATGTGTGGTTTCTGGATGGTGTGGATACACCCGGCCAGGATGTTCTTCACTCTTTGCAAAATCTGCCCCATGGCGCCTCCCTTGAAAAATTAGTTCGCTATGTTCGCCTGACTCAGCCTGACATCATAATTACATGGCTCCCCCATTTTTCTGCCGGCGAAAATCACGGAGATCATCAGGCAGCAGGGGTTCTTGCGACAGAAGCGTTTGATCTTGCCGGAAATCCTGCGATTTTTCCCGCACAATTAGGATACCCCAGAGAAATCCAGGATATAAATAATTTCTACGAAGGGCTTCTGCCATGGCAAGTGAAAAAATTATACTTTTTTTCTGACCGTGATGAACCTTTAAAAGCACCGGGTCCTGCCTTTGATGTTACAACGGTGTCACAGACAAAAGGAAAACCCTTTATTGAACTGGCAGCACAGTTGAATATTTTTCACAAAACCCAGGGCTTTGTGGCAGATATGGCTGAAGAAGCCTTGAAAACCGGGCAATGGCAACCGATGATTTCATGGCTTGAAAAGTTTCAACTGATCTTTGGAAAAGCCGTTGTGAAATGCCGGCCGGATGGTGATGTTTTCGAAGGAATTGGCAGGAATACGGTAAGTAATGACCGTTTTTCAGGAACGCCGATAAATGATCAGGATGGCGTCCGGATTGAATTGGGCGGTGTTTTTGATTATTATCGGCACTTCTGGCAGGCTCATAATCTGGGACATCTGTCCGAATTGCTGGAACCTGAAATAACAATTTCTTATGGAAGTTATTTTCATGTTCCTCTTCTTCTGATTAATAACGAAAAAAAATCCCTTACTCTAAAACTCAATGCAGATCTGCCCGAAGGTTGGGAGGCTCTTTCTGCCAATGGTGAGTTTACTGTCGATGCCGGACAAACCCTCCCGGTTCAAACATTCTACTTTGCTCCTTCTGAGGAAGGGGAGAAAATTCATACCCTTACATGGAAGATTATACAGGGAAAAAAAATAGTGGATGACGTTCACATGAATGTAATGCTTTCAGACTGGACACTGCCACAATAGGAAGGGATATGAAAAAAATATCACGAATATTGTTTATCATACTGTTTCCGATGTGGAACCTGACAGCACAAATGCTGAATCCTGCCATTGATGATCCCAAAGAACCATTTTGCTATTTCAGCAAACCTACGGATCAGATAGGCGTTATGGATGGCAGGGAAGGAACTCTTATAAGTCCTGAAGGATATCTTTATACCGGTTCCGGAGAAATGATGTTTTTTATCGGCAATCCCCCTGTTCCTACTGAAAAACGGGTTAAAACATTACTCAACGGTTATCTACCGGTTGTCCGGTATTCCATTGAAAATTCCGGTTTTCAATACGAGTGGACTATTTTTGCAGCAACTCTTGACGGAAATCCGGACAGTCCTCTGGTCAATTTTGTTCGGGTTACGGCTGAAAACGGAAATAAAGATTTGCGAACTGCCTGGTTTGCAACCGGTATCCGATATCAAAATGATTCGAATACGGACTGGGGTGTAGGTGATAACCGTTTCGGCAGACCTGCCGTTCCGGAAAAAAAAGGGGAATTTGAGCAGGCAGGATTGGAATTTAGCCAGGACTGGCATTGCCTTCATCTGAACGACGTCGTTTTATATGACAATAAACTGCTGTATACTTTTTCTCCCCGGGAAAAAGTTCATAAATATCTAACATGGAAAATGGGGTATAACGAACCGCCGGCAGAAGGTGAAATGACGTTGTATGTTCTGCCTACTACGCCTGTGGGTATCGTTCAGTATCCTCTCACGCTGAAACCCGGCGAAAAAGCAACGCTCGATTTTAAGTTTCCCTATATGCCCGTCGATACCAGCTCTGTATATGCCCGTGATATCATGCAGGCTGATTTCGACACAGCTCTTGATCAGGTAATTTCGTTCTGGGAGAAAAAACTTTCAAGCGGAATGATCATTGACTTACCTGAAAAGAAAGTTGAAAACACCTTTAAAGCAAGCCTTGTGAACAGTCTGATTGCACGCGATAAAATCGATTCGGACTATGTTCAGAAAGTCAATGAATTTCAATACGATAATTTCTGGTTGAGGGATGCGGCCTTTTTCGCTCACATGTATTCACTCACTGGTTACAGCACTGAAGCCCGCCAGATCCTTGATTTTTTTTCCTGTTGGCAAAGGGAGGACGGAAATTTTGTCTCACAGGGCGGCCAATACGACGGTTTCGGCCAAACACTCTGGGCCTACGGTAACTATGTGCAAATGACAGGTGACCGGGTTTTTGCTGAAACCGTATTTCCTGCAATAGTCAGGGCGGTTGATTGGCTTGAATCAGCGCGTCATGAGGACCCTCTAAACCTTATACCGGTTACTACTCCGGGAGATAACGAGAATATTTCGGGACATGTTACCGGTCATAATTTCTGGGCGCTTATTGGACTGAAAAATGCCGTTTATCTGGCTGATATGCTGGGTGATGCGGCTGAAACGATCAGAATACAAGCCTTATATGATGATTATTACAAAGCTTTTATGAAAGTTCTTGAGAATATTACAGCGCAGACCGGCGGTTATATTCCTCCGGGGCTGGACACTATGGAAGGCGA
>DKER01000049.1 GCA_002452555.1 Fidelibacterota bacterium UBA6817 | reverse complement strand
GAAATACAACCAAAAGATTATTCAAAAGATACGATTATCATAAAACACGATGCAAAACAATTATTGAGCCGGATTATAGAATGAAACTACCATATTCCTCCCGCAGAGGACGCAGAGACGCGGAGAATGTTTTTCTCAATTTTAGAGGGCGCTGAGATGCGGAGGGAGGCTTTGATTGGAAGATTCAAGCACCGTGTTGCTGTGTTCAAGCATCTAATCATCCAATCAAATCAATCAATTCAATCTGCTCAATCCCCCGTGAAATATNNTCCCAATAAATCGGGACTTATTTCACAGGGCAGGCAATCAACTTTTCGACTTTCGACTGCCATATTCCTCCCGCAGAGAGCGCGGAGACGCGGAGAATGTTTTTTCTATTTTAGAGGCGCAGAGACGCGGAGGAAGGCTCTTATTGGAAGATTCAAGCACCGCGTTGCAGTGTTCAAGCATCCAATCATCTACTCAATCCCCCGTGAAATATCCCAATAAATCGGGACTTATTTTACAGGGCAGGCAATCGACTTTTTGACTTTTGACTTTCGACTGCCGACTTTCGACTGCCGACTGCCGACTGACTACAGCGAGCGCAGCGAGCCTCAACGTCTAAACCTTTCAACGTCTCAACATATTTACTTAAAACTGAATAAAATGGGATATATAAATACCATAAAAGCAGTCCATCCGGCATAAACAGTGAGATATCGGTTAGTCCTGTACCGGAGATGATGAAGATCTTTTGTCCCTTGAACTTTCCTGATCATGTCATAAAGAAGTCCTGATGCATGGCCGGCGATAATCAAATTTAATCCCAATACGGCGATCCGGTTTGGACTCAGTCCATAGGATCCCAGGCGGAAAAGAATGGCAGACAGGGCTGTCAGATCCAAAAGTAGCCCGACAGAGAGCAAGGCGGTCAGGATAAAATCCTGATATTTACTGTTCTTAAAAATCTCACTTTCCCGGAGGCTGAAGATTGCCATGGCCAGGATCAAAAGAAGCATAGCATTGAAAACCATAAGGGTATTCCTGTCCATAAAAGGATTCATGCCTTTCAGGAGGACAATACTCAGATAGACAAGAAGAGTCAGGAGAAAAAGGGGAGTAAAAATACGGGCGATGACAGGCGCCATCGACTCTGTATTTTTTTCACGGAGAAAGACCAGATGAGCACCGCCCAAAAGACAGAGAGCGATGCCATAGGGGGCGATCCATGGCATCAGGGACTCAAACAATGATTCATCTGCCAGAGAGAAGAGCCCGGCAGTAATTCCGGTTAGGATCAAGCCCGCAAATGCAAGAAGGGCTGTATATATCATCCATTCCCCATTAAAATCAAGAAAAGTGCCACGTTTTTCAATCGTTTTCATGTCTCCGTTAACGAAGACAAATCCTGTGAGAAACCAGAGAAAAAAGGGCAGGTGGATCAATGCAATCAAAGCGGTCTGTGATTGGTCCGGTGCAGGTAACAATGCGGCATATACGCTGCTGATCAGAAAAAGAATTGATACCGGAACCCAGACAGTTTTACGGAATCCGTTACGAATCATGACATAGACTGAAAGAAAGGGAAACAGTGCATAACCCAGAAAGCGGGGATAAAAATAAGATTCGGCCACATGAGCTAAATCGGGGATTTTTGCAATCGTTCCGCTTATTACAATTAGGAGTATCAATATTGGCAAGGATGTATTTGTTTCTATTTTATACGTCTCATTTTTACTTGAATACAAACTATCCGCTTTAAAGCGGGCTATCCAAAAACCCCTTATTTCCCCAACCGATTCCTCCGGTAATTCCATGAATGACGCTGCGAACGCTCCGGGATCATTGCGGTAAAGTGATTCAAGTCCATCAGGATTCTGCAAATTATTTAGAATTATATCTCTCATATGTTAACTCCTGTTGAATGTTTATTATTTATATTAAATGAAAGCAATAAAGTTTCTTTGAATAAAAGAAAAATTTAGTAAGAATTCTTTGTTTCAAACCTATACAAGAATCACATATGCCTCGATTTTAATATGCAAGCTTACTGCCTGTTATTTGTCCATGCAATAAAGGAAATGGGAATAAGATAGGCAAGCAGAATCATTGCTACAGCCATGACAATACTTACAGGTTTACCGATTATTGCAAAGATAATTAAAAGGCATAATGCAATCAGTGAAAACAGGGCATAGCCGGCTTTAAGCGCCCTGCTAATAACAACAGATTCCTTTTCTTCCTGGTTTTTTATTGATGTGTTAACATATTTAAAAGCATTTGTTTTGATAGCACTGAGCAGGAACCCGACAATAAAAATGAGTATCAGAATAATTTCAGAAATAAGAAGAATAGTATTCCAGGCATTTACAGAAGCCCATTCAAAAATCCAGACAAATCCAACCAGACTTAAAAAAGTAAGAACAACGCCCAATTTGGCATTTCCCGGGGAAGCTTTTGAATCCATGGCAATTCTCCTTTGAATAATTTAATAAAAGGTTTTACAGAACACATTCGCGTTGCATTTCATAGATCAATATAGTGCATTAAACGTTTGAATTTCAACATGTCCTGTTAAATTGCGAATAATTTTCTTTGTGTAATAAAGAATAATTTATGTGAGACGTTAAATCGTTTGCATCAGGGACGTCAGCGCCTCTGCAATATTTACAATTTTTTCCGAATCAGCTATATCGAGCCTATCTTTGAGAGTATGGGTGATTTCCTGATCCTCAAGATGATCCAGAAACCATTTGTTTGATGTCTCAGAATTTATTTTCAAAATCCAAATTACGTATTAAACGCTTATACTGTAATTTTTGATTACCGAAATTAATTAACAGACCTACTTCTATTCCTGTAGCTTTCAGATAATTTATCACTTGTGCCTGATGTTCCGGCGCCAACTCTTTTACTGCTTTTAATTCTACAATGATTTTCTTATCAACAAGAATATCTGCGTAAAATTCGCCAACAGATTCTTTTCGGAATATGACATTAATCGGATAATGCATATTCACGTAGAGACCTGCCTGCATAAGAGCCAATGAAAGTGCATTTTGATAAACAGACTCTAAAAATCCAGCCCCAAGTTCATTAATGACATCAAAAGCACATTGAAGAATGACCTCAGTTAGATCAGCATACTTCATTTTCGATCTGAAATCATAGCTATTCATGATTCTCCTTCAAATATTTATTTTTAACACTGATAATAAAATTTTTTCAAACATGGATTTGCATGATATACAGGATAAAGCATACATGTCTCCCTCAACCCAAATTCTTCATTCTCAAACATAGATATTCAGGATGTACAGGATAAGATATCTTTTTTCCTCCAACCCCAATTCTTCATTCTCTAATTCAATTCAGAATTCATCATTCAGAATTCATCATTCTCAAACATAGATATTCAGGATGCTCAGGATAAGACATCTATTTTCCTCCAACCCAAATTCATCATCCTCTAATTCAATTCAGAATTCATCATTCAGAATTCATCATTCTCAAACATGTATATTCAGAATATCGGTGTTTCCATGTTTTGAAATTATTTGTAGGAATATCAATCTATAATAAGATGATAGATTACTATAAAGAACATACCAATAATTAAAATTAATGTGTTAGAAAAAAAGTTTCTGTTCAAAGATGAATAATGTTTGTTTTTTTCAAATCAAAATAATTTGCAAGGTCATGTATTCTGCTTTTCCGAACACTGATATAGAAATCTATGTCAAGAATCTTAATTTTTTTCAGAATAGAATAAAACCCCTGATGTAAATCCAGCTCGATAGGACCGATTTCATCCAGGAAAAACGGGGAAATATGATTTTCAAGGCACGTATTTGCAATGGCTTTCGCGAAGTAGAATGCCTGAACAGAAAATGTGTATTTCCCGTAGCGGATTTGTTCAACCCAATTTTCCGGGATGGTATCGGAAGGATATGCAAAAGGTATGGTTTGACCCGTTCGGAGATGTCGGATATCATATCGGACCAATTTGTTATTTTCACAAATTTTTGGACAAACAAATCCGTCTCCCAGGGGATGTTCCTTAAATAACTCAAGCATCCTTGTCGTTTTGCCGGTATTGATACCACCGGTGATAATAAAAATCATCCCATATCCCGCAGATGTTCACCTTTAGATTGATAGCGAATTTTTTGAATTTCAGCAACGATTGAAATAGCGATGTCATGCGGTAATCCCCCGCCGGTATCCAGTCCCACAGGAATATAACAGACATCTGTATCTGCTTCCGGAACAGCTTTCTTCAATTCCTTCAGCATAATTTTCTGCTTTCGCCGGGAAGCCACCATACCGACATAACGGGGATTCCACCCTTCTCTAAATATCCGGTTTAATACAAGATTGTCTGCCCGGTGTTCATAGGTGGCGATAATAAAATAACTGTCCGGTTCAATTGCCTTGTCGGATAATACAGTATCAAAAGAACCATGAACCTTTTCGTCGGCTCCCTGAAGAGTATTTAAAACAATCTCGCGGTCATCAGCAACAGTTATAAAATAATCCAAGGGTTTCAAGTGATAGACTAAAGCCCTGCCAATATGTCCCGCTCCAAAAATATAGACATGGTGTATGGGAGCATAATATTCAAAAAACAGTGTTGCCGTACCGCCACAGATCATACCTGTCCGTGTCCCTTCTCCGGTATCTTGCAAAATAAATTCTTCCAAATGGTTCTTTTTTTCTTTAAAAAGTGCAAGCGCCCGTTCCACAGCCAACTTTTCTATGGCTCCGCCGCCTACGGTTCCTATGGTTAAACCATCGGGATACACCAGCATCTTTGTCCCGGATTCTGCAGGTCCAGACCCTGTTTTATTTACAACAGTTACCACAATTCCCGGCCCCTTGCCAGAGCTCAGACGGAATATCTCATCGTAAATCGTCTTTTCGTTTTTCATGGATATTACTTTCATTTTTTATTTAACATGGATGTTCAGGATGTACAAGATAAGACATCAATTTTCCTCCAAGCCAAATTCATCATTCCTTAATT
>DKER01000031.1 GCA_002452555.1 Fidelibacterota bacterium UBA6817 | reverse complement strand
GGTTGCCTGATGGATGTAACATCACCACCGATGCATTATTAGGGATCACCTTAAACTGCAAACTGCCCGTTTGCTGTATTAACTCTATACTCTTCTCAACACTTACTCCCTGGCTGATCATCACATTTTCCGTTTGGGTAAAGTATCCGTCCCTTTTGTATTCCAGCTGATAGCTTCCCGGTGCCAATTCAATAATGCGCTTTCTTCCATAGGCGGTTTTATTGATCCATACATCCGCATCGTCCGGTTTTATGCGCAAGCTCAGTGTTCCCACGTTTTTTACAAGAGTGACGTTTCGGGTTACGGTTTCTCCCAGTCTCAGCGTTATTTCTTCCTCCTGTGGAAGATAACCGCTTTGAAGGATGCGCAGGGTGTACGTACCAGGAACCAGTTCTATGCGCCCCGGACTATACTGTTGGTCATGGATTATTATCCGGGCATCTGATGGCCGGGACGTAATATCAAGGATTGCTGCGTTTTTAACCAATGTATAAACCAGATCATTCTGAACGTCTTCTTTGATGGCTACTGTTTCAATTACATCAAGATACCCCGGCTTTATGATTCGAAGGTCATATTCCTCCGGAAACAGAAAATCACTCCAGTATGACTGACCTCGCAATACCCCGTTCACATAGATGTCTGCCTCAGACGGCGTCGTTGTTATGGTTACAGCCGTGACGTCTATCTGTTTAAGAGTGTAACCCCGGAACAGGGTATTCTCTTCATTTACGGTTATAATTTGGCTCATCCCCCGATACCCGTCTTTTCTAAGCCGCAATTCATGCTCACCGGGAACGATCCTGAAGGTTTCACCCGTCCCCAACGATTCCCCGTCCAATATCTTCTCCGCATCCGGCGGATTGCTTAATATTGTTACATTGACCGGCTTCTTCTCCCCCGTCACCTTCAATTCCCATATCTGGCGGCTTTCCAGACGTATGCTGTAGTCGCTTAAAATGACCTTCAACGGTTCATATCCGGATTTGTAGATCTCCAAAACCCGCTCGTCCGGCTGCAAAAACACCATGTCGGATCCGGGTGAAGGCTCAATCTTGACTATCCCGTTGTAAGACTGGTAAGAAAATCCCTCCATGTCGCTTATAACCTTGACCGCTGCCGCAATCCGGCCGTTGACGTCCCGGTGCTGTGATCCCACAAATTCATTGGGGAGACGTCTCGGCGTATCAATGACCCGCATTTGGGGCAACTGCTGGGCATTTATACAGACACTTAATATTAGAATTGGAATGACAGCTTTTCTCAGCATATAACCTCCCAACACTCAAAAAACAGTTATTATTATTGCATTACGAGACGTCATAATAATTTGAACCATTACATAAATTATTATTGCATAAATTTTACCTGCAAAATGTACTAACCGCAACCGAAAAATCATCGGGAAGTCTTGTTTTTTATTATCATATCCTTTAATATTGGACAGAAACCTTATGAGGTTAAGCATGAAGAAATGCATAGTCGTCTTGATTGTTGCTGCTACATTTGTACAGGCTCAACAGCCGGATATATACAGTATTCGCAATAACCCGAAGTATTACTGGGGTGAAAGTGTTGCATCGGTGGCTGCCGAAGCACAGGATCAGGCAATAGCGGATCTGATTAAAAAGATTTCCATAACGGTCTCATCGTCATTTACGGGAAAAACGGTTGAGAAAAACGGGAATGCTGAAGATCAGGTAGAGACTATATTGAAAACCCATGCCACGGCCACCCTGAAAAACGTCCATTTCATCAACCGGCCGGAAGGAATGCGAATCCGCTCTTTTGCCTATATTCACAAAGATGAACTGAATACGATCTTTAACGAACGCAAAGAATTGGCATATGAACTCTACCGGAATGCCCTGATCCACGAATCCAACACGCTGAATATTTCCCAGGCAATCAAACTTCTGTATTTCTCAAGACTCCTCCTGAACTCTGTTCCGGAAACCCAGGTTGTTGTCAGGGGGGTAAATTTGACGACAGCCATTCCGGAACGGATCAATGAAATCTCCCGAAACATTACTTTTGAAACCGTCATGGATGAGCGGGTTGATAATGAACGCCGGGTCACCCTGAAGGTGCTTTACAAAAAGAAACCGGTAACTTTGTTGGATTTTCTTTTCTGGGACGGCAGCAATCAGGTCAGCGTTCAGGCCCGGGATGGTCAGGCAGCGGTGGATCTTTTCGGAGCATCTGTGGGCTTCAAAGAACTAAACGCTTTTATCAAGTACAATTATTACGAAAGCCGGAAAGAAATTGATGCAGTCTATGAATTATGGGATGCCGTAGTGCATCCTGAGTTTAATACAAGCAAAACCATTTCGCTTGAACCTAAAAAAACAATTTTGGATGCTATATTACCGAAACGCAAACCGGAAACCGGACTTCGCCTGATTGTCCCCGGACCCTTTGCCGATTTGGATATTCCCCTTGAAAACGTGGCTAATGCCGTGGATATTTTTCAGACATCCCTCAATGACCGGGATCAGATCCAAACCCTTTTTCAGCATGACCCTTTCCTTCAGACCAAGATGAATAATTTCCTCAGATACAATAATCCTGCATTACTCTCGCAGAATGTGGAAGCCGATGTGCGCCCTCACTGGCACGGGTATGAAGTGCGGCGCATACCGGTTACGAATACATACAAAACCCTGAATAAACAGACGACAGAATATATTGTTCTGGATACAGATTCAACGGGGCGATTCAACGACCTGACTACGGCACTGAATCACCACACATACAGGCAGTTTGTAGAAGGGGATAATTTTATTGATGATTTTCTTC
>DKER01000125.1:6854-9518 GCA_002452555.1 Fidelibacterota bacterium UBA6817 | reverse complement strand
GTCACAGGCAACGGACTTCCCGCGACGGTGAGACAATTGAACATCGAAAACAGCGCCGGTGTAACGCTTAGTTCAAGCGTAAACGCAAGCAGTGATCTCATCCTCAGCGAAGGTGCCTTGTCAACGGGTTCCAATACGCTGACGCTGGGTTCATCTGCGGAAAGCGTTGGCACGCTCACTTATACAAACGGAAAGATCATCGGGAATTTCAAGCGCTGGCTGGCAGCTTCAACGGTGGATGATGTGCTGTTCCCCATGGGCACCGCGAGCCATTACCGCCCCGTCAATCTCAGCTATACATCGGCTCCGTCCACCGGCGGCACGCTGACGGCAGGTTTTACGGCTTCCGATCCGGGGAGTAACGGACTACCTCTGAGTGACGGTGACTACACGGTCAATACGGTCAGTCCGGACGGTTACTGGTCCCTGAGCGCCGCCGACGGTCTTTCGGGAGGAACGTACGATCTGGACATCACCGCGGAAGGTTTCGGCGGTGTTTCCGATTACAGCACCCTGCGCGTTCTGAAGCGTGCGGACAGCGAAAGCGCCTGGACACTGGACGGTTCCCATGTTGCGGGTACGGGCAGCAATGGAGTTCCCGTCCTGCACCGCAGCGACCTTGGTGGCTTTTCAGAATTTGGCGTCGGCAGCAATGTGAATGATAATTCGCTCCCGGTTACACTGACGTATTTCACGGCTGATGTGATAAAAGGGAGCGTGGTACTCGAATGGGAAACCAGTGCTGAAATAGAAAATCAGGGGTTTGTCCTGAGTCGCGAGGAGCAAGGTGTGAGGTTCGAGATCAGAGACGGGTTTGAAACCCGTCCAGTTGATACCGAAAAAACCGCAGGGACCGGGCATGCCCGGTGTGTTATTGCCGGTTTCGCCACGGATGATGCCCTTAAAGGGCAGGGATCAACAACGGAAACGACACAGTATTCCTGGGTGGATAAGACGGTCGAACCTGGCATGACATACATTTACACCCTGTATGATGTGGATTATGAAGGCCGTGAAACCCGGCAGGCTGAGGTTGAGGTTAAGGTTAAGGCTGAGGGAGCAATTGTGGCAGACGGTTATTCTCTGAGTCCGGTCTATCCCAATCCTTTCAATGCAAGTTTTACCTTGCCGTTTACACTAACAGAGCCTATGCAGGTTACGGTGGCACTTTACACGCTGACAGGACAAAATGTAATGACAGTTGTAAACCGTGTGTTTGGGACAGGAACACACTACGTCACGGTGGATGTAAATGATTTGGCTTCCAGTGTCTATTTTGTTCGGACAGACTTTGATAATCGTTCATATTTGCAGAAAGTAATGCTTTTGAAATAATGATCATTTATAAGATTGACTGATAGAAAAAAGCCTGCAGAAATGCAGTTTGGATTTTTACGATCTACTCTGCAATATCCCGAAATCTGTTATGATTTAGGTGGAAATGGAAAAACGTAAGGATTACATATATCTCAATTAAATAAAAAACTAAAGTAAAAGCTCTCATGAAACCAGTTGTATGTAATTTTCTAAATCCTTATGTTAATTAGAAATACAGGGGGTAATAAGGAATTAACTATTGTTTATCAAAATATTCCGAAAAAACCCGTCAAACTATTTTGAATATATTTACAACACTCTTTACTAATGCCATCCTATGAGTCGGAATGTATTAATTATTCTTATTAGTTTTCTTCTCTTGGGCAATAAGATATTTGCTGAAAACGAACTTTTTAAAAGGGAGATTGATTTAGCAAATACTCTTTCTTATGACTTTATTGTATCCAATCTTCAAGCAACCATAGATTCTATGAATCACAATGTTAATATCGCCAGATCTGTGCATTACAAGTATGGCGAAGCAGAGGGGCTGTTCAATTTATCCTTAGCATATTATTTAAAGGGTGATTACGAAAGAAGCACATCAGCTGCTATCGGGGCAATAAAAATATTTAAAGATGGAAATATGCTTCCTGAACTGGCCAGAATATATACCCAGTATGGATATCAATTAAAGCAACGGGATTTAGCCAGGGCGAAAGAGTATATGAAACTGGGAATTGACATTGCCGAAAAGATCGATTTAAAGGAGTTACTGGCAGGGAGTTATGATAATTTCGGAGTAATTCATGAGCAGGAATCCAATCTTGACAGTGCTATGTATTACTACCAAAAAGCACTATCAATTAAACATTCATTAAATGATTCAACAGGAATCCCCTATAGTCTTAATCATATTGCAGGAATATTTGCCTTGAAGAAAGATTATGAAGAAGCTCTGAAATATCTTGCCGATTCAGATAAATACCGGGAAAAGGAAAAAGGTGAGTTCGGACGTGCTTTGAATCTGGTCTTATATGGAGAAATATATAATAACATGGGGGATATTGAATCATCAACCCGTTATTTTGAAGATTGTCTGGATAAATCCCTTTATAATAAGAATAAGGAACTTATTCGCTACTGTTATTCAAGACTGACAAACCTTTATGAATTACAACGGGATTTTGAAAAAGCATTATTGTGTCAGAAGAGCTTTATTGCTTATCATGACAGTCTGTTGAATATTGAAACAAACTCAAAAATTGCCGAACTTGAAATTGCTTATGAAACAGAAAAAAAAGACCGGCAAATAATGGAAAATGAAGTTATAATCCGCCGCCGTAC
>DKER01000125.1:5929-6830 GCA_002452555.1 Fidelibacterota bacterium UBA6817 | reverse complement strand
TATAAAATTCAACTTCTCAAACGAAAACAGATTCATCAGGAAATGGAACTTAATAACAACATCAGGCAAGCCGGGCTAAAAAAGAAAATAACCGAGGAAAAGTTACGGATTGCCAGGGAATTACATGATAATATCGGATCGCACCTGACTTTAATTGTTAGCTCTTTAGACAATATGACATACAATAAAAGTGGAAATAATACTTCTGAGAGACTTCGTGAATTAAGCAATATTGGTCGAAACACCCTCCGTGAACTCCGCATTTCCATCTGGGCAATGAAAGAAGAAAAGGGTCAGCTTGATAAACTCATTATAAAACTGAATGAATATAAACATCAGATACAAAAAACGATACAATCTCCCCGTATTCATGTGTTAAACAATATTGAAGAACCCGCTATTCTGAATAGTCTCCAAATGTTAAACCTTTTCAGAATATCACAGGAAGCTGTTCAAAATGCAATAAAACATGCAGAAGCCACACAAGTGCAAATTACTTTTGATGTTGCCGAAAACGGATTTATTATGCAAATCACAGATGATGGCAGAGGGTTTAATCTACAGAAATGCATAGCTGGAGAAGGAATTAAAAACATGAAATACAGATGTGAAAATGCTGGCGGTGTTTTTGTTATATTTAGCTCAGACAAGGGTACAAATATTAGCTGTCATATAATCACTGATGATACGGATAAATAGGACAAATGCCTTATTGTTGTAAATATTTTTTAACACTATTTTATAGATGTTCATGAATAAAATACGATTGGCATTAGCAGAAGATTATGAACCCCTGGCACGGTCAATTCAGGAAAAGCTGGAGATATTTTCCCATGATATTAAGTTTAAGTTCAGAGCATCAAACAGCCGGGAATTGCTTGAAAAATTAGATGAAGATCAT
>DKER01000125.1:0-5886 GCA_002452555.1 Fidelibacterota bacterium UBA6817 | reverse complement strand
CAGATAAAAATAATTATGTTGACTGTTTTTGATGACGAAGAAAAAATTTTCAAATCTATTCTGGCTGGGGCTACGGGATACTTGTTGAAAGACGAGACGCCGGAAAAAATTCATGAAGGAATTCTAACGGTTTTTAATGGAGGAGCTTCAATGTCCCCCTCCATAGCTATGAAAACTTTAAAAATATTAAAACAACCATCAACCGCCTCCCAAAATGAATCAGTAAATGATATGAAGTTGTCCGTGCGTGAAATTCAGGTATTGGAACAGTTAAGCCAGGGACTGGATTATCAGAAAATCGCTGATAATTTATTTATAGCACCGGCGACAGTTCGCAAGCACATTGAAAATATTTATGAAAAGCTGAATGTTCATAACAAAATGCAGGCCGTTCAAATAGCTTTGAAACATCACATTATTTGATAGATTTTTCATAAATCTTAAGTTTCTTCTGTATCAAAATATGGCATATGACGTATTGATTTTAATTAGCAAACTAAATACAATGCTTTAAGAATGCTTGATAATACTATTGTAAGGTAATGAGATAGGCATTGATAAGGATAAATGTTTGTAAAACGCTTATGAATTATTTGAACATAACATAATGGGAGGGTTGAGATGTTTAAAAATTATTTTGTAGACCGCTTGCTGTTCAAAGAGTTATTCTTTGGTAACGGACATGTTTCCACGATACTTAAAACCATCTCAGGATTGGTTATACTCATTTTAATTATATCACCAATAAATCTGTATGGGGATTGGAATCTGCTAGTTCCTCCCGGCAATGGATTGATGCAAAAGGCCTATATAAATCAGGACAATGAAATTCTGAGTCAGGGAATGAACTCCTATACCCATTATTGTCCGGAACCATTTGGTGAATGGCGTTTGTCTGTATCAGATGACAGTAAAGCCGTTAGTAAAATTGCCACATCCGGTACAATGCTTTACGGTTTAAATCATGAGAGATCAGGAACTGGAACTTTCTATATTTCCAATGATTGGGGACAAACCTGGGTTCATCTTGTCACTACTCAGATAACACCAAGCTATAATGATGTATTGTTGTTTAAAGCATATGGTGATACACTGGTGATTGCTTCAAAAGACTCACTCTATTATTCAACAGACAGAGGAAGTAACTGGGTGAGTTGGATGGAGGGGATTAATACGTACTTTAGTGCAAAAGATTTGATTCGCACAGATAGCCATATTTATGTTATGAGTGGCACAATTCATCTGTCAGACGGTTTCGGTAAACCATTTAAGGAAATGCGTACAGGACTGGAACAACAAACCCTTTACTGTTTGCAACAAAGCTGGGATCGTGTTTATGCTTTAACCTATAACAGTGTATTTTATATCACAGATAGCGATTCTGTCTGGACTAAAGTCTCCATGGGAAATTTCCCTTATCATGCAGCTGAAAGTTTTTATGTTAATCAGGATGATATTTATGTGCTGATTTATAAAGGTGAAACGGGGTTTTATCATGCTGAAGAAGGACAAACAAGCTGGAATACTCTGGATTTGGGATTACCCAAATATGGATTGAAAAATATTACAGGTAATGACCAATATTTAGTTGTTTCTGCTGATGCGGGGGTTTTTATTTCCGCAGATAAGGGATATTCATGGAATAGTGCCTTGAACGGGCTTCCAAAAGTTAACAGGGAAATTCTTGATATTAAAAAAAATAACGAATCAATCTTCTTTATGAATGTAGATGGTATATACGGAACAAAGGATCATGGAAATACCTGGGATTACTTTGGCGGCGGACTGACTATTAAAGCTCATTCAGTTTTAAATGTTCATGATACTCTTTTTGCCATTGGCAGTACAGGCAGTGGAAACTTTGATTCAAATGAAATATTCAGAAAAGTTCATTCCGATAGCAATTGGATTAAACCGGCAGAAATAGTCGGTGGTTGGGGAGAAAGGCTTTTTTCTATTACCTGGTATAATGATAAACTGTATGTTGCAGGTAGTAATGGCATTTTCATCAGTGATAATATGGGGAATACCTGGACTGACCTGAATATGGATACGACGACATACGCCTATGATTTAACTTTTCATAATGATCAACTATATTTTTACGGTAAACGTAATAACGGAAGTAATACATTATACGTTTTCAATAACACGGAACAATTATGGGAGCCAATTGAGAGTGATTTAAATGTATATTATGCCAATCTATTGTTAAATCTTGAATCCAATCATGATTACATANNAGGCACTTTATCGCTTTGATGATACAAACAATACGTGGGATTCTTTACAAGTCGGATATAATGAAGAAGAAGTGATGACTACTTTATTATGTGATGGAGCAAATATTATTCTTGGTTCCAGTAAAGGAGGATATATATCAAGAGACTCCGGTAATAGTTGGGATATAATTCCATTGGATGGGATCTCTGAAAATAATCCCCGCTTTNNGTTGATTTTTATGAAATTTCTGGTGATACGCTTTTTCTGCGTGCTTCTGAACTGTATGCAGGAAACAATGCCTATTGGGGTAAACTTCAGAATATTAGTTCGGTTGAACAAAGAATAGAACTGGCTGATGGATTTAAACTAGCCCAGAACTATCCCAATCCATTCAATCCAAGCACAACCCTTGAATATGCATTACCAGAAAAATCTGATGTTAAACTGATCATCTATGATATTAAAGGCAACACGGTAACTGAATGGAATTATTTGGCTCAGAATGCCGGTTACTATTCTGTTGTCTGGGATGGATATAATAAGGATGGAAATAAAATCAGCACCGGTATCTATTTATATCAAATCACAGCCGGAAAGTACTCTCAAACAAAAAAGATGATATTCATAAAATAGATCATATTTCACATCTCCATACCTGGGATCCACTTCTTTTGAAGTGGTTCCCTTTTTTATGTGTCATAAAACACGTTTTTTTTTTATTTATTTAATAAATTTGTATTAATGAAAACAAAATTGCTGATCTGTCATGTTCCTGACATTAAAATCACAATGTCCTTGACAGTGCGTAATTTTCCGGAGGGATTCCTATGAAATTGAAAAAAAATATTGCGATGAGTGAAACTGGTTTTGTTTTTAATCCAGTCAGTGGAGATTCTTATTCCCTTAATTCGGTGGGAATAGAAATTTTTAATTATCTTAAAGTGGGACTAAATATCGATTCCATCACAGAAAAAATGTATGAGAAGTATGATGTTGAAAAAAGTGTCCTTGAAAGATATCTTTATGATTTTCTTGGATACCTAAAGCAATACCAACTCGTTGATGACAATGATGAAAACTAAAATTACGGTTGCCGTCTCCGGCCTGAATAATGTAGATAGTCCCGGACCGGGTATCCCGGTTATTCGCGGCATCCGGGAATCGGCACATTTTGAGCCCCGCATTATAGGCCTTGTCTACGAGAATCTGGAACCCGGTGCCTATATGCACGATCATGTAGATAAAAGCTATAAAGTTCCTTATCCCTCAGAAGGGACTGATATTCTTGTAGAAAGGATACGGGAGATTCATGCAAAGGAATCAATTGATGTGCTCATCCCAAATTTTGATTCGGAACTTTATGCTTTTATGAAAGCAGAACCGGTTCTGAAACAGCTGGGTATTCATACTTTTTTGCCGACATTGAAACAGTTCGAGGAACGCCATAAATCAAATCTTCCTGAATTTGGCGAAAAATATAATGTAAAAGTTCCCGGAAGCAAAGCTATAACGAGTATAAAAGAAATGAAGGAACTGGAAGAAGATTATGATTATCCCATGGTCATAAAAGGGAAGTTTTATGATGCTTCAATTGCATATTCTTTTGAACAGGCACAAATATATTTCAATAGAATCGCTTCGAAGTGGGGACTTCCTATCATAGTACAGGAATTTGTCCGGGGGACCGAAGTAAATGTTGTTGCATTGGGAGATGGCCGGGGAAATACGATCGGTGCTGTTCCCATGAAAAAGCAATACATCACAGACAAAGGTAAAGCCTGGGGCGGTATTACACTGGATGATCCTGCCATGCTGGAATTGACACATCATATTATCGCCAAAACCCAATGGCGTGGAGGAATGGAACTGGAACTGATACGGACAGATAAGAATGAGTTGTATCTGATTGAAATCAACCCGCGTCTTCCTGCATGGGTTTATCTTGCAGTTGGGGCAGGACAGAATCTGCCTGAAGCACTGGTGAAACTTGCTATGGATTATTCCGTGGAATCTTATACATCCTATAAGATTGGTATGCTTTTTATTCGGTACTCCTATGATATGATTTGTTCTCTGGATGAATTTCAAAAATTTTCAATAATCGGAGAACTTTAAAAATGTTCATATGTATTCTTAGAATTGACATGTATAGAACAGAAGGTGATAACAATTGATCACTCCTGATAAAACAACCCAAACTCTCAACTCTCAATTCAATTCAGAATTAAGACTTCAGAATTCAGAATTATCAATAACATAGAGGTAAAAAATGGCAAAAAAACCTTTTGAACGTCCAATAATTCAAAAGATTAACGCCGGGATTCCTAGTAAATACGGGATGATCACTCGGCCGGAACCCATTGAAGAGATTGAAGGAATTTCTATCGAATCTTTGATTGAAAAATTCGAGTCTCCTGTATTTGTACTATCTGAAAGAATCCTAAGGAAAACTTATAAAGAAGCTCACAGAGCTTTTTCTTCACGGTATCCCGAGGTTCAGTTTGCCTGGTCTTATAAAACGAATTATTTGAATGCTGTGTGTAAAATATTTCATCAGGAAGGTTCCTGGGCTGAGGTGGTCTCTGGATTCGAATACGATAAAGCACTTGCTAATGGTGTGCCCGGTTCTCAAATCATTTTTAACGGACCATATAAATCACGGGATGAACTAAAAAAGGCAGTTATTAATGATTCCTTAATTCATATTGACCATTTTGATGAACTATATGAATTGCTTGATCTTGCTGAAACTATGGAAAAACGTCCCAAAGTGGCCATCCGGGTCAATATGGATACAGGCGTTTATCCACAGTGGGATCGTTTTGGTTTCAATTATGAAAATGGTGAGGCCTGGGATGCTCTGAACAGAATAATGGTCAGTAAGAAAATGGATTTACTGGGACTCCATACGCATATCGGGACTTACATGATGACATCTCAGGCTTATGAAAAAGCTGCGTTGAAACTGTCAGATCTTGCTATTGGACTCCAGAGAAAGTACAAACATACAATTAAATACATAGACATGGGGGGCGGATTTGCCTCCAAGAATACGTTAAAAGGAGCATATTACCCCGGAACGGACACAACACCTTCCTTTGATGATTTTGCCGAAGCCATCGTTTCTGCCCTGATGAAATCAGAATTCAAACCGGATCAATTGCCCATTCTGATTCTGGAAACCGGAAGAGCCCTGATAGATGATGCGGGATGGCTTGCTGGAACAGTTGTGGCCAATAAACGTATGGCAGACGGACGCCGGGCAATTATTATCGATGCCGGTGTGAACCTTCTCTTTACTGCTTTTTGGTACGCACATGATATACGACCTGTCAAACACTTTTCTGAGCAGACTGAGGATGCAACCATTTACGGACCTCTTTGCATGAATATTGACGTAATCCGTGATCATATCCAGTTTCCTCTTTTAAAAAAGGGAGATCACTATGTAATCCGTCGCGTGGGTGCCTATAACAATACCCAGTGGCTCCAGTTCATTACTTTCCGTCCCAATGTGATCCTGATTGATATGGATGGCAAATCCCATGTGATCCGTGAAAAGGAAACGCTTGAAATCCTGAATAGTTCAGAAAAATTACCGGATCATCTAATCTGATGAGGGAACCTGTATATGAAACGTGAATCTTGGTTTACAGGCAGTCA
>DKER01000018.1 GCA_002452555.1 Fidelibacterota bacterium UBA6817 | reverse complement strand
AAAACGGCATACCGAAAACAAAATGTGTTTTCCAGCCGTATGGTTTTCCATTGGGATCGTAAGGATTGTCAAATCCATAACCTACATCAAAACCAAGCATCCCGATCATGGGCATAAAAATCCGGGCACCCACGCCGGTGCTGCGAACCATGCGATTCATCTGAACGTCTTTGAATGCATTCCAGACCTGGCCGGTTTCACCAAATGCCAGGACATACATGGTTGGATTCTCCGATATGGGAATCCTTAATTCCAGCGAGTATTTTGCCATAGCTTTCCCGCCCAGCATATAACTGGTAGAGCGAACCGGACCAACGGACCGGTCTTCATATCCTCTCAAAGGCGTGGTATAACTTACCATACCCGCTCCGCCCATATAGAAACGTTCATCGTACGGAATCACTGCATATTTTCCAAATGAATTAATATTTCCCAGGTAAACATCCTGATAGAGAACGACTTTCCAGAATACGGGTGTCCACCATTTAATTTTCAGTTCATTTTTAACAAATTCTTCATGTCCACCGAATAATCCTCCGGACAGTTTGGTAGAAAAACTGACGGTAGAACCGGTCGTGGGAAATTCAGGGCGGTTTTTGCTGTCGCGTAAAATTGTCTGAACAAAACTATTTCCCCGCGTGGTTTTTAAACCGGTGGGATTGTGAGCCAAAAACGTGATCTCGTCATCAATGTTGGCATAATTCTTTTGAGTCATATTCAGACTCCAGCTTCCGTAAAAATAACTGTCCGGCCAGCGGAACCGTCTTCCGAAGCGAACAGAAGCACCAATGACATTAATGTCGTACGGGTATGAATAGTAACGGGATGCCCCCCGTTCCGAATAATAGAAATTTACACCGACAGAGTTGGGTCTGCCATACAGCCAGGGCTCTGAAAATCCCAGATTAATATACTGGTAAGACTGACCGCGCTGATATTCTGTGGAAAGCTGTTGTCCTCTTCCCATCAGGTTCATAATATCAATCCCCACACTCCCGATAAGTCCGTCAAGCTCACTGTAACCCATGGACATATTTGCCCTGTCACTGGATTTTTCTTCCACGGTTATTTCAAGATCAACATGCTTATCATCGACGGGAGCAATGTCCGGAATAACATTGCTGAAAAAATTCAACCTGAAAATATCGCTCTGGGACCGTATCAGAGCTTCCCGGTTAAAAACATCTCCGGGAAATGCTCTCATTTCACGGCGAATAACATAATCACGCGTTCTGTCATTACCCGCAATTTCAATGCGGCGTATAAATACTTTTTCATTCTCCTGAATAATTATTTTTACATCCAGCGTATCTTTATCCCTGGGTGTAAGTTCGGGAACGATTTGGGCATACAGGTATCCGTTATCCATATACGGACTGCGGACCCGAAGATCAAGGCCTACTTCAAAAGCATTCTCCTTATACGGTTCCCCTCTGGCTATTCCTGCGCTCTCAAGGCTTTTCTTCAGGAAATCGGTTTTATAAATCTCATTCCCTTCAATGGCAATGTCGCCGTAGTAGTACGGATTGCCTTCTTCAAGTGTAATAACAAGAGAAATTCGCCGGTTATCCTCACTCAATTCCACATTTGTGCTTAAAATCCGTGCATCCCGATAACCATGATCCCGATAATATTTTAACAGATTTCTCTTATCTTCGTCAAATTTATCTTCGTCAAATTTTCCCGAAACATAAAAGCGGTACCAGGTCCGTGCCTTTGTCTCTTTCATCTGGCGCTGAAGAGTCCAGTTGCTGAAATTTTCATTTCCCTTAAAAACAATTTCCCGGATACGAACCTTTTTTCCTTCATCTATGGTGAAGATGAGATCGACATTATCACCGGCAGGACTGGTTGACACATCTACGGCTGCATTGTAATAACCCTCTTCATCATATTTTGCCTTAATGTCCCTTACCGCTTTATTGATCACATGAGGAGAAATAACCTGTCCCCGGATAAAAATAATGTCTTTCTTAAGATTCTTTGTCTTAATCTTTTCATTTCCTACATATTTTACTTCATTCAGTCTCGGGTATTCCTGAACACTGATAATCAGATAAACACCGTCGGGAGTTTCCCGATCAACAAACACATTGATATCGCTAAACAGTCTTAAACGCCACAGTTTTTTGATTCCGTCCTGGATTTGCTGCCCGTTCAGGATAGCACCTTCAACAAAACCTGAATTGATCTTGATAATATTCTCTGATGCTGTTTCATTGCCGACAACAGTCACGTTAAGAACATTAATTGTCTGCTGCTGGGCATTTGCATTGACTGATATACAGATCAGAAGCAGGACCGAAAGGATGATATTACGTTTCACGGGCACCTACAGATTCAATTGTTCACTGACTTTTCCAAAACGACGCTCTCTGTTCAGATAGCTGTTAATTGCTTCCAGATACTCATTTTTGCGAAAATCAGGCCAGTATGTTGGTGTTACATACAATTCCGAATAAGCAATCTGCCATAAAAGAAAATTACTGATTCTCAGTTCACCGCTTGTCCGGATTACCAGGTCCGGATCCGGTAAATCCCTTGTATATAAACGGGATGAAATCAATGATTCATTGATCTGGTCAATGTCCAGATTGCCCTGGGCAATATCTTTTCCGATGGACCGGACAGCCTCTGTAATTTCGTACCGGCTTCCGTAACTGAGGGCGAGTGTCAAGGTTAGACCTGTATTTTTCGCAGTTTGTTCAATTCCCTGAAGCATTTTACTCCGGGGAACTTCCGGGAGATCATCGATACATCCAATGACATTGAAACGCACATTGTTCCGGTCTAAATCAGAAATTTCATTATGAAATGTCTTAACCAGCAAAGACATCAGTGCGGAAACCTCTGTAACAGGCCTGTTCCAATTCTCTTTTGAAAAGGTAAAAAGGGTCAGATAACGGATCCCCAATTCGCCGGAGGCCTCAACCACATCTCTTACAGAATGAATTCCTTCCATATGGCCGGATATCCGGGGAAGGTGTCTTTGCTTTGCCCATCGGCCATTGCCGTCCATGATTATTGCCACATGGCTTGGAAGCCTTGGGTGATTTCGCATTTTTTCTATGATGAATTCAGTCAAAGAATGACCTCATGTTTTTAGCAGAGGAAATTACCTCTCCACCTAACTAAAGTCAAGATCGAAAGGAATCTGAATACGAGTAAATAATTACAGATTCTTTTTCTTTTTGGAAGGTCTTTTATACATAAGGTAAAAAGAATCATCATCCAGGGCAAATCCTGTAATATAACGCCACCCTTCGATACTCAGTTCTTCGACTTCTTCTTTCATATCATCAATGAAAACATGGTCGACTCTGTCCGAATCCACATCCACGGTCAGGGTGTCGAAATCAGGACCTTCGGAATAGACCCTGAATATTTTATGATCCCATTGCATCATAGGTATTCTGTTTTTAATATTTTTTTTGAGCGGCTTTTCAGACATCAATCAGTCCATCCCCAGGATTTTCCGGCCTTCCGGAGAAATCATCTCCGGTGTCCATTGCGGATCCCAAACAATTTGAACATCAGCTTTGGAAATCTCCGGCAATGCTTCAAGTTTGTGCTTTACGTCTTCGGAAATCATTCGGCTCATGGGGCAGCCCCGTGCCGTTAATGTCATAACAACACGCACTGTATCATCCTTGATTTCAATATTATAAATAAGACCAAGATCCAGGATACTCACCGGTATTTCCGGATCATAGCATTTTTTGAGTACTTCATATACTTTATCGAGAATTTGTGAACCCATCAGGTAAATCTCCCCTTTTATATTAGTAACAATTCCCGTAATGACGTTGCAACTTTCCCAAAAGCCAGAGCACTTTCGGATTCCGGTGCCGATTCAACGATCGGACACCCTGTATCCGATGCGTTCATGAGTTCTTCTGTCAGAGGAATCTGTCCCAGCAGAGGGACATTCAGTCTGCGGCTTTCCCGATCACCGCCGCCTTTACTGAAAATATGACTCTCCTTGCCGCAGTGAGGGCAAACAAAAAAACTCATATTCTCAATAATTCCCAGGACGGGCGCATCGACTTTTGTAAACATGTTCGCCCCCCGCTTTACGTCTGCAAGAGCCAGATCCTGGGGAGTGGTTACAATCAAAACGCCATCCAGAGCAATTTGTTGGACCAGTGAAAGCTGAACATCTCCTGTCCCGGGCGGCAAATCCAGAATCAGATAATCCATGGGTTTCCACACCACATCATTCAGGAACTGCGTGACAAGCCTCATCACCAAAGGTCCCCGCCAGATTACGGGGGAATCCTGTTCAACAAAAAAACCGAAGGACATAAGCTGAAGCCCATATTTTTCAGCGGGATAAATTACATGTTCACTCTCTACCTTTGGCGGCTGAACCACGCCAAACAATGTGGGCAAGCTGGGACCGTAAATATCCAGATCCAGCAGTCCGACAGATTTTCCCTGTTTGGATAATGCCATGGCAAGGTTTGCGGCAACCGTGGATTTTCCCACGCCTCCCTTCCCGCTTGCAACAGCAATAACTTTTTCAGCATATTCAAAACGTTTCTGATCTTCAAACGGATTTTTATTATCATCCTGTGCCGGGGCTTTTTTTATCGTCTCGCCGGATCTGTTCGTATCGATAAAAACATGGGCTACTTTTTCATGTTGATCCGTCATAACCTTGACAACATTTTTACGGACAGTTTCCAGTTTTTCTTTGTCGTCTGTGACAATATTCAGACGGATTATCCAGCCTTCTGAACTTTGTTCCACATCCCTCACCATTCCAAAATCAACAAGATCCCGTGAAAATCCGGGATAATTCACCTTTTTCAGCAGCTCTATGATATTTTCTTTTTTCAACATTCCTTCCTTCAATATCTTTCAGAATATACCCAATTTTGCTTCCCAATAAAATGAAATGAACCTTGTAAATCGGGAAATTTTAAAATGGATAAAAAAAGGATGCACAGGCACCCTTTTCTTTAAATGATTTGATTATGGATTATTCGCCTTCGCTGATTGCTTCCACCGGGCAGGCTGATATACAAGCCAGACAATCAATACAGGTATCATCATCACAAACTGCTTTATTATCATCATTCAAGCTTAAGGCACCTACCGGACACACTTCGATGCAATCGCCGTGTCCCTCGCAAACATTTACATCAACAACAATGGCCATATTAACCTCCCTTTATAGTTTTTCAATTCATTTCATGCAAGAAATTCCAAAATCAAAATGTAAACTGCAAATCATTTATAATTTTTTTTAAAATTACCGGATACACGACAATGCAAACGATATTTTTCCACTAAAAATACTCATTGCCTGTCATGTCTCCTTTGCATACTTTTACAATCTATGAAAAAGAATCCCTCTCAGATCATCCATCAGATTTTAACCCGCGTGGAAAAGCCCGGACGATATACAGGCGGTGAATTAAACATGATCCGCAAAAAGCCGGAGGACACAGATATTAACATCTGTTTTGCATATCCGGATCTGTACGAAGTGGGCATGCCTTTTCAGGGGTTTCAACAATTATACCATATTGTGAACAGTAAAAAAAATTATGCTGCCGAGCGTGTTTTTGCACCCTGGCCTGATATGGAAACAGCGTTGCGTTCCAATCAGATCCCCCTTTTTTCCCTGGAAAATCAAAAACCGGTTTATTCATTCGATATTGTTGGGTTTACGCTTCAATATGAAATGACCTATACCAACATCCTGAACATGCTGGATTTATCGTGTATGCCCGTGAAATCGGCGGACCGGGACGATTCACATCCCTTGATTATTGCCGGCGGTTCCTGTGTTTACAACCCTGAACCTTTGGTTCCGTTTGTTGACGCGTTCGTGATTGGTGACGCAGAAAATTTGATTATACCGCTTATGGAAATAATCCTGGACGGGAAAAATAATAAACGATCACATTTTCAAATCCTGGAGACACTTGCCCAATGGAATCCGGCTGTTTATGTTCCCCGGATCTACGATAAAAAACCGTATCCCGTAAAATCAAACATTGTAGATGAGCTCCGTCCGGAATATTATCCTCTAAAACCTCTCATTCCCCTTATAGAAATATCCCAGGATCGTTTTGCCCTTGAAATTCAACGGGGCTGTACGGAAGGATGCCGTTTTTGTCAGGCTGGAATGACATACAGACCGGTGCGGGAACGTTCCCCGGAAGATCTTTATCAGCAGATGGTATCGACTCTGGACCATACCGGTTATGAGGAAATGTCTCTGCTCAGCCTGTCAACGTCTGATTATACCGGATTGGAGACCTTCATCTGCAAGTCCCTGCCGGTCATAAAAGAAAGAAATGTATCCTTAAGTTTTCCCTCTCTCAGACTGGATTCCATCGAACCGGATCTACTGGATGCCGCATTAAGCGGACGCCGGTCCGGGCTTACGTTTGCCCCTGAAGCAGGGACAGAACGTCTCAGACGGGTTATCAATAAAAACATATCGGATGAGCAGCTCTTCTCTGCCTTCAAACTGGCACTTCAAAAAGGCTGGAAGACGGTAAAATTTTACTTTATGATCGGACTCCCCACCGAAACAATTGAAGATCTGGACGGTATTGTAAGACTGATTCGGGATCTGCTTGACATGAGCAAAAAATTCGGACATATCAACATTAATGTAACACTCTCCAGTTTTATCCCCAAGCCTGCCACTCCGTTTCAATGGGAAGGACAGCCGGATCCGGTTAACCTGCAGGCGCGGATTGATCATGTGAAGCAAAAACTCCGTTTACCCGGCATAAAAATCATGAGCCGCGATCCGGAGTATTCCTTTATTGAGAATATTCTGGCCCGGGGTGACAGGCGTGTGGGAGAAGCGATTTATATTGCATGGAAAAACGGTGCCCGGTTTGATGCATGGACCGAACATTTCAGCAGTGAACGTTGGTTAAATGCCTTAGATGAGACAGGAATAGACCAGGAATCCTATATTCGGGGTTTTGATACAGAAAATCCGCTGCCATGGGAACAAATTAGTCCGGGAGTAAGTCGTGAATATCTTCTTGAAGAACGGGAAAAAGCCCGGAAGGAAATTCCAACCCGCGATTGCAGGAACGGCTGTACATTTTGCGGTGTATGCGATTTCAAAACCATTCTCATGAGGACAATAGAAAACGGCCGGGCCACACAATTCCAAGCGGATATAGAAAAAGCACCGTCTCTGTTAAAAAAAGAGCAGAGTGACAAACGGTTTATTTATCGTTTAGCCTTTTCAAAAACAGGACTCATGCGATATCTGAGCCATCAGGACCTTTCCAGACTAATTCACAGGGCATTAAATATTCTTCACCTTCCCGTGAGATTCAGTGAAGGATACAATCCGAGACCCAGAATATCCCTGGGGTATCCCATACCCATGGGGTTTGATGCATTGACGGAATTTGCGGACATAACATTCAATGAACCGGTTGACGGGCTGGACGAAAAGCTTAATTCTGTTTTTCCGGAAGGAATGCGTATATTAAAATGTTTTTCAATACCTTCAGAAACGCCTTCGGTTATGCAGGCGACCCGCAAATTGGAATATGAAGCTGCATTTTTCACTGCGGTATTCACCAAAAAGATCATGGCACATTGGAGCACGTTAAAGGAACGTGAAGAGTGGCCGGTTATTCGGAAGCATCCGAAAAAAGGAAATAAAACAATCGATTTAAAACAATTCATAGAAACTGACAGCATAAACATTGAACAGCGGCTGATATCCGTAATTTTTACTGTCCGGGAATCGAAAACCGGACGGCTTGATGAATTTTTGTCTCTGATTTTTCAGGGGGATATCCCTCCGTACGAGGGTCGGCGTCGGGCTGTATTTTTAGACGCACCATCATCTGACTGTTTGATGTAAACGGAGATTTTGGATGAACAAAGAGATTTATATTAATGACACGGCAACCGAGACCCGTATAGCCATCACGGAAGAGGGTAATCTGGTAGAACTGTTTATCGAGACACCGGAAGATAAGAGCAGTGTGGGAGATATTTATAACGGCCTTGTTGAAAATGTTATCCCGGGTATGCGGGCGGCATTTATTGACATCGGAGAAAAAACCAACGCTTTTCTTCCCTTTTCAGAAATCGGTCACGAGGGTCAGCTCTCGACCATACTGGACGCAGACGAAAAAGAGGAAGAAGAACCGGCACTCCCCATTAAATCTCCGGAGGAGCTGAAAACCGGCGATCCGATTCTTGTCCAGATAACAAAAGATTCCTGGGGTGATAAAGGTCCGCGCGTTACAACCAACATTTCGCTGCCAGGACGGTTTCTGGTCCTTGTCCCTTTTGCAAACTACATCGGCATATCAAAAAAAATCCAGTCCTTTAACCGGCGGAAACAGCTGAAAAACATAGCCCGTGCAATCAAACCGGACAATTTCGGTTTAATCGTACGGACCGTTGCTGAAGACAAATCAGATGAGGAATTAAAGCGGGACATGGATTATCTGATGAAAAATTTTCAGGAAATGCAGAAAAAACTGAAAAAGAGCCCGCCTCCTTCCCTGATTTATCGCGATATGGAAATCACATCGTCCGTTATTCGGGATTTGTTTACCAGTGAAGTAACTCGGGTAATGGTAGACAATAAACAAACGTTCAAAAAAATTCAGAGTTATGCCAGGCAGGTAGCGCCGAATCTGGAAGACAGAATATTTTTTCATAAAAGCGGATCAATTTTTGAATTTCATAATATTTCAAAACAGCTTGAACGGTCATTAAGCCGGAGGATTTGGATCCGCGGCGGCGGCCATATCGTCATCGAACATACGGAAGCACTGGTTACCATTGATGTGAACAGCGGCAAATTTATCGGTAAAAAAAATCAGGAAAAAAACAATCTGAAAATCAATC
Source organism: Fidelibacterota bacterium UBA6817 (assembly GCA_002452555.1). Lineage (GTDB taxonomy): Bacteria > Fidelibacterota > Fidelibacteria > Fidelibacterales > Fidelibacteraceae > Fidelibacter. The sequence continues at coordinate 560 of DKER01000018.1, read as the reverse complement.
TGGAAGCCGCATCGGAAATTGCCCGCCAGCTCAGATTAAGGGATATCGGCGGATTGATCGTTATTGATTTTATCGATATGGAAGAACGGGAAAACCGGAAGAAGCTGGTTGATGAATTCCGAAAAGAATTGCAGAAAGACCGGGCTAAAGTTTCCGTTTCGGAAGTCTCCGATTTCGGTTTGGTAGAAATGACACGTCAGCGTATCCGCTCTTCTCTTTTCTTTACTACTTCCGAGGAATGTCCCATGTGTCATGGCACCGGTCGCATTCCGTCAAAAGACAGTGTCATATCCAAAATCGATAACTGGATACGGCGCTTTAAAATCCATTCCAAAGACAAACGCATCTGTATTTTTGTCCACCCCGTGATTTTTTCTCATGTTACAAAAGGTCCCGTAAAAAAACTTTTCCGCACGCTCCAGTTTAAAAACCTGATCCTGATAGAATTCAAGGCTGATGAAAGCATGGAATTTGATCAGTTTAAGGTATTCAGCAGACGACTGAATAAAGAGATTACGGATCTATATTAACAGTCGGCAGTCGGCAGTCAACAGTCGACA
>DKER01000229.1 GCA_002452555.1 Fidelibacterota bacterium UBA6817 | reverse complement strand
TTGTCAGCAATGATCGCATTCAATCCGCTCCGAATGCAGTTCCGCTTATATCCGGCGCGGTGATGCCATATTAATCCGTGAGAATCAGTGCTTCCTATCAACCCGAATTTATGTCCGCCTGCCAAACCATCCTGAATAAAACAGCCAGCCGGGGATATTCAAGGCTCTGATCTGTGCGGTCTTTGGAAAGGTCCAGCCCGGGGAGCGGCTCCAGGTGGCGGACTTTTCGACCGTCATAAAGAGAGAGATAAACCCACCGGGGCATATCCCAGCTTTGTGTTCCTTTTCGGGGGCTGTAATAGGCCGCAACAACATCCCCGTTCGGCAAAAGGGCCGGTGACGGGTGATAATTTCCGGCCGGATGATCGCTGATGCGTATCGTTTCGTCAATGCTCCCATTCGGCAAAATCCGTGTGAGGCAAATCCGGGACAGCATGTTTTCGTAATCATGTTCAGCTGCAATATAAAAAGCGCCTTGTCCGTAAATCACCCGGGGATGACGCACCGGAAATTCTGACGAAAGGGTCTGAATTGAACCGGGTTTCCCATCCTTCAAAACCGTATACCGGCATTGATACGGCTTTTGAGAACCGTCCTACCAGACGGCGATCATATCCCCTTCGGTTGAAGCCGCCGTTCGGATCCAGCCGCTGTTTCCGGACACATTTGCCAGAATCCGGGGCGTTGAATTCTGAAGTTTATTGACATCATTATAGACGATTTCACCGTGTTTTCCGGACTTTCGAATCCAGAATACATACAAATTCCGGCCGTCAGTTCCCAAAGAAGGCCGGCTGTTTATGGGGAAATCCGACAAAGCTGTCCTGCTGTCCGTCTGTTTCAGATCGTCATCAAAAACATAAATGCGAATTCTTTCCGTATCATCGTGTTGTTCAGTCAATGCCACGTAAATGCGGTTATCAAACAGGTGAATGACCGGATAATTGGCATTGCGTCCCTCCCCGACAGCCACACCGGGAGAAACAGTCCAGTATGGAACGTCACCGGCGTTATCAACCCGGGCATATTCTTCCCAGAAACCGCCGGCGAGAATCCGGCCCAGGGGCAAAAAGATCAGCCCCCCTCCTGCCAGGCCTGTTTGCTTTAAAAATTCCCTTCTGCTGATGGATTGTTTCATCATATCCCCTGCCGTTTAATGTATTGATGCAATTTTTAAACCGGCGCGTTAAAATCATAACATGAGCTTTTTATTAAAATCCCGATAAAAACAAGCTGACGGTGAGGAAAGAAGTCAATATATTTCCAACTGAAACAAAGGAGTTCATGTGAAAATACCGGTCGGCATATTAGGCGCAACGGGCAGTGTAGGACAGCAGTTCATTCATTTATTGAGAGACCACCCGTGGTTTGACATAACCGCTTTGGCCGCATCCGAACGATCTGCAGGAAAAAAATATAAAGAAGCGGCAAATTGGTTCTTATCCTCACCCATGCCGGAATCTGTCGGCAACATGGAAATTGGCATGTGCGAACCGAACCTTCCGTGCCGGATCGTCTTTTCCGGACTGGATGCATCCGTTGCGGGGGACATTGAGACGGATTTTGCGCGAGCCGGCTATATTGTGATCTCAAATGCCCGGAATCACCGTTTTGATGAAGATGTTCCCCTATTGATCCCTGACGTCAATGACACGCACCTGGCTCTGAAAAATAAACAGAAGTACGGCAGGGGATGCATTGTAACCAATCCCAACTGTTCCACGATCGGACTGACAATTGCAATGAAACCGCTCTACGACCGCTTCGGCATTGAATCGCTACATGTTGTAACATTCCAGGCCTTATCCGGTGCCGGTTATCCGGGTGTTTCCTCCCTCGATATCATTGACAATGTCATTCCCTATATATCCGGCGAAGAAGAAAAAATTCAGAAAGAAACAAAAAAAATACTGGGCACGCTGGAGGAAAACCGCATTCGGCCGGCTGACATAAAAATCAGTGCACAATGTAATCGTGTTGCAGTTACAGACGGCCATCTGGAATGTGTTTCCATAAAATTGAGAGAAAAGGCGTCTGAATCGGATATTATTGACGCATGGAAAACATACACGGCAAAACCGCAGGAACTTGCACTTCCCATGGCTCCCCTGAAGCCCATCCATTTTTTCGACGAACCGGCTTATCCCCAGCCCAAACTCCACCGAAATCTGGACAAGGGTATGGCAGTTTCTGTGGGCAGATTGCAGAAATGTCCGGTTCTGGATTATAAATTCGTACTCCTTTCCCACAACACAATCCGCGGTGCAGCCGGGACAGCGATTCTTATCGGGGAAATGATGAGCAGGGAGATTGGAATCCGGAATTCTGAATTCTGAAGTCTGAAGTCTGAAGTCTGAGTGATGAATTTATATTAATTCTTCGGGATGAAGCAACATACCGGTTTTGAGACTGATAAAGGAATAGAATTTTGATTTACCAAAGGCAGTTTTAGGATGGGTCTGATAATATTTGATTAAAAAACAGTGGCACAGCAGATTTAATTTTTCCTGTAAAAGTACTTCTTCAAAGGTAGTGTGTTCAGGCGTTTCACAGTCGGGAGCAATATCAAGGTTTAGATATAATGCTAGTCGTATTTTTCCTGGAGTTCAATAGAAAATGTTTCAAAGGAGATTTCGGTGATATAAGAGCATATCACTGGGAACCTCTGTTTTTATCGGGATTAAACTTATCATCGCCCCATTTCGACGGATTATTATTTATATACTTTGATATTCTGTAACAGGATTCATCATCTCGGATAATATGTTCGTAAAACCGTGATTGCCAGGCGAAATCAGAGTCGATAAACCGGGCATTTTGGGTAACCGCCGATTTATAGGAACGGATAATGGCTGATAATGACCCTTGTTTGGGTGAAATTGCTGCCATTTGTTCGTTTTTATTGATTTGTAAAAATTTTGACTGTGTTTGTTGACACCATTGTTGTAGGTTTTGTTGATTATTATGTTGTTTATTTTGTTGTTTATGTCGTAGAGACGTTGCATGCAACGTCTCT
>DKER01000183.1 GCA_002452555.1 Fidelibacterota bacterium UBA6817 | reverse complement strand
TCTAATTCTTTATAGTTGACTGAACCTTTAAACTTCTCAACCTTTAAACGTCTGAACGTCTGAACCCTTGAACCCTTGAACCAAAAAACCCGGATTTCTCCGGGTTTTTTATTCTTGCGGAAGAGCCGGGATTCGAACCCGGGGTGCGGTTTTGCCGCACACACGATTTCCAGTCGTGCACCTTAAGCCAACTCGGTCACCCTTCCCAAAAAGCTGGTAAAGTTAACCAAAAGAAATTTCATAAGTCAATGAAAAGTGAACATTCATTCAACATGAAACGATTTAAACTTTTGATTTCGTATTGATTTTTATGGCACTCGGCCGGCAATTCATAGAGCTGACAACGGCATATGGAGGAACAGATTCTGTAATCCAGGTATTTCCTCCGATTATTGCACCTTTACCAATGACGGTTTTGCCGCCCAACACGGTAGAATTTGCATAAATAATCACATCATCTTCAATATCTGGATGACGTTTCTGTCCTTTTCGCGGATTACCGGATTTGTCAAAGGGCGAAAGAGCTCCCAGCGTCACACCCTGATAAATCTTTACATTGTTCCCAATTCGGCATGTTTCTCCGATCACCACACCGGTCCCATGGTCAATGAAAAAACGATGCCCAATAGCGGCTCCGGGATGAATATCAATCCCCGTGCGGGAATGTGCGTATTCAGCCATGATTCTGGGAATAATCGGAATTTCCAGTTCATAATAAACGTGCGCTATGCGATAGATGGCAACAGCACTAAGACCGGGATAACTCAAAATTGCTTCTTCTTTGCTGTGACAGGCAGGATCTCCCTGAACTGCCGCATCTGCATCACTCAACAGAATTGAGCGAATTTCCGGAAGTCTCTCGATAATTTTCTTTGTCTGCTCTTCAGCATGTTTATTGCAGTCACAATCACAGCAATCATCTTTATGTTTAGGACAATGATACATAATAACCGTTCTGATTTGTCCGATCATTTTTCTGACAATATGTCGCATCATATCATTGATATAGAATTTTAAGTCGTCATCATGGATAAGTTCACGACTGAAAGCCCCGGGGAACAGCATGGCAAGGATATCTTCCAAGACTTCATAAACGCCATTCCTGCCTGTAACATTCAGCCCTTCTTCAGGATTGATGTGAAATTCCTCAAAACTTTTTTCCAGTTTATCGGAAATCTCGACCATTTTGGTATTCATCCATTTATTAATATCCATTTTATTGCTCCTGATCGTTTAGATAATAGAAATAACTGAATTCATACAACAATTACGCATTAATTCCTTCCAGAATAATTTTAAACTGTTCTAGAAATTTTTCTTTAGAATATATTTTACCCACGGAATCCCTTCCGTTCTGACCAAATTGTCTAAGCAGGTCGGGCTGGTCAATCAATGTATCCACGGCCGAAGCCAGAGCTTTGACATCGTTGGCCGGCACTCTGATTCCGTTGCATGAGTCAATAAGCCACTCATGAATTCCTCCCACGTCGCTGGCAACCACAGGGATTCCATAGGAAAAAGCCTCCACGCCGGCTAACCCAAAAGGTTCCTGCCACCGGGAGGGAAGGATAACAATATCTGCTTTTTTGTAATATTCCCCCGGATCCTTAACCCACCCGGCCAATGTTATCACAGATTTCAGTTCATATTTTTCAATAAGTTTTGATATTTGTGGAATCTGAATTCCTGCTCCGACTATTGTTAAATGACAGGCATTTCTTAGAAAAGGCATCATCTCAACAAGCAAATCTACACCCTTGGCCGGTATTATTTGTCCTATAAACAACAGTTCGGTTAACCCTTTCTTTTTATTCGGCAACACTTTTTGTTGTTCTATAAATGGGTGAATTTTTAGTATTCGATTCGGGGGAATCTGGTTCAGAATCAGGTTCTGTCTCATAAACTCACTTAAAATTACAACGCGATATGCCTTTTTCAGCCTGCTGAGCATACGATAATTTTTAAAAACACTGATAGGCTTAAAGGGAATTTTACCTTCCCCTCTGTTCAGCATTCCTGAACAAAGCGAACAATAAACCGGATGGAATGGCCGTTTGCAATCGGTATGAATGAATGGAAAATATTTATATTTCCTGGGACAGTAATAATCATGATCATGGACCATCACAATAACCGGATAGTGGTCCAGCAAGTAATCAAATAACCGGGGCTGTGTAATTTTATGGACAATAACCACATCTACATCTTTGATTTTTTGGCGAAGATCATACAGAGAAATATCATCCATAAGCCAAACCTGTCTGAAAGGAGTATAAAAGGCGGAGGTTTGATCAGTTTCGGTTTCAAACAAACCAATATTTTCCCAACCCTGTTCCTGAAAGAGCAAGGCCATACGATAAAGCGTATTTTCTATACCGCCAAAGAAACCGCCTTTTGTATTGACAGACAGTATGCGCATATGAAGTCCTTTTCCCTTTTTTATCACTTTAACCGGCTTGTCTAAACAATCCGTAAAACCCTAACTGTATGAAAATGTAAGAAATATGAAGCATAGTAATAAAAAAAATAAAAAACATTTGGCAGAATACGATTCTTTTCGTATGTTTCTACCAATAGAAACACGGAGACGAGAATGCAATCACCCGTTGACTTTGCAAATGTTCTTGCTGAAATCACAGACCCGATTGTCATGAGGAACTTCATTCGGGAAATTCTTACCCCAAAAGAGATCGACGATTTTGCTCTTCGATGGCAACTTGTCAAGGAACTTTACAGGGGTGATACACAGCGGACAATCGCTGCCCGCCATCATATCAGTCTGTGCAAGATCACCCGCGGATCAAAAATACTGAAAAAGAAGAATTCAGTAACACGTAACATACTTGACAAACACCTAAAAGAAGAGGAAATCAAACAATGAGCGTTTCATATCAAAACATACCGGATACAAGAGGATACTTTGGAGAATACGGAGGAACCTTTGTTCCGCCTCAGCTGGAATCTATTCTGCAGGAAATTACGGAAGCGTATGAAAAAATTCGGAATGACGAAGCTTTTCAAAAAGAACTCGCATACCTATACAAGCATTATGTGGGCAGGCCTAGTCCCATTTTTCATGCTGTAAGCCTTTCCAACAAACTCAACGGTGCACAAATCTACTTTAAACGGGAAGATCTGAACCATACGGGTGCACATAAAATCAATCACTGTTTGGGCGAAGTTCTGCTGGCTAAAAAGATGGGCAAAAAGAAAGTTATTGCCGAAACCGGTGCCGGTCAACACGGCGTAGCACTTGCAACGGCAGCTGCACTTCTTGACATGCCATGTGATATCTACATGGGTGAAATCGATATGGAAAAAGAACATCCGAATGTGACCCGAATGAAAATTTTGGGAACACGGGTTGTTCCGGTCGACAGAGGTACGCGAACATTAAAAGATGCAGTGGATGCGGCATTTGAAGCCTACATGGGAGACCCGGTGAATATTTTCTATGCCATTGGTTCTGTTGTGGGTCCCCACCCTTTTCCCATGATGGTCCGCGATTTTCAAAGTATTGTCGGCCGCGAAGCGCGGGAACAATTCCAGGAAATGAAGGGAACGTTACCGGATTGCCTCATTGCCTGTGTCGGCGGCGGTTCAAATGCCATGGGACTGTTTAATGCCTTTCTGGAGGATAAGGATGTAGCCATGTATGGTGTGGAACCTTCCGGACTGAGTCTGAATGAAGGCGAGCATGCCGCTACCCTAACTCTCGGCAAGCCTGGGATTATTCATGGCTTTCGGTCTTATTTGCTCCAGGACAGCGATGGGAACCCGTTAAGAGTTTATTCGGTTGCCAGCGGTCTCGACTATCCTTCCGTCGGTCCCCAGCACAGCTTCCTTAAAGATATCAAACGGGTGCAATATGTAACAGCCAACGACAAGGAAACGATAGATGCCTTTTTTGAACTCTCCAGGGTTGAAGGACTGATCCCTGCCCTTGAGAGCGCCCATGCTGTTGCCTTTGCCATGAAACTGGCCCCAACCCTTCCCAAAACAGCGTCTATTCTTGTGAATCTTTCAGGACGCGGTGACAAAGACATTGAGTTTGTCTATAATAAATACGGGAAGGCTTACGGTGTCTGAACCTTACGTACCGCTTTTCATAGAACCTTCGTTAAAGGGGACAGTTAAATCAGTCCCCTTTTTCTTTTCCCATAAAAAATCAACAGGCTCTTTGTATGAACTTTATTATCGGTTGATTATATTCAGGTTGACTGGAAAAATGAACATTATCTGACCGTCAGTCATAAATTGGATGATCCGGATGACATCCTCACCTGCGATCTCACAGATCCGGGCTGCTATAAGCACATCATAACGTCCCGTTTCCTTCCATCAGTTCAAAAAAATTATCGATTAGTTTATCCGGTTTAGCGGCTGCCAAGTCCGTTTTATCCCTGACATGACTAACGCCAACAGAACGGTATCCATAATATCGGGCACTTTCTATATCACGGCTGGTGTCGCCAAAAACCGTTATATTCTCCGGCAGAAAATCTTTTTTATATGGCATGGAGACTCTCTCCACTGCCCGAAAAACCAATTCAATTCTTTCTTCCCCATCCTCGCCAAATCCCCCGGAAGGAAAATATGACGCAAGCCCAAACTTGTCCAGCTTAATATATGCCGTTGCATAAAAATTCCCGGTTACCAGTCCGATGTTTATGCGAGGATCCGCTGAAATTTGCTGAACAAATTCCAAAGCACCCGGAATAACAAAACCGTCTGCGGAAACGGGGAATTCATCCTTCATTCTCTGAATAAATTGTTTTTTTATCCTGTCGTAATATCCGTCAGCGGGGGGCAGGTCAATCAATCGGAGCATTTCCCGGATAATAAACGTGTCGGTCCGTCCCAGAAAGATTCCCCCAGGAAAAACAACAGGAGTCCCTGTAACCGTTTCGATGCTTTCGGCAAAGACCCGTGACGGGGTTTTTCCCGCATGGATGAGTGTTCCGTCTATATCAAAAAGATAGAGTTTATTTTCCAATCGTAACTCCGGAAAGCAATCCCCTTTCTACGTCTTTCCATTTTTCATCACCAAAAAGGCGTCGGACCAGGGTCAATGAAAATTCCATGGCAGCGCCGGCGCTCCGGCCCGTTATTATTGTTCCTTCGTCAACAACAGCCTGGTCCCGTATTTGTGACTCGCTTATAAACGGCTTCTCGGCAGGGTGAACTGTAATGGGTTTTCTCTGTGTTATACCGGCCTTATCCAAAATTCTGGGAGCAGCGCATATGGCAGCAATATCATGCCCTTTTTGACAATGATTTTGAACCAGTTTCAATATTCGCTCATCTGCCAGGAGGTTTTCTACGCCGCTTCGGCCTCCCGGAAAAACGATCATGGTCCATGCCTTATCCAAAACGTCATCCAAAAGCACATCTGTTTCAAGCCGGATTTTATGTGAACCCGAGACGTTCCTTCCAGCCAACCCGGCGCTGACAGCGTCGGCCCCTGCCCGCCTGAGAACATCAATAATCGTTACAGCTTCAATTTCTTCAAATCCTTCAGCCAAAGGAATCAGCACTTTCACGTTATTCATAGAACCTCCCTGTTTCACATTTCCCGGAAAGGTATAAATCTTTGTAAAAAAGATAACGGAATTGTAAACTATTCACAAGTCCGACTTGAATAAACAAAACCTGAATACGGGAGATCTTCATGATCCGGGAAAAATCAAAAATCCTGTTTTGTCTCATAATTTGTATTTTTAACAGCTCCCTCTTTGCAGGAGAACTTTCCCCGGGAGAAATCAATGCCACGCAATGGGGTTTGTTAACATTACTCCCTCCCCTCCTGGCAATTCTATTGGCCTTTATAACACGAAATGTCATACTCTCCCTGTTTATCGGTATTTATTCCGGTTCCTTTCTGCTCAGTCTGAATACTGACGGTTTCCTGAATTCACTCTGGAAGGGTTTTATCCGACTGACTTTTGAAATGCAGGCCAGTTTATCATCTTCCTGGAATGCGGGAATTGTTCTTCAAACATTGGCCATCGGCGGACTTATTGGTGTCATATCTAGAATTGGCGGTGCAAAAGCTATTGCCGAAGCTCTTTCAAGACGTGCACGATCCCCCCGTTCGGCACAATTTTACACGTGGTGTATGGGGCTTTTCATTTTTTTTGACGACTATGCAAATTCCTTGACAGTAGGCCCCATAATGCGGCCTGTTACGGATAAAATGCGCATTTCTCGCGAAAAACTGGCATTTATCATTGATGCCACCGCAGCACCGATTGCCGGTATTGCCCTGATTTCTACATGGATCGGATATGAACTTGGATTGATCAATGAAGGGTATACAGCCCTTGGTCTGAATGAAAATGTTTACGGAATGTTTATCAGAACCATCCCTTACCGCTTTTATAATATTTTCATATTGGTTTTTATTTTCATTGGTATCTGGATGCTCCGCGAATTCGGTCCCATGTATCATGCAGAAAAAAGAACCCGGACAACTGGGAATGTTCACGGCACAGTGGCACAGCCCATGATTGATACAGATGCCCTGGCGGTGCAACCTGAAAAAGGTATTCCGCTTAAGGTTTCCAATGCTGTTGTACCGATTCTGACACTGATTATATCAGCTTTTCTGGGTTTGTATTACAACGGCTTCACTGCCATAATTGCCGGAGAAAACACTGTTTTGGCTGAACAGGTCCGCTCGGCGCCTTTGTCGTTTTTAGCGATCCGTGAAGCATTTAGTGCATCAGACGCAAGTATAGTTCTTCTTCAGGCAGCTCTTCTTGCCGGGATTATTGCAATGTTTATGGGAGTATCCAGGAAAATAATCACATGGATCCAGGCAGTTGAAACATGGATTCAGGGTGCAAAGGCACTGCTGATAACCGTTATTATACTCGTCCTTGCCTGGTCTCTGAGCGGAATCGTGAACGAACTGGGTACGGCCGTTTATCTGGTTTCCATTTTATCCGAAACCATACCGCCATTCCTTCTGTCATCCTTGATTTTTCTCCTGGGAGCATCCATTTCCTTTGCAACCGGGACTTCATTCGGGACAATGGGAATCTTAATGCCTCTTGCCATTCCATTGGCATATGCCATGGATCCGTCAAGAGGATTTATGGCGATGAGCATTGGCGCTGTTTTAACCGGCGCAATTTTTGGAGACCATTGTTCGCCGATTTCAGACACAACCATCCTGTCTTCCATGGGTGCTGCATGTGACCATATCGATCATACGCGAACGCAATTGGGGTATGCCGTTCCGGTTGCCGTCATTGCAGTCCTCTTTGGATATATTCCTGCAGGATTGGGTTGGCCGGTTTGGATACCGCTTCTTTTGGGAATTGCTGCTGTTGCCGCACTTATCCGGCTGTTCGGGAAGAAAGTTTAAAATTTAAGATTCAAGATTAAGATTAATTGGGATTGTGAAGGTATGATTGTGCCGTATGATTATATAAGAGAATTATGAAAATTTTTACATCTCATTACAACCGTACACTGAAACAATCGAGTTATCAGAAGATCCTGGTTATAATCCCTCCAATAAATTTTATCACATAATAGATAACAGCAATAACCAGTCCGAGGAAGAACAGAAAGATTCTCAATATCCAATGAACCAGCAGGAGTCCGAAATCAGCCAATATGGTTATTCCCGTAACATTTAAAAGTCCCAGAAGTACCAGTGACAGGGTAAAAAATATAAGCGTAATGATAATTCCTGCAATAATTCTCAAGAGAGCATGGGGAAAAAATGTTTTAAATCGGCGGGCGAGCTGTTCGGATTTATCAATACTCCAAAATCCAAGGGCAAGAAATATAAACACCTGAGCCCATGCATGATATTTATGAAGAAAATGGTCAGGTCTGTTAATAAATGAAGCATATTCCAACACCGGATTCACATCCTTAAACCATGCATAAACAAGGAAAGCCCCTAAAAAGAGCGATAAAAATCCCCCTATCCTGACACCCAGACTATAATGGGCGTTGATTTTTTCGCTGACAGCATAAAACGCATCATTTACCTTTTCGCTGATTTCATAAACATCAATGCTTCTGGCTTTTTTCAATTGTCTGTATGCCCAGGTAGTAAAGAGAAAACGGCCGGCTCTTACGCCGGATTTCCAATCTTTATAAGCAACCTCATAAATGGGACTCAGCCCGGGAATAATTTCATATTCACTGCCGGTAAAAGCCATTGTGTATTCTTTGCCCTTGAATGTATATGTCAGTTCCCACGTATCAATACAATCAATATCAAGTCGCTGAAATTGCAGAACATGCGTTTCCGATCCTTCCTTTAAGGCTTCCTTCAGATACTTATCAATAAAAGGATTCAGATGATGCCCTTCCGGTAAAACCCCTGCTTGATTGTATTTTTCGTAATACTCATGAGATTATATGATTCGTAATCCGAATAATTGTCAAGAAATTCGGGAAAGGTATTATAGATGTTTTCATGGACAACACATGTGTTTTTATCAGAATACTCCAGGGCTCTCTCTACATAAAAATAATACATAAGCTGTTTATGTCCCTGGCAAACCGGGCATGTGATCCGGCCCATTCCGCTGTAGGCGGGACAGGTCACCAGACCCCGGCCCCGGCAGCGAGAACAAACAACTTTGCCGTTACCATTGCATGAACTGCATGTCAATTGACCCCGGCCGCCACATCGCGAACAAGAATCTGATACAGTTGTGGTATACGATTCTGTTGCCGTATAGGGTTGCCCGCCGGAATTATACCGCGTTACCTGCCGATCTCGTGTTACGGTTCGTGAAATCTTGCCGTTGCCTCCGCAGCTGCTGCATCGATGGTAACCGCCTCCGCCGCAGGACCCGCATGTTACACGGCCGGCTCCCGTACAGTTCGGACAGGTAACTTCGCGCCGGCCTTGACATTGGGGACAGGTTATCCACCCATTGGCTTTGCATTTAAAACAATCCATGACATATTGAGAACCATCCACATAATAGTTGGATGTTTTATCGGTAAAGGTTTCAATATCCGGCAGCGAGATATCCCAGGAATTAAAGTCCTCCAATCTGAAAATTGACCGCGGCGGAATTTTCTGATTTTCAAACGGTTCATGTCCTGAATTTTTACTCCGGCTTTCATATTGCGTCAGAAGCCGTATAGGATACGCCGGTTTATAAAAAATGGCTGTTACCTGAATCTGATCGCCTAAATTTTTATAAGGATGATTGGGAACGGATTTCGCCCATGTGTTGATCTGTTTGCGGAATGCTTTTTCAAGCTCTTTATCACCGGTAACCTCTTTTTCGTAGATGTAATCGGCACTCATGAGCGGTCCTCCTCATCACATTCTTCTTCGTCCATATCATCCGCAGCTTCGTCATCATCCTGATCTTCATCATCAAATTCATCATCGGACAACTCTTCATCCGATTGGGACGTCCTTTTCCGCCTGAACCAACGGCGTTTAATCTTGTCATTCTCCGGTCTGCGGGGATTTTCCATATCGGGGGGAACAAAAAGCGCCTTAAAGCCAAAGGGTAAAACTGATATGAGGAAGAAAAATAAAAAGATCGGTGCCAGAACAGACATGGCTGAATCCGGCCCCTCTTTCAACATTGTAAACCAATAAAGGATTCTGACGAAAAACTGTTTAAACGATGAATAGGGTTTCCCCTCGTCCCGGAGCCACGTATCACCCCGGGCTGCACCTTTTTCATATGTCCGGATGACATTTTCCGGCTTTAATCCCTGATATGCCCTAAAAAGAGGCGACTTAAGAACATCGTTTTTATTAATCACATCCGAAACGGAAATCGTTCTTGTATGCAGCGTTCGTTCAGCTTTTAAGGTTTGAGGAGCCACGCACAGAAAGAAGATAATAATCAATCCGAATATCCGTATTCTTTTATTAGAAGAATTCATCCGTTTCATTTAAATCTCCTTTATTGGTTATTATTATGCAGGAATTTAATTCAGAATAAGTGGTTAAACAAACTGAACATTTAACATCTCCAAGGCTGATTCATCAAAGAGTTCACGTTTTTGAACTCTGTCAAACGTTGCCATCAGATCCGGTGCGCGTATCCGGCTCTTTCGTCCTCTCTGATAATTTTCAACAATCCGCCCCCGGTGCATCATAATAATTCGATCCGGAAGGTCTACGGCCTGCTGCATGGAATGGGTTACCATTAAAGCCGTTAGTTTATCCTTTTCAATAATCTGTTTTGTTAAAGCAGCAACCTTGGCAGCGCTCTTGGGATCAAGGGCTGCCGTGTGTTCGTCAAGCAACAAAAGCTTTGGTTTCAGCCAAGTAGCCATTTAAAGCGTCAAAGACTGCCGCTGACCGCCGGACAATGTGCAAATAGGATTATCAAGGCGATCTTCAAGCCCCATTTTCAGTGTTTTTACTTTGTCAGCCGCCTCTTCCCTGAAAGCATGGGTCACAGCATTGGAAAAGGGGCTGTGTTTCCCTCGTTTCATGGCAATAACAATGTTTTCTGAAATCGTCATTTCCGGTGCTGTTCCGGCAAACGGATTTTGAAAAACCCGTCCGATATGATACGCCCGTTTATATTCCGGCCATTGCGTAATATTGTCATTGTCCAGAAACAATGAACCGGTATCCAGTTCAAATGTGCCGGCAATGGCATTAAGAAGTGTGCTTTTCACTGAACCGTTTGTTCCGATAATTGCCGTAAAAGATCCCTGCTCCAGTGTCAGGTTAACATTTTGCAGAGCGCGCACTTCATGGACCGTTTCAGCATGGAAGGTTTTTGAGAGTGGTTCAATGTTCAGCATTTCGAAGGCCTCCCATAAATTGTTTGCTCAGAGATTTAAACCATCCCGGCGCCACGAGAGCAGCAAAGACAAACAGGGCCGTTACCAGTTAAAGGTCATTGGGATTGAGTCCCCACCGTAGGGCAATAGCTATTAAAAGGCGAAAAAGGATTGTTCTCAGGATTACACCGGTTTAATCGTCGGCTTCAACAGACGCCGAATCAGGCATATCCTGCGGAATTTGTTCCCCAAGCCACACATAAAAACCGGACGTTTTTAGCGTCTGGTTCACAAATGACGTGGCATTCACAATGAGGAAGGAGCCCTGCACCGTTTTAAGTTCCTTATAAACCTGAAGAATGGATCGGATTCCGGCAGAACTTAGAAAAACCGATTCAGTTCCGTCCAAAACAATATAATGATGTCCGTTCCGGATATGTTTGAGTATTTCATCTCTGAAATAATCAGACCACGACGCATCTAGTCGTCCGGCCGCAAAAATCAGGAGGTATTTCCCCCGTTGTTCTTCTTTTAGTTGCATGTAAATCCCTGCTATTTTGGAATATATATATCAGCTTTCTTCTTGAGTTCGTCACTGAGAACCAACCCGTACCGTTCTGCCAGTTCCGGATTGATGATGAGTTTTTCTGATTGCGTATTATTGAACGGAATGGCCTTGGGGTTTTCACCCTGAAGAATCCTGACGGCTTTTTCAGCTGCTTCAAGCCCTGCATCATAATAATCCCTGGCCAGGCAAATTGTCCCGCCGTGTTTCATCTGATCACTGTCAAACACATAGACCGGAAGATTTTTCTCCATCGCTTTTCGCGCTATCAGGGCAAATCCCGGACGGGTTAGATTGTCAACCACCTGGGCAACCACCTGAATATTTTTCCCCACAAGTTCAGCTGCACCCTGTGCAACATCCGCGCTTGAAGACACCGGAACGGCTATTAGTTCTATTCCCCTTTTGTCCAGGGCTTCTTTAAACCAGTCTTTATACAAAACGCTATTGATTTCACCCGGAGTAAACAGGGTTCCTACCCGGCGGGTCTCTGGAATTGTCTCGCTGATAATCCGGGCCATCCCGTCAAAGGGAGAACGCGTGCTGATTCCGGTAACATTGGGAAGATGATCCATTTCACTCTTTCCGGCTCCGGCACGAACACCATCTCCAACGCCTGTGAACACAATTTTTGTGTCTTCCCCTGCCTGGCGGATAGCAGCCTGAAGGGTAGGCGTGGATACGACCATGAGCAAATCCACATTATCAGACTTAACCGTTGTCATGATGCTTGATAACGTTGACATATCACCCTGGGCATTATACATGATCAGATTATAGTCTTTTCCTTCCTGATAACCGGCACGTTTGATGCCGTCTATCAGCCCATCTCGGCATCTCTCGGCAAATTCCGTTTCACTGTAAAGGACAATTCTCAGTTTCAGGGGATCCGTCCGGTAAGACGCTTTTTTTGATTCAGGTTCTACCGTTCTTTGATATTGAGTGGGTTCTATGGGAAGTTCCGAAGGCGGTACGCCTGCAAGGATCCGCACAGCCATCCGTCCGGTTTGTTTGCCCCATTCATAATAACTATCGCCGACACCGCCATCTGCCCCTTTTTTAATCAGTTCAATTTCTGTGACAAATACAGGGATCCGGGTTCCGGAAGAAATCTTTTGGATGACGGAAAACCCGGTCACTGTCAAGTTGTCTGCCGACAGGATGATGGTTTCCGTTCCCATTAAGACAATATCTTCAGCAATAATGGGAACACCCTTTTGATCACAGGCTTTCACAATTGCCGGCATACCGTTGGCCAGTTCACGTGCCATGGCATTGGCTGTGCTGAAATCTCCCTGAGGATTGTAAAGCCGGATATTTTTGCCGTCGGGAGAACGGAATCCCATTTTATAAAGCCTGTCAATAATGCCTGCAACATGTGATTCCAAAAGAGTTGTAGAGGAAATCTGCATAACGGCGATGGAAGGGCAGGCCGTTTTTTTTGAAGAATTGCCGATTCGCTGACCGCGATCAGACATCAGCAATATCATGGATGCCGTAACAATAAGACATGTTATAAGCCACAAAGGTTTAACAAGATTCTTCATAATTATTCCTGTCTTACCGAGTTCGTTTGAAAAACCCTTCAAAAATCCTCTTTAATCCCGTTTTTTGTCAAACATGAGGAATAATATTGACAGATGCCTTCCCTGTTTCCTCGAGGATATACTGACGAATGGCTTGGATATCCTGAATGCCGTTTCCCATGGTTCGGTCCGGATTAAAGCCGAGAAAAACGTCAATATAAATTTCCGAACCGCTTCGCCTGCTCCTGATATCATGCAGTGCGTCATATTTATCAAAATTCAGGTCTAACGCTCTTAATATTGCAATTTGCAGACCTTCTTCCAATATTTTATCCATCAAATTATCCATTGACGATGAAAAGAGGGTATATGCAGAATATGCCAGAAAACCGGCGAGAAGGAGACCGCCCACAGGGTCAATATATTGAGCCCATACATGATGGCGGAAAATTATCCCGATAATCAGGGAAACAGAGACAATGGAATCGTTCAAGAATTTTGCCCGGTACAGGCTAAGTTGTCCTTCAATAATCGGCGATGTTGATGTTTCGGAAATTTTCTTGTATTTCCCCCATTGAATGACTGATATAACCGAACTGATCAGACTCACCCCGATTGCAATAAATACACCGGTTCCCATAAGTCCTTCCGGTTCTGTTAAGCCTTTCCAAGCATTGAAAAGAATGACCAGAAGAGAAATAAAAATAATACCGGCAATCAGCAGACTTGAAAAACCTTCCAGCTTCCCGTACCCGTAGTCGTAATCCATGTTTTTTCCTTTTGCCACTTTTCGGATGGAGATGAATGAAAAAAGAATGGCAAGGGCTTCACTTGTTTCCTGCAAAACATCTGTAAGAACAATCAGAGAATTGGAAAGTAAGGAAGCAGTAATACCGGGAATAAGCATAACTGCAGATAATATAAAACTGTTTAGTATCGCCTGTTTTTTCTGTTTTATTGTGTAATCAGCCATAAACCTGTTCCTGTTGATTTCAGGGAGGCTTCATCCAGATAATGAAGCTGCCACAAATCCCGCATCAAGCCAGCTTTTGATTCCTTTCTCGCTTATTTCAAAAACTGTCAGTGCTAAAACGGGAAGAATGATTATTTGCAAAACCGTCATCACCAAAGGAGATACGGGAAAATGGTTGAAAAGACTGTGTATGAACAGGGCAGCCAATCCGGCCCCCAAAAGCCGGTTTGCCGAGCGTTTTGAAAAGTCACACATCAATATAATCATGGCTATGGCTATTGTTCCTTCGTGCATTACGGCGGTTCCCGGTCCGCGAATTGCCCAGAGCAAAAGATTCGTATTTCCTGCGAGAGAAAAAAGACATTTTCTGTCAATGAAAATCCGGCACTTGTTGCAAATCCCAGTATTGCCCCATCCACCATAAACCCGATTTTTTTGTGGAAGGCCAGCCAAACCGGAAATATAAGTTTGATTGATTCCTCAATGATCGGCGCTCCATAGCGGCTGTATAAAACAGGGTCGGTAAAAAGTGTCGAACTGAATAAAGACAAACGGCTCCATTGAACATAAGCAGAAGGAATTCCGGCTTCACGATACCTTAGCGGCGGCAGATTTAATTCGCCGGTTAATCGGGCAAAATACCGCCCGTTAAGACTGTTGATGTCGGCTCCGGGAAATGCACTCAAGGCATGATATTCTTTCACGTCCCGATGGTCTATCATATTGTTTCCGAATCCGACAAAGTAGAAATTGGCAAAGAAATCAGCCGTGTTGAGACTGCCGGGAATAAGTCCGGCTGCCCCACGAAACCAGAAAGATATATGATTCAGAGGAAGCGGTAACCCCACATTTCCCGTTGCACTGATACGGGGATAAAATGATGATGTTAGAATACTTCCGCTGAAATCGAGGGAAGCGCTTAATCCTTTTTCATCATCCACGGCCCCCGGAGACCGCCGGATATCGCTGTAAACAAAAGACAGAGAAGATGTTACCATGCTGTTTTGGGTCGCTGAAACGGACTGATATCCGGGAAGCTCATCCATGTCCGAATAGTGATAGAGACGCATTTTAACGTTCAGCGTTCGCGGCGTATCGTAAATCAGATGTTTACTGTAACTCACGCCATGGGCATTTCCTTTCCGGCTGAATCGGGTGGGGCCGAAAAGATCATAAAAATCCGTACGATTACGGGATGCATGAAAAATCCAGTACCAATGCTTCCATTCCAAAACAACATGAAACCGTTCATCATCCGGTCTGTTTTCATCGGGAGAATACAGAACTTTCAACATCACAGCATCTGTTGACAAATGATTGGCAAAATTCATTTTATATCCGGCAACAACCATCTTTTTATATTGTTCAACCACCGGATAGGCATTTCGTAAACCAATGGACCGGTAATGAGGATAATCACTCACGGTCATATTCCGGTCCTGAAGATCAATTTTGTCGGGAGTTGCGGACGGTATCCATGTTTTTACTACAGGATGGCGATTGACAACTTCCTGCCCCAACAGCTGAATTGCCGCAACATTCTGCTGAATCTCTTTTTTAATCATTACCGGCGTAAAACCTTCTGCCGTATAGGCAAATACAACCATTGAGTACCCTTCCATGGGAACCGGCCTGAAAAATCCCGTTTCACCATTGGTCATGATATGAATATCATCAGCGTCCACATCATAGATAAAAAGATTTGAAACGCCGGTATAATAGCTTGTGCCATTGTTGGTAGTTTCTGCTCCGACTCACATTTAAGACCTGGCACATTTTCCCCATACGATGCTCGGAGCAATGCCGATGGATAAACCGGCATTTCATCGTGTTTCTTTTGAGAAAATAGCCAAGGCTTTTTTTAAGATGTCCCGCTCCTCTTCTGCATCCCGCAAACGCTTCTCCAAGTTACGACGGGATGCCTCCTCCGGATCTCCC
>DKER01000207.1:6620-7471 GCA_002452555.1 Fidelibacterota bacterium UBA6817 | reverse complement strand
TCTTGATAATCCTGTCATGTTTATTGAAATCAACGATGCGCCAAATCATTTATCAATGGCTCGTGAAGCTGGTCTCAGGGATCATGTGATCCGTTTTCTCAGCCCATCAGCCTTCCGGCCGGAACTGGGATTTCTTCCTGTTGTAACGGTTCTGGGAAATGCCGTGTATCTTCAACAACTTGAAACCGTTCATTTTGAGCTGAAAGGGACTCCCTCTGCTTCAGAACTCTTTGCAATGGAGGCATACCTTTCAGGGAAAGCAGAATCGGCTAATATTCATTCAGATTCTATGGCCTATTCCAACGCGTTTGTACAAACTATCCCTGATAACGGAAATCCGGCTTTTAAAACTGCTGCAGACATTTTTTCGCGTGTATCGGAATTATCTCAAAAAATTATTAACAGTTCCTATGCCGGTATGAAACAGAGTGTTTCTGATCCTCTCGCTTCTTTCAACCGGGAAGAGTTATTGGATCTTTACAAATCGTTTACAAATAACGCTGAGCGTATCCAGGATCTTGAAACATCTTTTCTCGCTTCTTTTATCAAATCCTATCCTTTTTATAAACAAAAAGAGTGTTGTGTTGTCAGCGGTTCTGCACGGACAGCACTTGGAATACTAGGTTACCATGCCGGTATTACGGATGTTATCATATCGGATATGAGCTGGAACTATGAACATACGTTTCCTGTCTGCAGGCCGGTTCCGCCATTGCCTGATCTCCGCCCGGACGTGGATGCTATTATTAAAAAGGTTGATAAGTGCCTGTACGAGGATCCTTTATGGAAAGAAAAAGGTGCTGTTGTAATAAATACGCCTCATAATGCAACAGGTTTGGTCTGGAAGCAGA
>DKER01000207.1:0-6460 GCA_002452555.1 Fidelibacterota bacterium UBA6817 | reverse complement strand
GTTCATTCCCTGTCTAAAACAGATTGTTTGGCAGGAGCCAGGCTGGCTGTTGCTCATATTCCTCAAAAATCAACCAGACAGCGATTTATAGCGCTGAATGAGAAGATTTTACCCAATCCGACTGCGTTGCTCATTGGCCTTCTGTTTTACAGAAATTCACGAAACCGTATTGAAGAAGTCCGTGTTTTACGAAATAAAATTTTGAATGAACGGATGACAGCCCTGGAAACGGCAGAAAATGAATTGCCCGATTTCAGAAACCCTGGTCATATAAGAATCCATCGGCCGGAAGGTGCCATGTACCCCCGCCTTGAAATACGGGATTTACCGGAGGGTGTATCGATTGATCTTCTTGCTGCCGAACTGGCAAATCAGGGAATCGGATTGATACCATTAACATCGTTTGCCCGAACTTCTTATGGTTTTACGGCTGCGAGTAAATCATTTCGTCTTTCCTTGGGAGGAGCGGATTCTGCTGATGATCTTCGGTTTAAAACCCGGCGAATGTTAATTGATTTGAACAGGATAGTACGTTTTAAGGAAGCATCTGTCCGCCGTGTTTCTCTTCCAAAACCTCAAATCAGAAAAACAGTTCCAAATGATTATTTGCCGGTCTGGGAAAAGTATTGCGGGATTATTCGGGAAATCTCTCTAAAAAAGAGTGAACAGATTATTCGCAAAAAGGGACTTCAGGTATGTGGAATATCCGGTTATCAGGCTTTCATGGAAGAGAGAATTCGTGATTTTACCCGTCAGTTTGAAGACGCCTGTCAATTGAATCAGGCAAGAATGCTCTGGATCCGATCTGAAAAATCGCAGACGATTGCCGGGCAACTGTTAAAAGAATTTTATAAAGAAGAAGAATCGGACCGTGTCGAAAGATTTAAATTCCGGATGTTTGACCGGACTGTTCATCCCACGCAAATTCATGCTCTTCCCGTTGAAAGGGCTTTTCGCCTTTTAATTGAACTGATAAGTAACGGCGAAGCAATTCCCAAAGAATTACCTGCAAAAATCAGCAAAGAACTGACTCATGAATTTTTAGGCGAAAACACGGCAATCTCATCAGCTGATGAAGCTTTTGAACTCATATTGGATATTCAGGCGTGGCAGAATGCGGAAGAGTGGGCTCAAATTAATTATGGCGTTGATACGCCTCCGTTATTACTCTCTTTCTGGAGCGACTGGGACGGCAGTTCACGTCCAAGCGGTCAGGGACACAGGCTGGCAGCTTCTATTCTCCTGTATGATGTTCAAAGAATGGCTGATTTACTGTTGCACGCCCGGAAGATTGATCCGTCTTTTATTCCGGATGACGATCTTTTGAAAAAAGTACTCAAACTGAGTGATACCAATAAAAATTTCTGGAAACTTCTTAACAGAATTACGGATCTTACGGTTGAACTGGCAGCACGTTATCAATCCCTGATGCCTTACGACCTGATGAATCCTTCTTCATTTAAAAAGGTTTTGGGGAAAGTAGGACTGGCCGGTGATCCGGTACGAAAAATCTGGCAGCACAACGATAAATTGGAACGTCAGATGAAAAAACTCCGTGAAGAACGCCGATTCTGGCTGGAATACTATTTTACGTTGAATAAAGTGCTTCGGAAAACAATTCACGGGTTTATTCCCAGTATTGCAGGCCGACTGGATGACCCGGCCGTAGCCATGCCCTTTGTCAAATACCGCAGCGCCGTTAAACGGGTAGCCCTCACGCCGAGAATTCATCAGAAACAGATTCTTGACAGAGACCAGTTCGCTATTGATACGACAGTGTTCAATATTTGTGAAATAAACTCGCTGGCACAAAAAACAGGGCAACCCCGTATGGTACCTGCTCTCCAGGTCAGCATGAGCGACACACCCCGGGCTTTTGTCAATCTGGATCGCAAATTTCTCCAGCAAAGAGAAACGCTCAACAGAAAAACAGGTGATCAAATTCCGCCTGTATGGATTATTCCTCTTTTTGAAGAAATGGAGCGCGTTAAAAGTATTAACCAGTATCTTGATGAGATTTGGTCCTATGCATTGAGAACACGAAGAGTAGAACAGTCAGAACAGGACCGGTTCAAAGAAATGATTTGTGAATTTTTTATTGCCGGTTCAGATTTGAGTCAGCAGGTAGGCCAACCCGGAAGCCAGGTCCTTTATCAGCGGGCCAGAGTGGATATTAAAGAATGGCTTGCTACACGGGGACTTGCGGCTGATGTGCGGGTAAAACTGGGAAGCGGCGAACCCATGCAGCGACAGGGAGGATATTATGATCCGCTGGCCGGGAAACCGGTTTGTACGAATGAAGGGTTACGTCATTTTCCTGAAGGACCGCTGAAAAGGCAACTCAACAGTGCCCGGTTTTACCTTCGGGGCATTTGGCAGGGGTGGGAATTCAGAACTTTCCAGAGCACAGTCAGTGAACAGATCCGCTTTTTGGATATTGGGGAAAGAACGGGCTTGTTATATCATTTGATTCTATCATCAGCTGTTCATGCAGGACAGGTCAGGAGAATGAATGATACATTCCAGGGAACCCGGAACCGATCTGTAATGCAGCGCCGGCAAATGATCGAATCGCTGTACGGTTATTCTTCGGATGAAGCCATGGATCACTTTATTCATATTCATACGCAAAACTTCAGACAGATCCTGTATGGCCGTCAGGAAGATCTTACCGGGCTTCATCTCGTCAGTTATTTCTTATCGCGGATTGTTCCCACACTGCGAGACAGACCTACCATCAGACCTGTAAGTCCGCAGGAGGGAGGAGAACTTCTCCAGCGCTTTGCACGGATCATACCCATGTCCGACAGCGGAAGCATGCTCCGGGCTATTGGGCACCAACGAAGTCAGACTGTCATGACCGGAGTGAATCAATTGTCTACCGGCTTGTTCAGAGCAATGCGGCAATTTGCAGAAGATTCCCGCTGGAAAGGGGAAGGGTATAATATTCTGCAGGACAGAGTTTTATGTCAGTTACCCTGTATCGATATATTAAAAACTCTCCGTTTATATCACGATCCGGAACAACAGATCATAAAGGAAGCTTCTGCTGCTTTTCCTCCCGGAAATTCTGCTTTTGCTGCCCTTGAAGAAGATATTCAACTGATCCGGGATTTTGTTCCCCTTCTTCAGAGTGAAATATTACGAAGTTTTGGACTCCCGGTTCAGGATATTATGAAAAATGGAAAGATTGATCCGAAAGTTTTGTATGCCTTTACGCCTGAATTGGCTGTCCTGCTTCAACCCGGGTTGTTCAATCACCATAAAGATGAATTTGTTGCCTATCTTGAACAGGTGCCGTCAGCATCCTGGATAGAAAAAGTGTTTTTGGAACTTGAAAAACCGCAGCAAATTGCCATTCACAGAAATGCAATCTGGGATATTGTTTCGGAAAGTGTTCTGGAAAAGATCTATAGTTTTAATGAACTGGCGTTTGCCCTGAATGTTCTGGCCGGTATTTTTCCGGATGGGGGAATAGATATCCCTGCAGCCGGATCTGTTGGAACACTTTTCAGACAGGTTGTAAAAATGCCGGCAGCCCAGGATGATGACCGGCTCAAAATGCTTCTCCTGGAAGCCGTTCGTATGCTCCGCCATGTCGCTGTAAGGAATACTGAAATTCCCGTTGATGTTCTTCGGGTTATCCGTGATGTGCAGCAGATCATCAAGCTTGAAGAAACAGCTCTAAAACCCGCATCCCGTAACCTGATTCAGGCTCATCTCCTCGCTGTTGCACGCTTGACGGGGGAGAATGGCTAACAAGCCTCTGACGCAAAATTCTTCATTCTTCCTCCAATTCAGAATTCAGAATTCAGAATTATTTTTAAATAAATATTATAGTACTCTTATTACCCATATGTATTAATTTTATCTTAAATAATGCAGGAGTAACCATGAAAAAAGGGATCGTGTTGCTGATGATGATTGTTATGACTACGGGATTGTATGGACAAGTGTTTAATAACGCTCAAGTTATGGATCCCGGTGAAATTTCCGTGAGCGGGGGACTGGCATTAGGTGGAAACAGTGCATTGTTTGCTCTGGGAAAATACGGATTTAAAGAGAATCTGGATTTAGGTGCCCGACTAGCTTTAGGTAACGATGTTTATGCAGGTGTTCTCGCTGAATACTTGTTTCATCAGAAAAAATATACCTGGTCAGTCAGCGGAGGAGCTCATTTTTCAAGCGGTATCGGTCTTGATTTGACACTTACCGCATCTAAACCCCTGAATGAGAAATTTGATTTGTACGGCGGTTTTGACTGGGATCTGTTCAGCGGCGGCCGGTTTATCGGAAGCAGGTTATTCGTGGGAACAGAAATTGCTTTCCGTGATAACTTGAATTTAATGGCTGAACTTAATCTTGGTACAGGCAGTAATCTTGCCGGCGGTGTTATGTATTATTTTTAAACTGTTGTTAAATCTGTTCTGTAAAAGCCTGATGAATATCAGGCTTTTTTATGTCAGATGAATTCTCCCATGACAAAGATGGCAGATTCGCCGCCTTCGTCACAGACGATATGGCCATCCTTTGTGAATTCTTTGGGCGTTACAATTCGTTGACTGTTCCCGATTGAAAAAATTGTCGGTTCATTCCGGCTGTAAAGATGTTGGTTCAGAATTGGCAAATACTCAGGGAATTTCCCGTGAATGAAATCCCTGTAGTATTCATCTGTCTTGTCCAGGAGTGCTTTAAAAAAAACATTTAAATCTGTCTCATCTCCGGTCAGTTCATAGAGTGATACAGCCGGATTTCGTAAATTTCTTACGGATTGAATCGTATTGTTGATATTAATGCCAACACCTGCAACTGCGCGGGTTTTATTCAATATTGTCTGGCTCTGGACCAGGATTCCTCCAATCTTATGATGGTCAGCATAAATATCATTCGGCCATTTGATTGTGAAAAAATCATCGTGTGTTTTTTCGGCAAGATTGTTGCGGATAGCCAGCGCAATTAAAAGAATGAAAGGGAAAAAAGCTGTCAATGACGTAATATCCTCAAATAATAATGAGAAATAAAGTCCTCCTTTGTTGGATATCCATGTCCTCTGGTAGCGGCCTCTTCCCTCATTTTGTTTAAGAGACCATAAAACATCTCCGGATTGGAAAATCTTGTTTGGATCCTTCAACATGATTTCGTTGGTTGATGTGGTTTCTTCAGTCTTAAAAACACGTTTGGCTATAAGGCGGTGAGGATGTTCTGATATCGCCAGTGAGTTTGGTAAAGTTGTTTGTGTCATCGTATCATATTCTCCGGTTTCAGGAATTCATCCAGTTTATCCTCCGACATGAGTTTTTTTTCAAGAACGATTTCCCGGATACTTTTATTATGTTCAAGGGCTTCTTTTGCAATGACAGAGCACATTTCGTAACCCAGGTGAGGGAGAAGAGCGGTAACTATGCCAATACTTCGTTCCACATATCGCTGGGTTACCTCAGGATTGGCACTGATTTTCCGCACGGTCCGTTCAGCGAGAACAATACATGCCTGACGAAGGTGACTGATATTTTTAAATAGAGACCATGCAATAATCGGTTCCATAACATTCAGCTGCAACTGTCCGGCTCCGGCAGCCAATGTAATTGTTACATCATTGCCGATCACTTCAAAAGCGACCTGATTAACCACTTCGGGTATAACCGGATTAACTTTTCCGGGCATAATGGAACTTCCCGGTTGAGCCGGCGGCAGGTTTATTTCATTTAATCCGGCTCTCGGACCTGACGAAAGAAGACGAAGATCATTGCAGATTTTATTCAGTTTTGTTGCTACCCGTTTCAGAACACCGCTCACCTGAACATAAGCACCTGTATCTTGAGTGGCTTCAACAAGGTTCACGGCAGTCGTCATTTTTTTTCCGGTAATAATTTCCAGATGTTTGCGGACGGATTCGGTATAAGCAGGATCCGCATTGAGACCGGTCCCAATGGCAGTGGCTCCCATATTGATCTCTTCAAGCAGTTTATCCAGTTCCTTAACCCTTTCGATATCTTCGTCAATCATAATGGAAAAGGTTGAAAATTCCTGTCCTAGAGTCATGGGAACAGCGTCCTGAAGCTGGGTGCGTCCCATTTTAATAATATCCTTGAACTCTTTGCTTTTGGCATCAAAGGATTTAGACAATTGTTTCATAGCCCGGATCAAAAGTTGAAGACTGAAACGAAGGGCAATTCGGAGGGCAGTGGGGTAGACATCGTTTGTGCTTTGGCTGAGATTAACATGGTTATTGGGGTGACAGAATTCGTATTCGCCCCGTTCATGTCCCAGAAGTTCAAGAGCCCTGTTGGCAATGACCTCATTGGCGTTCATATTAGTGCTGGTTCCGGCTCCGCCCTGGTAAACATCCACAACAAAAGCATCATGGTGGCTTCCGTCAATGATCTCATCACTGGCCTGAATTATGGCATCTGCAATGGGTTTTTCCAGTTTACCCAATTCATAATTAGCCATAGCTGAT
>DKER01000013.1 GCA_002452555.1 Fidelibacterota bacterium UBA6817 | reverse complement strand
AAATACAATGTCTTTTCATCTGCACCATGATTCAAAAGAGAAGCAGTTCAGAGATATCAGATGAATCTCTTATTATACAATCTGATTTTATCAGAGACCATATGCTTAACTGGCTGGATTCTTTCGGAAAAAAGCTGCTCAAGATGTCGGCTGCAGGCAGTATTTATAACGCATTGGCAATGCTGCCGTATATTCTGATTAAAGCCGATATGGAGTGTCTCAGCGGGTTACTGAGGTTAGAATGATAGGGCTATTCAGAGGAATACAAAGTGCAGGCTATTCTCCGGTTAAACCTGAATCCAACCATTGCATTGCGATGTTTCATAAAAAAGTGGAATGCCGAGACTGTAAAGCTGTATGCAAAGCTGATGCAATAAAAATAGGTCGACCGGGAACAGGGATTTCTGTGGACAGCTCCAAATGTACAGGATGCGAAAAGTGTATCTCTGCCTGCAGCTACGGAGCTTTTAAACGCTCCGGTATGTCAGAAAAAAAATGGTGTGACAGCATAATTGATTCGTTGGACAATGGAGAACTGTTTATAAAATGTAAAGCAGTCAAAGCTAAAAATACCAAAGCAGTCAACTGTGTCGGCAGTATACATGCGGTTCACATTCTTTATTGGCTTACGAAAGGAATAAAGAAAATTGTCTTTAAATTTGGTGACTGTAGTTCCTGCAATCATTCTGACGGAGTTAATTGCCTTATTGAGCAGTTGGATTCTCTTGATAACTTTGTGTCAAGTCTTGACAAATGCTTTGTTGAAAGATGTTGTGATGAAGACGGGATAGTATTGTCTGCCAGTGGTTTTGCGGAACGTAGTGCATCGGCCAGATTAAAGAATCAGGTTTTAGGCAGGAGAGATTTTTTTAAAACAGTCGGACGTGAATTTGCTATAGGAATGAATGACATTACGGATGCTTTCACGGTTAAAGAGAATTCTGCAGTTGATTTTAATGTCAAAAACGAACTTTCACAACGGGTTGCTCTTTTCAGAGAAACGTTTTCTTCAATTAAGCACTTGATCAGAAGAGATATCCGTTTCGATAGAAAAATTCCTTTGTGCAGCCTGAATATTGATAAAGAAAAATGTTCAGGATGCGGCATCTGTATAAAGCTGTGTCCCACTGGCGCTTTGAAAGAGTCTGCTGGCGGTGGTTTTAACCATAACCCTTTTTATTGCCACGGCTGCGGAGTATGCGTCAAAGCATGCGTTAAAGGCTGTATTTCAGTGAATGAAAAAGTTTCAATATAACAGAAGTCAGTCATATATTTGTCTGGGCTGGCGATATAGGCGGTTTTCTTTGTTTTAGGGGGTTAAAACAGCTTATACACAATTGTTAGCTCCGGCATCTCCTGTAGGTGTTTTCAGAAAAGCCGCTCTATGTGTGGGGCGGCTTTTAAAAGTTGTGATAAGAAATTATAGGTGCTTTGATGACTAAAGAATTATCTGAAAATTTGTGTCTAAGAATGCTTCTTATTGAAAAGGATTACGATCTGGCAGAGAACATCATGGATTTTATGGAAAGCAGGCATTGTACCGTTGACTTTGTCATATCTGGAAAACAGGCTATTTTTCTTTTGAAGGATAATGTGTATGACGTTATTGTGCTCAACGTAAACCTCCGCAGGATGAGCGGTCTGGAAATATGTTCCAATATCAGGCAAATTTTGCGTCTTAGAATTCCGCTTATCATTTTGACGAATGGGATCGATATGTCAGATGTATTAAACGGCTTAAGATGCGGAGCTGACGATTATATTGCTAAGCCTTTCAAACCTGAGGAACTGTTCGTCAGAATTCGGGCAGTATTGGAAAGACAAAAAAGACAGAGTTTTTCAGATATATTCAGAGTGGGTGACCTGACTCTCAATCCTGAAAAGGGCATTGTTAAGAGGGGAGAACAAAATATAAGGCTTTCATCGGTCTGTTTCCGTATCCTTCTAAGGTTGGTTGAAAAATCTCCGGGTTTTGTTTCCCGGGAGGAGCTTGAGTACGATCTGTGGCGTGATCAGCCGCCTCTTACCAATGCGCTTAAGGCACATTTCTGGACTCTCAGAACCCGCGTGGACAAACCGTTTAACAAACAGCTTCTATATACTATAAGGGGCAGAGGGTACAAAATTGAAGATCCTGAAATGGTTATGCTTTAATATTTTAAGAAAAGATAACAAAAGAAAGCGCAGCAGCTTTTGAATATAATCATCGCAATAACTGCACCAAATACCAGTTTGTCAATTCATGAAATTTAAAGATAGTTCCTATTTTTGTGAAGACGCAATTAAAGATAACAGAAGCTTTTTGAGTTTAACTGCATCGTCCATTGAGAAATCAATTGACTCTATTAATTTAAGAGGAACACATTCACATTTATTTTTTAATTTAAGTCCTTCTGGCAGCATTTCNNAATGACAATACGTTCGTCTTCTTCGGAGCGTACACGTGATATAAAACCTTTTTTTTCAAGCTTCTTGAGAACGGGAGAAAGTGTATTGGTGTTAAGCATCAGTTTATTTGCAACCATGCTTACAGGGCAGGGTGCATTTTCCCATAGGTACATCATTGTTATGTACTGGGTATATGTTAGTCCCAAAGGTTGTAAAATAGGTCTGTAGAGCCTTGTAACCAGCATTGTTGCCGCATAAAGCGGAAAGCAAAGCTGATTATCCAGCTTTAATAATTCACTGTTTTTCAATTTATTTTTGCCTTAGAAGCCTTACAATGTATTTCTCAATTTTTCTTGGATTTGTCAATGGTGCGAAACGTTTGATAGGCGTACCGTCCGGAGTTATCAGAAACTTTGTGAAATTCCATTTTATATTCATTGTCCCGAATATACCCGGCAGTGCCTTTGAAAGGTATTGAAAAACAGGGTGTGCCCCGCTGCCTTTGACATCGCATTTTTCAAATATTCTGAAAGTCACTCCGTAGTTGATTTTACAAGTATTTTCAATATCTTTAGAGCTTCCCGGTTCCTGTCTGCCAAATTGATTGCATGGAAACCCCAGGATTACAAGACCGTTATCAGCATATTTCTTATTGAGTTCCTCAAGATCCTTGTATTGTGGGGTAAATCCGCATTTACTCGCTGTATTCACCACCAAAACAGTTTTCCCTTTATACTCAGAAAAATTAATGACCTCTCCATAAAGTGTTTTAGCTGAAAGATTATAAAATGACTGCACTTTGTCCTCCTTATATCGCACAGTATAATATCGCATGCGATATATTCAAGCATTTTTACACTTTTTTACAAAACAGCAGGTATGCTTAAAACTTAATTATGTATTAAGGAAGTTTGATTCGTATTCTGATTCAAAAAAATCAATATCACAAGTATTGTTGCCACAGGTGATATCCATTCACTTGATACCGCAAATAATTCTACTTATGGTGTAGGGTCTGAATAACTTGCCTCTTGATGTGCGAAAACCGGCAAGATTGAGAAATTGTGCTGTTTCCGTCAGTGTTTTGTCCTGCTGTGCCATTTTAAGGACTATACGGACAATTTCATCATCTAAAAGCTGCTGCCTGCCGCCCTCTCCATATACACGCCAGACACCTGCTGCCGTGTAGGCAAACCCCTCACGGGTTTTGAATCCGCTCCGGTTCAGAAGGTCGGCGATACTCTGATAGGTTTTCCCCCCTGCCCTCAGTTCTCTGATAATATCTTTCACGTTTGAATAATATTTGATGCTGGCTCTGGTCTGGGCTTTTCTTCCCAGCTCCTTGACATAATCCGGCACAGGGTCGGGCGTTCCTATCCGCTTGCCCTTTTCCCTCGCCACGGCAAGACCTTCTTTAGTCCGTTTGCTGATCAGCTCCCTTTCGTGCTGTGCCATGGTGGCGAATATACCCAGCGTAAGAGTATTAAGGTCAGGCAGATCACAGCAGACAATATGCACTCCCGCCCTGTCAAGCTCCGCCTTGAGATTGAACAGAAAAGAAACCTCACGGCTAAGTCTGTCCAGTTTTGAGATGATTAGGGATGCACCCTCTTTTTTGGAAAGC
Organism: Fidelibacterota bacterium UBA6817; assembly: GCA_002452555.1. GTDB lineage: Bacteria > Fidelibacterota > Fidelibacteria > Fidelibacterales > Fidelibacteraceae > Fidelibacter. The sequence goes on along the minus strand of DKER01000013.1, from coordinate 1,398 downwards.
TCCACCGCTTTTTTCAGTTCCGGACGCTCTGCATTTTTGCCCGACTCCTTTTCTGAAAATTCTGCCGCCAGATCGCCCCCTCTGTTATATATATAATGACGGACGGCGGACTGTTGCGCATCAATACCGTAATCCTGCTTTTTTGTGGANNACCCTGTAGTAGGCAACATATTTCATAACGCATTATACAGGGTATTTCACATTTTTTCAATTTAGAAACGTCCGTTTCTAAGATAAAAAATATAAAAATGTACGGGGCAAATAACAACCGCAATGCTTGGCAAACGTGCCGGAATGGGGATTGTTATCCTGTGAAAGGTGGAAAACGGCGTGACATTAGGTGCGTATGCCGCTGCTGTACGTGGTAAAGAGATTGCGGAACACCTTCCTTATTATTTTACGTGCCGCCAGATTTTGAAAGCAGAGATAATGAGTATAAAAGACATCGCAGGGATCAGAAATCCCGCTGAAACAATTTTCAGCAACTGACCGCCGAGCAGTACACCTGCAATCGAACCTGCACCCATCATAACCAGAAAACGCTTCTCTTGTCTGATCACCGAAAAACTCTTGTCTCTGCTGTATCTCGCAAAGCCCATCAGCATTGTGGGTATGCTCACGGCAAGAGACAGACTGCCGGCAAGTTTAATATCCGCACCGAATAAAAGGACTATCGCAGGGATAAGAAGTTCTCCGCCTGCAACTCCCATCACGGCGGCAAAGATTCCTATCATAAATCCGCACACGGTTCCAGCCAAGACCAAAGCCGCACCGGAAAGAAAATGTTGCTTAGCAAAGCCATCTTCATGCCCGAAAAATAACACAGCCGAAATGATGACAAGCATGAAAGCGAGTACTTTGAAAAGGGACTCTGATTTCAGTTTTGTTGCCCAGCCTGCTCCAAACCACGCCCCGAAAAGACTGCCGGAAAGCAGAGTGACAATGATATCCCATCTATGAAAAATTGCGTCAAAAGGCACACTGCCTAAGCGGGAGGGTAAAGAAAAAGTCACCACAATCAAACTGACTGCCTTGTTGATTATTACAGCCGGAAGAGCATCAAAAGCAAACAGACCAATCAGAACAGGCAGGCGGAACTCAGCACCGCCCAGCCCTATGAGACCTCCCAGTACACCCACGAAGCAGCCGGAAATAATCGCCGATAAATCCCTGGACATATCATTCTACTGCCAGAATTATTGAAGGTGCCTGAATTATGGCGGTAACCTCTTTCCCTTCGACAATTTCAAGTTCCTCGCAGGCATCTCTTGTTATCATTGATACCAGCATAATACCTTCCGGTGTTCTGAATTTAACCTCAGAATGTACCGTTCCGCCGATTCTGTTTCTTGCAGTAATTCTCATTGTTACCCCGCCGATAGCGTTATTTTTAATAAG
>DKER01000056.1 GCA_002452555.1 Fidelibacterota bacterium UBA6817 | reverse complement strand
CTACCGGCTACCGGCTACCGACTACTGGTTCCTGAATAATCAATTATCAATTATCAATAATGAATTGTACATTTCAATCTATGACTGATAAAGAAAATCTCACTCCTCTTATGCGTCAGTATAAAGCCGTCAAGGCGAAACATCCGGATAAGATACTCCTTTTTCGTATGGGGGATTTTTATGAAACGTTTGAGCAGGATGCCAAAACTGCCAGCCGTGTTTTAGGCATTACTTTAACAAAACGAAGCAATGGAAAATCGGCAGAAACACCCCTTGCCGGTTTCCCCCATCATGCCCTGGATGCATACCTGCATAAACTTTTGAAAGCCGGATTAAAAGTTGCTATCTGTGAACAGCTGGAAGATCCAAAGCTGGCCAAGGGACTTGTAAAACGTGATATTACTGAAATTGTGACGCCCGGGACGGCTGTCAATGACAAATTCCTCCAAAGCGGCGAGAATAATTTTCTGGGTTCGCTGTATATCGGAGAAAATGATGCTGTTTTGGCATTGGCCGATATATCTACAGGAGATTTCTTTTTTCTCAGGGACAGGAAATCAAAAATCAGGGATTTTTTTAATTCCCGTCCTCCGTCAGAACTCCTTTTCAGTGATTCTCAAAAAGATAGAATTAAAGAGTTTTTACCCCATTACTCCGGTTTGAAAACCGATCTTCCGGCATGGATATTTGATCCTGTTTACGGTCGTGAACAAATTAACGGACATTTTAAGACTCACTCCCTGAAAGGGCTCAGTCTGGAAGATGGGCATTCAGAAATTCGCGTTATCGGTGCGGTTCTCCATTATATTAAAGATAACTTTCAGCGTCAGTTAGCCCATATAACATCTCTCCGCAGGTTGCGGCTTGATGAATTTATGGGGCTGGATCAATATACCATTCGAAATCTTGAACTCTTTAAACGACTTTCAGGTGAAACAGGCGAAGGCACGCTCATCTCCATTCTGGATCATACGGAAACATCCATGGGAGCCCGCCTTTTACGAAACTGGCTTTTACAACCACTTCAGGATATTCCCTCTATTGAAAGACGGTTGAATTATATCACGCTTTTTCTGGATGAGCCCTCGCTATTGGATAATGTTAAAAATATTCTGAAGGAAATCCCGGATCTGGAACGGCTGTCCGCCAGATTAAGCTCAGGCAAGATCAATCCCCGGGAAGTCGTTCAGTTTGGAAAGGGTTTGGAAAACTGTCTGAAATTAGCCGTTCATATGAAGGATAAGCTGGATTTTAATCTTCATGACCCGGATAAGATCCTTGCTCTGTCTGAGAGGATCAGGGAAGCTTTTGAAGAGAATCCGCCGGTTCAGATTTCCGACGGACAGATTTTCCGTGAAGCCTGGCATCCCGACCTGAAAGAACTCCGGGATATTGCTTATCACGGGAAAGATTTTCTGCTCAGGCTGCAGAACCGGGAACGGGAGCGGCTGGGAATTCCCAGTCTGAAAGTCAGTTACAACCGTGTATTCGGTTACTATATCGAAATTACCAAAACTCACAGCGTGAAAGTGCCAGAGGATTATATCCGGAAACAGACACTTGTAAATTCCGAGCGGTATATTACACCTGAACTGAAAGAGTACGAAGAAAAAATTCTCACGGCTGAGGAGAAACTTCTTGATCTGGAAAGCAGACTGTTCCGGGAATTTATTGACGTTATGACCGGATATATCGAATGTATTCAGATCAACGCACGGATTGTGGCCGAACTGGATGTGTTGACCGGACTGGCAGCCCTTGCATCCCGAAATCAATGGGTTCGACCTGAAGTAACCGATGATACCTGGCTTGATATCAAGGGCGGAGTTCATCCTGTGGTGAATGACCTTCTTCCTCCGGGAGAATCCTTTATTCCCAATGATGTCTATGCTGATACGGAAAAAGATCAGATTCTCATCATCACCGGTCCCAACATGGCCGGCAAATCNNCATCTGGGTTCGTATGTTCCGGCTGTCAGTGCACGTATCGGTAAAGTTGACAAGATTTTTACGCGTGTTGGAGCCAGTGATAATCTGGCATTCGGAGAGAGCACATTTCTAACGGAAATGATAGAAACAGCCAATATTCTTAATACGGCAACCCGGAGAAGTCTGATCCTTCTGGATGAAATCGGACGGGGAACCAGTACGTATGACGGTCTGTCCATTGCATGGGCTGTGGTAGAGTTTCTGCACAATACAGAACAGATTGCCGCGCGGACACTTTTTGCTACCCATTATCACGAACTGACTGAACTTGAGAACATTTTGGATCGTCTCAAAAATTACAACGTCGCTGTCCGGGAATATGGGGATCAGGTCGTCTTTTTGCGGAAAATCATTCCCGGAGGAGCGGATAAGTCCTATGGTATACACGTTGCCCAAATGGCAGGCATCCCTCTTGATGTGGTTAACCGGGCTAAAGATATCCTTCATGGACTTTCCGGCAGCGATCATATTCTGCCGGATGGTCAAAAAATGATAAAGCCTTCCGTAAAAAGGAATGAGCAGACGTTTCAGTTAAATATTTTTGAAGCTGAGGAACATGAAATCCTTAAGGAAGTAAAAACCATAAAAATTGAAGAAATGACACCGCTGGAGGCACTTCAGAAACTGAATGAACTTAAAAAGAAACTGTAAAATTCTTCCGGCAATCCAATATATCCTGATTTTTTCTTCATTGGTTTACGCCTCATCGTTCAGATCATACGGAAATGAACACCTTGAACTCACAGACGGTCCGGGAGGAAGCGTATTCGGACAGTTGTGGGGACTGTATCACAACGGAAGTGACAATGTGCGGTTCAATCCTCTTGAATTAACGACAGTCCTGGACCATAATCTTTTTCTGTTTCATTCCATTCTGTATAATCAATTGCTTACGGCCTCATCCGGTGCATTTTCGTTTCCCGTTTTTTCGGATAAAA
>DKER01000138.1 GCA_002452555.1 Fidelibacterota bacterium UBA6817 | reverse complement strand
ACCCATATCTCCGACAATATGTGTGAAAAAAGAAAGCGGGAGTTCAATGATGGGATGGAACCCTACAAAACCGCCGATACGGGGATACATTTCTTCGATTGGCAGCGTGGCATGTCCGCACCCGAAAGTATGAACCCACCGGCCTGCTTCGATTGTATCTGCCATGATGCCGGCTGCTTTCCGGATGGCATCCATTTGTGTCTTTTCAATATTGTTCATAACCTCATACGCTTTGTCAAGCCATTGTTTTGCTAACATTTCTTATTCCTTCATCGATTGAGTTTTAAAGATTACAGTAGCCAGAATTATCATGCAAGAAACACTGACAATTAATACCATTGGATAATAATTAATTCCGAATGTGCCGGTTATAAGTCCGGTGAGATAGTTCAACAGAGTGTTTCCTGTCAGGGCAATCACCAGAACAAAACTGAAGGCAGATCCGCTCAGGTCGGGATAGCGTTCACCGACTTTAGCCAATATAACGGGGAAACCGGCAGAAAAGCCCAATCCTAAAAGAATCAGTGACAGAACTGCCGTAAATTCCGGAGCAGAATAGAGAATGCCTGAACCTGTGAAATGGAGTCCCACACTGCCTGCAAGAATCAGAACAAAACACAGGTAAAGAACTTTTACGGATGAAAGTTTCCGGAGAGCCCAACCAAGAATTAACCGTCCCACTGTAATTGATGCTACCAGAAACGTGAGAAAGAGGACAGCTGTTTCGGGAACAAGCCCTACCCTATTACCTGTCAGATAGGATGCTGACCAGTTATTTGCCATCCCTTCCAGTGCACTTTCAAAAAAGAGAATAAATCCCAGACCAATCAGAATCCCGTCTTTAAAAAATGCTTTCAGTTGAGACAACGGGAATTTTTCTCCGTGTTTCGGTGGAGGGAACGTAATGAGATAGAAATAAACAACCGGTATAATCAGCAAAACTGCCAAAAAACGAATGATTTGCCCCAGGGACCAAAAACGAACCAGAATACCCGTTAGTAAGGGCATTCCAAGAGCTCCCACACCATAAAAAACACCCAGAAGGCTCAGAGCTGAACTCCTGTTTTCAGTTTGAATGTCTGCAACCATGGCATTGGTCCCGCCATTAATGGCTCCGCCGCCCAATCCTATGAGAAAAAAAGCGATTTGAATAGGACTCAGACTTGTTGCAGCTACCATAAGCCAAAGACCGGCTGAAACAAGCAGAGTGCTGATAATAAGCAGGTATTTATAGCCGAACCTGTCAGCAAAAGGTCCAAAAATCAGACTTCCGGCCAGAATTCCTGCAGGCAACAGTGCTGCCAGACTGCCAAGCTGACTGCCTGTTAAGCGAAACTGTTCACTGAGAAATGTATTGACCGTTCCCAATGAAATCATAACGATACCGAATAAGAGCATGCCTGCATAGGCTGCTGTGATCTGCAGACTGGATTTCTTCATCTTTAATCTCCCAAATTGGAATTGTTTGTAGCGAGAGCCGCGGCCCCAAAAAGAGCGGCATTTCCGCCTAACGCCGACGAAATAAGTGATACCTGTTTCATGGCCAAAGGCTGTGCCCAGCGCTCTGCTTCTTTTTTGATGTCCGGCAGAAAAGCCGTTGCAGGACCAAACACTCCGCCGCCGAAAATAATGATTTCCGGATTTAGCAGACTGACATAGTTTGCAACAGCCATACCCCATAATTCGATAGCCTGACGGATAACAAATTGACTTAATTCATCCTTATCTTGATAAGCCAAGAAAATCTCTTCAGAAGAAACGGGTTTTTCCCATCCTTTGAATTTCCCGGAATAAGCAGGATTGTCTTTCAAAAATTCACCGGCGCTTCGGCTCAATCCGTCTCCTGAAGCATAATATTCAAAACACCCCATAGGAATAAATTTATCTTTATAGGGTCTTTCTAATGCCATCCAGCCCGTCGCTCCGGAAATTGCTCCATAACCGCTCAGAACATGTCCGTCAACCATGATACCGGCACCAATACCGGTCCCTACGGTAACAAAAACTGCATTTTTTGTTCCCGAAGCATTCCCGTACATAACTTCACCTCTCAGACAACAGGCTCTGTCACTGTCGGCATAGACGGGCAGATCCGCAAAAAGCGCATCCTTTTTCAGAATGTCAACAAGAGGCAGTTCATCCCATCCCGGAATATTGGGAGCCCAGACTGTTTTACGGTTGGGACCGGCAATACCGGGGATACAAATACCAACACCGGACAGTGTATCATTTTTTGGAATGTCTTTTAATAATTGTCTGACAGTCTGTATGATCAGATTGCAGACATCAGTTCCGCCGCGTCCCTGTAAACGCTCGTAATGCTCACACAGGATTTTACCGTCTTCTCTGACCAGAGCACCTTTAACTTTTGTCCCGCCAAGGTCAATACCTACGGATACCATTATGAATTCCTTATGTTTAATAATCTTCAGATTAACAATAAAACAATCCGGTTATTTCCGGACCCCGCAACTTTTTTAAACCGGAAAGGATTGCTACGTTTTTTTGGTCCGCCCGGCATAACACCCCTGAGATGAAACCCGGACAATTCAAATTATGAATTAAAGGTTGGGCAGTCAAGAAAATAAATTCGATTGTTTCCGGTACCCGCCTCAACCCAAGTCATATAATTATGGAATGCGTGCTTTTATGGTTTTATATTTAAGCGCAATCTTCAGAATAAACAGCTATTCACAAATTAAAAGGAACAGGAAAAAATGAAACGTCAATCGTTGCTTATCTTTGCAGTGTTGTTTTTTACGTTTTTAAATCAAGGCTTCGCTTCAGAAAATATTTACATAAGGATCAATCAGGTCGGGTATGAATCTGACGGAATTAAATCCGGAATTCTTTTCTCGAAAAGTGATTTATCCGGCTCACGTGTTTATGTTATGACAAAAAAATTGTTGTCAAAAAAAGTATTAACAATCGAAATTCAGGATAATGCCGGTGAATTTGGTCAGTATCCGTATCATTATCGGTTAGATTTTTCATCGGTAAAAGAACCCGGGGAATACTGGCTGCAAGCGGATGGAACAAACGTTCGATCCCATACTTTTCAAATTTTAAAAAAGGATTTGTTTCAAGATGCCCAGAATAAAATGCTGGGTTATATCCGCCAACAACGCTGCGGATACAATCCTTTTCTCGATGAGGCCTGTCATACAAAAGATGGTCGCACCGTTTACGGTCCCATGCCGGACGGGACTTTTGTCAATGTTTACGGCGGTTGGCATGATGCAGCGGATCTCCTTCAGTATATGATGACCAGCGGCAATACGATTGGCCGGCTTCTTCTTGCTTATAGTGAAACGGAGGGTGAGTTTAAGGATGAATACAATGCGTTGGGACAGCCTTTTCCCAATGGAGTTCCGGATATTCTGGATGAGGCTAAGTGGGGATTGGACTGGATGTTAAGAATGCACCCGGAACCGGATCAATTATTTCATCAGATTGCAGATGACAGGGATCATATCGGATTCAAATATCCTTACAAGGATTCATCAGATTACGGTTGGGGGCCGGAGAGTTATAGGGTTGTTTATTATGCAACAGGCAAACCGCAGGGACTTGGAAATTTTACAAATACGTCCACGGGAATTGCCAATCTGGCTGGCCGTTATGCCGCTGTCATGGCCCGTGCAGCTCGTATCTGGAAAAATGATCTGAAGCAACCGGGCTGGGCTGACATATTTCTCCGTGCCGGAAAGGATGTGTATGAAATGGGCAAAAAACAGCCCGGTAGTCAGGAGGGTGTTCCCAATAAAGCCAGTTACAGATATCATGAAATTACGTGGGCAGATGATATGGAGTGGGGAGCTGCTGAGCTTTTTCTCACAACCGGCGATTCTGCTTTTTTGAAGGAAGCGATGGATTTTGCCTTGAAAGCAGGCACAGACTCCTGGTTTGGGAAAGATACTGCCAGACATTATGAATATTATCCTTTTATGAACGTAGGACATTATGTGCTTCACGGCTCTGTAGATGAAGATTTTCAATCTGTTCTGGAAGGGTTTTATCATGATGAACTATTATCTGTCAAAAAGCGGGCTAAGCAATATCCGTGGAATGTGGGACATCCTTTCATCTGGTGTTCCAACAATCTTGCTTCAGCTCTGATAGTTCAATCGGTGCTCTATGAAAGAATGACGGGTGATACACAATTCAGACAGCTTGCTGCCGATACTCGGGACTGGATTTTTGGAAAAAATCCCTGGGGTGTCAGTCAGGTCATTGGCGTCGGTACGATTACGTCACAAAATGCCCACGGATCTATGTTAAGCCTGGAAGGACTAAAAACGCCGGGCGGGCTTCTTGACGGACCGTTGTATACATCAACGCATAAACTTCATCATCAATATATTCAGATCCCCAAAGAGGAACCATATAAGGCTTTTCAGTCCGATATCGTCCTGTATCATGATCTGATCGGAGATTATGCCACTAATGAGCCGACATTGGACGGAACAGCTGAAGC
>DKER01000205.1 GCA_002452555.1 Fidelibacterota bacterium UBA6817 | reverse complement strand
GGATTTGTTGTTGGTTGATTGGTGGGTTCGTTTATAATAAAGAATCAGTCCTGTGGTATGGCTTTAACCTTTTTTAATCTCTGGTCGGCAATTTTCCCATTACTTTTTTACTCGTCTGTTATAAAAAAATAAAGTACTAAATGCGGGAAGAAATGTAGAAACTTGTATGTCTGTTCAGACTAACGGCTGTTTCTATACGATTTCTAAGAAGTAAAAACGACGCTTTCATACACCCTGTCAGTCATGGATTATGTATAAGCGTGAATTAAAAGCATATACAGAGGTTTTAATCACCCTCGAAACAGCTAAAACCCATTATCGACCATGAAACCACATAAATGAAACAAACGCCGTCAACCAAAACAACATCATTTCAACTGAAACAAAATCGACCCTCTCTACTGACTACCGGCTACCGGCTACCGGCTACTGGAATATTTTTTTTGATAAGAAATTGGTGTTTTTTTTGACGGTTAGAGATTTTTATTTTTCCACATAGGTCAGGTCGTCACGATTACAATCAAATACATCAGGAGAATATTCAGATGGAACGTCAAATTGGAACAGCAGCCAGAGGCATTCGCCTGCCCGTTATCCGTGCAGGAGAAGCGATTGAAGAGATTGTTGTTGAACATGTTCTCAAAGCATCCGAATTGCATGCATTTTCTGTTCAGGACAGAGACATTATCGGGATAACAGAATCCATCGTAGCCAGGGCGCAGGGCAATTATGCCGCAGTTGATGCCATCGCGGCGGATTTGAAACATAAATTTGGCGGAGAAAAACTTGGCATCGTTTTTCCCATTCTCAGCCGAAACCGGTTCAGTCTTTTACTCAAAAGTATAGCGAGAAGCACAAAACATGTGATTGTGCAGTTCAGTTATCCCTCTGATGAAGTCGGCAACAGCCTGACGGATGAGAATCTCACGGATAAGCAAGGTGTCAATCCCTGGTCAGATACGTTAAACGAAACGGAATTCAAGAATCATTTCGGTTCAACCCTTCACCCCTTCACCGGAATTGATTATGTGTCATATTATCGCTCACTGATCGAAAATGAAGGTGCGGAATGCACATTTCTTTTCTCGAATCAACCAGCAGCCATACTCACCTATACTCGAAATGTTCTGGTTTGCGATATTCATACCCGTTTTCGCACAAAAGAACGGGTGATTGCCGGCGGTTCGGAAATTGCCTATAGCCTGGATGAAATATTGACCCAATCCGTGAACGGCAGCGGGTACAATCCCGAATACGGATTGCTTGGTTCGAATAAGGCAACCGAAGAATCCGTTAAACTCTTTCCCCGTGACTGCCAGCCTATCGTTGATAAAATTCAGCAATTAATTCGAAACAAGACCGGAAAAACGGTTGAAGTGCTGATCTACGGGGATGGTGCTTTCAAAGATCCGGTTGGAAAAATTTGGGAATTGGCAGATCCTGTCGTATCACCGGCCTTTACCTCAGGATTGAAAGGCACACCCAATGAAGTAAAACTCAAGTATTTGGCTGATAATCAATTTGCCGGTCTGAATGGACAGGCTTTGCAGCAGGCAATCGTGGAACAGATCCATGATAAAAAAGATAATCTGGTCGGTTCTATGGAATCCCAGGGAACTACCCCGCGCCGCCTGACGGATCTGATCGGTTCGTTGTGCGATCTTATGTCCGGAAGCGGCGATAAAGGCACACCCGTTGTGTATATACAAGGTTATTTTGACAGTTATGCAACCGGATGATCTTCACGATTTAATAATATGAACCGCGGCCTTATGACAATTCAGTTCCGGTTGGAAGAACACCATCACTAAATCCGCCGATCCTGTAATACCGGCTGTTATTTTTACGTTTCTTCCGGCATGCACGATGAATGATGTTCTACAATAAGCCATCTGTCTTTTGTTTTATGATAGACAAACGTAAAACGGGCACGCTGTATGGGTGACGGATCTGCCGAATACGTAAAGGCATAGATTCCGGAAATCATTGCCGTGTTTCCGTATTTATGAATATTCGTTTCTTCCACATTGCAAACCGGTCCTTTTTTTAGAAAATGAACAAAATAATCCCGGATTTCTTCAGGATTATGACGGACTCTGCAGGAGAATGTCGGGAGCAAAACTGCTTTTTTATCATACAGTTTCATAACCTCATCCGGATTCCCGGTTTGAAGGGCTTTGTTCCATTCCTCAATCAGCAGAAGTAACGTTTTATCTGAACTCATCTTACACCATTCATTCAGGAATTTGCATTTTTCAGATTATCCGGATTTAAGGCTTCGAGTTCCGGCAGAACAAATAATCCGTCTTTTCGCACCAGGATATCATCAAACCGGATCTCTCCCCCGCTATATCGGGGAGTCTGGCGTAAAACCAGATCCCAGTGAATGGCGCTTTTATTCCCGTTATTGGTTTCCTCGTATGTATCCCCGGGTGTAAAATGAATGGAACCGGCAATTTTTTCATCAAAAAGGATATCCAGCAATCCTTCGGTTATCCAGGGATTGAGCCCAATCGCAAATTCTCCCACATACCGGGCACCTTCATCCGTGTCAAAAATCGCTTTCAGTTTTTCCGGATGATCTCCCCTGAAATCCACAATTTTGCCGTCTTTAAACGTCAGACGAATATCCTGAAAGACCGTCCCCTGATACAAAGTGGGCGTATTATAATGGATGACGCCGTTTACGCTGTCTTTCACCGGGGCCGTAAAAACCTCCCCATCCGGAATATTGGCTTCACCGTCACATTTAATACCGTTGAATCCCTTGATGGAAAAGGTTAAATCCGTATCTTTCCCTGTAATATGAACTTTATCTGTTTTATTGATCAAATCCACCAGGGGATCCATGGCTTTGGACATTTTGGAATAATCCAGAGTGCAGACTTTAAAAAAGAAATCCTCAAACGCTTCCGTACTCATGCCGGCCTGCTGGGCCATGGATGGTGTGGGATAGCGAAGCACTACCCAGCGGGTTTTGGGGACACGGATCTCTTTATGTACGGGATACCCCCATAATAATTCATACCGTTTCATATCTTCTGCCGACACATCGGACATTTCTGATATATTGAGAGCACCCCGGACACCGATATAACAATCCATTTCCTTCATTCGTCCTGCTTCAAGCCGTCCGGCGCGTGCAATCTGTTCATCATTTCCATTCCTGAGGAGTTCTCTCAGTATACCGGAGGATTTTACAGATACATAGGGATTTCCTTTCCGGGTTCTGACGGCACGAATCAGTTGAACCACAATAGAATCAGGGACATTAAACGCTTCTATCAGAACGTTCTCATTTTTCTGAACATTGGTTGAATAATTTACCAGCACATCCGCCAGGTGTTTCTCTCTCGGATCAGTCATTTGTTGTCTCCTTCTGAATTCCAGAAAAATAGCCTCTGTTTATCATTCCGGCCAGTTCTGGAAATCCCCCTTTCAATACGGTTCCGTCAAGTACAATACCCGGCGTTCCCCAGTAACCGGTCTTTTCATAGAGGTATTCTTTATAATTTTCTATCTTTGTAAGGTCAATTTCCGTATACGCAATATTGTGGTGTTCCAGCATTTTTTTCAGGGCAAGGCAGACGGCACACCAGTCCGCCGTGTAGATAATCAACTTTTTCATATCAGTTCGTCTGTTTGATTCTCATTATAAACCTGAATTCCGTGTTTTCTGAGCAAACAGGTTGTTATTCCTTCACCCGGTTTACATGTCCCTGAAAAGGTTCCGTCATAAACTCCGGAACTGCCGCATGAAGGGGAACCCTCCTTTAAAAGAGCTTTTTTTATTTGAAATAAGTCTGTCAGGAACAGTGCTTCACTGGCACCTTTTATGAACATGTCTGTACAGTCTTCATTATTACGGTTCAGCACTCTTCCCTTACCGTCCAAAATCTGTATCGCATCGTTTTGCAGTTCACAGGGTATCCGGGGGGTGGATAATCCGCCGGCCTGTTCGGGACAAATGGGAATTAATGTAAATGCTTCTTCCAGCCGTTCCGTGCCGGATATTTTTTGATGACCGCCGTCATACCGGCAATGCAATCCCAGAAGACAGGCAGATATTAAAATACGCTCTTTCATCATTCCTTATTTTTTACCAGCAAAGCCGCTCCCCGGGGATTGAGAACAATCTGTCCGACGATCCCTTTTTTCAGAGGTTCACGACGCCCGGCTTCAGCTTCATCGGCAATCAAATCCCACGGACCTTCGGGAAGTTTATAGATAGCATGTCTGGCAGGATCCCCATTCATCAGAACAATAAACAGTTTATCTGATTCTGGGTTTTGGATTTCATAGCCGATACCCATCTGTACATTATCCGAATATCGCCGTTTCAGATACTTCCGGTCTGTTTTTCTCAGTTCGGGATAGTGTTTTCTCAAATCAATAAGGTTGGCATAATAGGTAAAGAGGGCTTTATTTTTTGCCACAATACCATAGTTGATATAATTGGTTTCATTATCTTTTTCATAAGAATTATGATCAATTTGTCCCACGTGATCATCATGGACGTTATCCGGAGCAATGACTTTTGAGCGGGCAAATTCCTGACCTGAATGAATCATCATAACTCCCTGTGATGTCGCCAGAGCAAAGGCAGCCAGTTTGTTAAGCTGAAGCATATCTCCTTTCACCAGATGGTACTCTTCCACACTTTTATTCTGAGGTGTCCAGTTAAGAAATAGCCGGATAAAATCACCCAGAGTATGATCATCGTGTGATTCAAGATAATTCACGGAGTGTTCTGAAGTTTGAAAAAGTCCGCCGTCATTTATGAGAGTTCCTGTTAAGAATCGAAAGAGATTATTGCGGTTAATGCCGTCATCCCAGCGTCCGAAAATAAATCCGGGACGGTTGTAAGGATTCTGACCTTTGATTCCGTTTCTGAACTGATCATTCCATGCCGCCCAGTCCAGCTCGCTGAAGCGGTCCGGTTTGTATGCACCTCCCCACGGTTCGGCAATAACGGCAACGTTTGGATTCACTTTCCGTGCTTCTTCAAGGATCAAAGAACATGTTTCTTCATCAATCATAGCCGCCAGATCAAACCGGAATCCGTCAATGTGATAGTGTTTCATCCAGAAAATCACACTGTCCACAATAAGCCGTCTGGCCATGGGCCGTTCTGTGGCATAGTCGTTTCCGCAGCCGCTAACCGATATAAAATTTCCGTTTTCATCCAGACGGAAGTAGTATTTTTTGTCAATGTATTTAAGGGGATTGTAATCATATTCACTCACGTGGTTATACACGACATCCATGAGAACGGCAATCCCTTCTTTATGAAAGGCTTTGACCATCTCTTTCATTTCATTCACCTGACGTCCGTCATGGCCGCTGTAACCTCCCTCTTTCAGGGATGGATTTGACGCATAGTACGATTCGGGAGCAAAGAAATAGCTGGTCATATATCCCCAATGATTCCTCTCGTAGGGATTCCATGTATTGTATTTTCGTTCCACACTGTCTTTATAGGGGATTTCAATATTACCGAAATCCATAAGGGGTAAAAACTGAACCGCATTCACACCCAGTTTTTTTATGTGTTCCAGTCCGCCTGTAATCTCTTTTTCCACCGTACCTGTATACGTTCCGGGTTTTGAGGAACCTGCCGATTGATGAGCCGTCAGATCACGGAGATGGGTTTCGTATATAATCAAGTCCCTCAGATCTCCGGAAATCACCCATGTATCGTCTCCCCAGTTAAAATCATCCTTCAGAACAATAGATCGGCCTTCATGGGTAAAGTGATTTTTGGTTGAAACGGCAATTGAGTACGGATCGGCTATAACGATGGAATCATCAAACATTTCTCCCGGTCCCTGTGGACCTGATACGGTATAACCGTAATACGTCCCCCAGCGTTTTTTCGGACTGACATACTCCCAGACTCCGTCATCATCTCTCACCATATAGAATATTTCTTCCGGTTCCGGGTCGTTATATCGTTTATAAAACAGGATCCTTACCTGAGTTGCCCGTGGAGCAAACAGACGAAAAACCATCCGTCCATCCTCTACATTCATTCCAAGGGGTTTATCAGAATAGAGTCTGTCAAAATCTTTTTCCGTAAAAGGTTGGACCTTTTGCGGTGACTGATAAACGTCATTTTCGGTCATGCATCCTCCCAATAATACCAGCATGAACGCAGTAATGAGTGATATTTTCATAACTGCCTCGTTTTTTTATTCGTTAATTACTTTCAATAAAGATGAAATCAGCGATTTAATGTTCCCGCTGACCTGTATAGCCATATCTGTCACTTCCTGATGATTCAACGGCTGAGCCAGAATTCCGGCAGCGTAATTGGTCGCACAACTGAAGGGATAAACATTCATACCCAAAGCTCTGGCACGGATTACTTCCGGCATTGTGGACATACCCACCACATCTGCTCCGAGCGATTTAAAATACCGGATTTCCGAAGGTGTTTCGTAAGACGGACCCGTTGTCCATACATACGTTCCGCTTCCAACGTCAACACCGGATAATGTTTGAGCTTTACCGATAGCACGTTTTTCATGATCCCTGATAGCGGATAATGTTACATCCCCTGCTTCTCCGGCTTTATGCGTAAAATCGATAAAATTGTCCAATCGGATAATTGCACCGGTCTTATACTTCACATTAATTAATCCTGCCGCATTTGTGACGACAACATCTTTTATACCTGCCCGGTTAAAATAATTCACAATGCTTAAAACTTTATCAATACCATATCCTTCATAATAATGAAACCGGCCTTTAGCAGCCAGAATTCTGTATCCATGCCACAATCCCAGAATAAATTTTCCCGCATGTCCTTCAACCGTGGATCGGGGAAATCCGGGTATTTCTTCATAAGGAAGAACCACCTCTGCATCAATTTCTCCTGCAACATCTCCCAGGCCGCTCCCCAGAATCAATCCGGCATGAACCGGTTTATTCTCGATGTATTGAATAATCGGATCTTTCATTTATCTCTCTGTTAATTATGCTGGCTTAAGTTCATCTGCATACAGTTGGCCGCAGGCAGCGTCTTCCGCTCTCCCTTCACTTTTTCTTATGGTAACCGGAAAAGAACCTCTGTCCACCCGGGTAAAAAACCGTTCAACCTCATCATCTCCGGGTCTCATAAAATGTGATCGGGTTTCATTGTAGGGTATCAGATTCACTTTGCAGTCCAAACCTGACAGAAGTCGGATCAAATTTTCTGCATCCTTTTCACTCATATTTACGCCTTTAATTAACACATATTCGAACGTGACTCTTCGATGTGTTTTATCCGTATAAAATTTAACCGCTTTCAGCAATTCAGACAAAGGATATTGTCTGTTCACGGGCATGATGGCGCCTCGTACCGCATCATCCGCCCCATTCAATGAGACAGCCAGTTTAAACTGATACGGTAATTCAGCAAAGTGAAGAATTCCGGGAACGATTCCGCATGTGGACAGGGTTATATGTCTTGCGCCGATATTGAAAGCCAGGGGATGATTGAGTATTCGCGAGGCTTTGATAACATTTTCAAAATTGAGAAAAGGCTCACCCATTCCCATAAAGACAACATTTGTAATGGGGGATTCCGTAAAGCGGCTGATTTGATAAACCTGATCGATGATTTCTGCCGGTGACAGATTTCTTTTGAAACCCATTTTAGCCGTTTGGCAGAATGAACAGTTCATGACACACCCTACCTGAGAACTGACACAAACCGTTTTTCTTGTTTGTGCAGGAATATACACACTTTCAATGGCTAGTCCGTCCCTCAGGCGAAACAGGAATTTTTTCGTTTGAAAAGGTGTTGTCGGCGGTTTGGTTAAAGAATAAAGGACTGACAGATTGCCGGAATCTTTTAGTTCATCCCGTAAGGATTTGGGGAGGGTATGCATCTGGCCGGGATCATCAACGGAATTTTTATAAATCCACCGGCACAATTGACGGCCGCGCCATGCCGGGTAACCCATCGTTTGAAGCCGGTTTTCAATTTCTTCCGGAAGAAGATCTTTCAGCGATTCCTTGTTTGTCATGATTCGAAAAATAATGAGTTCCCGCGTACAGGACTATCATTATTCAAATTTTTTCTAAAATAGTTTCTCATTCCTGACATATTCATTAAATTTCACAGCTTTTTGGGAGAATCCGGGGTGTAGCGCAGTCCGGTTAGCGCGCCACGTTCGGGACGTGGAGGTCGGAAGTTCAAATCTTCTCACCCCGACTATGTAAGACTTTCAGAAAACTTGAAAGCGCTGGTTTACATGTTCTGCATTTCCTTTTCCCGCTTCTATTTCGTCACCGTTATTGGGTGTGCCAACATCGTTGGTACTGTACTTTCAATAATTATCTTATCTTAAATGAGTAAAATTATTAAGACTGCTGTTCCTCACTTTATTCCTTTTTAATTATTTCATCCTTGTTGTTCAACTTGATGATCACTGGTTGTTTTAGTTTCAACGCTTTCCCTACGGCAATTGCGTGTCTTTCTTCCAAGGTCGGAAGCGTATTTGAATAATCCGAGCCGATGTAATTTTCTAAAAATTGTTTTCCTGTGTCATCAAAAACACGCAGTGCAAAAATTGTATTGCACTGATTTAGAATACTTTTACTGATATTTGCTGTTCGTTGGGTTACAACAAAACTACCAAGCCCATACTTTCTGCCTTGTAAAATAATTTTTGCCGTTCCGTTCACAGCACTTTTATCGCCGTCATTGGCAGTAGAGTTCCATTCAGGCACTAATGAGTGAGCCTCTTCAAGGACAACTAATGCACGAGCTTTTTTATCTTCTTTGAGTTCAAGTTTCATCATGATTTTAAATATTTCTTCCGAAATAATCCTTGTTTTCTCTGCTTGCGATAGTTCTGTTGTGATCACATTAAAGCCGACCTTTTCACCCTTGCTAGCTTTATGATAATCGGGATTAAAAATTCGGACTCTATGATCTCCACCAATTTTTTTATTCTGTGGAATTGCATCTTGCCCAAAAAAGAAATTTATTAAATCTTTTTGTAATGCCTCCCTATATTCACTTTGATTTCCGCTTTTCTCATAATTTTTTGTCCCATTGTAGTCGTGGATATACTCAAACTTAGTATTGATGTCATTAAACGCATTTTCATCGTCGGCTTTTATTAAATTTGTATCAAAATAGCCCGCTAATTCTTTTTTATATTCATTTGTAATATCAATACAGATAGCCTTTATCTCTGTATTTTCAACAGCTTTTTTAATCAGTTCAAAGGTCAAACAAGATTTCCCGATGCCCAAAATACCCAAGATTGCTGTATTGTGAGTTACAAGTGAATCAATGTCTTTCAAAATTATTTCCAATTCGGTCTCTGGCAATTTACCTACGGCTAAAACATTCTTTTCCGCAGGTTCTGTTTCATCAAAAAAGACTGGCGCATAAATATTTGGCAACCACTTCACAACCTCTAATTCTTGATTGCTTTTGTTATATTTTCCTAACTTTTGTGCGATGCCAGTTAAATAACCATAAATATTATGCTTCTCCAGTTCTTCCTCATAAGTTTTGCCGTCAATGATCTGATATAAAACATCTTCCTCGTGTATCTCAGTTTTAATAACCGTACCTTCTTTAAGGAGTTTATATTTTGCGCTGGTAGAATCCAACAAGGAGTGAAACCTAACCTTGTTTATGTCAGAGCCCTCGGCAACATACCCAATAAAATTATTCCGATTTTTGTAGAGGTAATTATTTTGTACTAATTGTTTTGATTCGGAATCTTCAATATCAACAAAATTAAGACTGTAAACGGCATTGTCCTTTGAAAATATGGTTTTTGAACCACTAATAAATTCTTGTTTTTTTAGATCAATTTTCAGAGGAGCATTGTCTTGCTCCAAGAGATAAACTGTAACCCATTTTTTATTCAACAATTGTTTTTCATTAATAATAATCCCGACTGCACCCTTGGAGTGATCTAATGAAAGATAAACCAGCTCGCCCTTTTTAGTGTCTTTTGTTCTATGCTTGAAAAAATCAATTTCAATTATGTATAAGAACGGATTTTCGCAACCGATAGCTTCGCCGATTATGTCAGAATGTCCTTTGCTTTGTATTAAATACACTAATATTTTTGATGCCCATAAAACGAATGACTCGACAGCAAACTTTGTAATGAAAACAATCCAAAAAGTGAAAAAGAATATAAATTCAACAGGCTCATTTCTAAAAAATGAAATAATAGTGAGCAAATAAATAACAGAAAATACTATTTTTGACTGCCCGACTTTTGTAATAATTTCAAAAAATACTTTTTGGATTTTTTCGATTCTTGGAAATTGCGAGAAAAAGATAATCAAAATCGAAAATATGCCAAGTGCTACGCTGGCATAAAATAATTCCCAATATCCGATTAAAGAGGTTGGCTCCTTGATACTCAGCAATGCAAGGACAACCGCTGTAGCGTTTGTAATTACATCAACCGGTTTAGTGAAATATGGTTCGGCAATATATGTACCAAAGATGAGCAATAATGCGCCTGATACAAAAAGCAAACTATAATCACTGCTTGAATCAACCAAAAATGACCAATCACCGCTAAAAAATCGGCATATAAACAAGAAAGCGGCAATATACAGTCCTACCGCAATAATTCTTTGAACAATGGATAAATTGTTATTCTTGGTAGTCATTTTTACTATTTAGATAATCGCATTTTTGCCATATCAACATATTTTATGCTTTTTTCTATGCCAATCCAATTTCGTCCAATTTTTTTAGCAACAAAAGCCGTTGTTCCGCTACCTAAAAAAGGATCTAAAACAGTGTCGCCTTTGTTTGAGGAGGCAATAATTATTCGTTTTAACATTTCTTCAGGCTTTTGTGTTGGATGTAAAGCCCGTCCGTCTTTTCCTCTCAACCTTTCTTTTCCTTGGACTAAAGGAAGCGACCAAACATCTCGCATCTGCTTTATTGAGCCGTCTTTTTGTTTTTCGGGGTTTATTTTTTTTAATTCTTCATAATTGAAAATCCATTTTTTACCTTTAACCGCCCAAACAACAAACTCGGAGGAGTGAGTAAAAACTCTTTTTGTCATGTTTGGCATGGCATTTGTCTTATGCCAAACGATGACATTGTTAATCTTAAAATCTAGCTGTTTGAGAACAATCATTACCTCTGCAAGATTGTGATAAGTGCAAGAAATATAAATTGAGCCGTTATCTTTCAAAACTTTATGACAGCCCCCGATCCATTTGCTGGTAAATTGCATATATTCAGGAGCAGTCATTTTGTCCCACTCTTCATTGACCATATACCAATCACCGCCTGTTTTGTTACCTTCCCACTTCAAACCGTTTCCCGAAAGATTGTAGGGGGGATCGGCAAAAATCAATTCAACTGATCTTTCATCAATTTTTTCATTTAGTATTTCTATGCAATCGCCTATGTAAATAGTGTTTGTTTTCATAATTATTGCCTTACTAAAATTGATT
>DKER01000097.1 GCA_002452555.1 Fidelibacterota bacterium UBA6817 | reverse complement strand
GGGGAAAGATACACGTTTTCATCAAACGTGTCAATGTTATATTGATAATAATATGTTCATAAACAGATCTTCTTGATTAATGGGTCATGGGACTTTTCAAAATGATTAAAACCTCTTAAAGAGTTATTGGAACTAACATGAAAAAAATTAAACAGGCATTTTTCATTTTGATCATTTTGACGATTATAATATCCTGCTCAGTTTCCGGGAGGAAGAAAAGCACCTCACCGGAGTATCTCTGTGTTATAACTTATAATATTCATCATGGTGTGGGTATAGACGGGACCTTTGATTTAAAAAGGATTGCAGATCTCATTAGAGAAAATGATGCAGATCTGGTTGCCCTTCAGGAAGTGGATGTGGAAACGGAACGGACAGGTGGATTAAATACCATGGAATACCTTGCCCGTGAACTGTCTATGTATTTCGCTTTTGGGAAAAACCTTGAGTTTCAGGGGGGAGGATATGGCAATGGTATTCTTTCCAAATATCCATTGGTTTCAATTGAGAATTTACATATTCCTCCGTACCAATCTGGGGAGCAACGGGGAATTTTAAAAATTTTGGTAGATTACAATGGAAGAGAACTCGCTTTTTGGAATATACATCTTGATCACAGAAAAGATGATACTGAAAGACGGGAAAGTGTAAGAATTATTAAAAAAAAGACGGAAGATTTGAATATTCCCATTATCCTTGCCGGTGATTTTAATGATACGCCAGAAAGCAAGGCCCTGTCCGAGCTTAATACAGTATTTGAAGATGTGTGGGCAATAAAAGAAAATGATAAGGGTTTTACGTTCCCTTCGGATAAACCGGAACGAAGAATTGACTATGTTTTTTTCAGAAGTCCGAATGTGTCATCATTTATGCTTCAGCCAGTGAACGCCCGTGTGCTTACCTCACCGGCTTCGGATCATTTGCCCTTGATTGTTCATTTCAGGATTTTGAATGTAAGAAACGAATAGAAAGCCCTGCTTGCTTTAACAGGACATAAAACTTAATTTAAATATACGTTAAATCCATAAATTCTATGGAGGTGTGATCATGTTGAAAGAAAACCATTTTATTCTGCGTGAAGCATGGGTTGAACTGTCAGGTCGCTGGTGGCCTGTTGTAGGTGTATTTTTTGTTTATCTGCTGATTTTAGGCGGATTGCAGGGAGGAAAAGAATTCGGATCCCTGCTGTCGCTTATTCTGGCGGGTCCTTTAAATCTTGGGGCAGCCATATATACTCTGTCTTTTATAAGGAAAGAAAATCCTTCTATCGGACAGCTTTTTCAGGGGTTTAATAAGTTCGTAACAGCCCTTGCTGCATATATTGTTATGGTTTTGATTATTACCGTTGGAATTATTCTGTTTATTGTTCCCGGTATTATTTTTGCTCTTTCCTATTCCCTTACATTTTTTATCCTGGCAGAAAATCCTGAGATGCGCCCTATGGATGCTCTAAGAAAAAGCCGAATGATGATGGATGGACATAAAACACAGCTGTTTTATCTTTCACTGCGTTTTCTTGGACTTGCAATACTGTGTTTATTTACAATGGGTATCGGTTTTATCTTTCTTACACCCTATGTTTTCGTCTGTATGTCCTTGTTTTATGAAGATGTTAAAAATAATATGCCCGCTACAGTCTGACATCCATTTGTTTAATAGTGAGGTTTCAATGAAAAATAATAAACATAGAAAAATCAGAAAAACGGCACTGCCTCCGGGAACACTTGTGTATACCGGTGAAAAATACATGGATGAAATAGAGATTCATCTGATTGATTATGATGAAAAAGAAATCCATGAAAAAATGGCAAAAGATATTCAGTCTTGTTATCCCTTTAAGGACCTTCCGACAGTTACATGGGTCAATATCAACGGCCTTCATGATGTGGGTATGATTGAAAAACTTGGATCTTTTTTTCATGTTCATCCCCTTATACTGGAGGATGTTTTGAGTGTCAATCAACGTCCAAAAATGGAAGATGCCGGAGATATACTCTTTATTGTTTTGAGAATGCTGCAGTATGATGATGTCAATAAAGAGATAAAATCCGAACAAGTCAGTTTGATTTTGGGAAAGAATTTTCTTTTTACATTTCAGGAAAAAAGAGGTGACGTTTTTGAGCCTGTTCGTGAAAGGCTCCGCCAGTATAAAGGCAAAATCCGCACTCTGGGAGCGGATTATCTGGCCTATGTGTTACTGGATGCAATAGTGGATAATTATTTTCTTGTTCTGGAAAAAATGGGGGACCAGATAGAAGGACTTGAAGAGCTCCTTGTCAATAACCCGTCGGAAGATACATTGAAAACGATTCATAAGCTTAAAAGAGATATGATTTATCTCCGGAAATCTGTCTGGCCTCTGCGTGAAACCATCAGTGGACTGGAAAGAAGTGAATCTCCTTTGTTCAGGGAATCTACCGGGATTTATTTGAGAGATGTATACGATCATACCATACAGGTGATTGATACTATTGAAAGCTACAGGGACATGGTTTCAAGTATGCTTGATATTTACTTGTCCAGTGTGAGTAATCGAATGAATGAAGTCATGAAAGTGCTGACGATAATTGCCACAATCTTTATTCCTCTCACATTTATTGCCGGAATATACGGAATGAATTTTGAATTTATGCCTGAGCTGGGCTGGAAATGGGGCTATCCTCTAGTCTGGCTTTTTATCATTGGCATTGCTGTCATAATGATCTCGTACTTCCGCAAAAAAAAGTGGCTCTGACATACTAAAAAGAATGATACCGGCTATTAAGTTATGAGTGCAGACTGGCTTTTATATCGTAAAGGCAAAGTGCTTATTAACCAGTCCGAAGCATAGATTCAAATGTGTTCTAACCATTTAAAAGTAATCCTGGTATATAGTTTTGCATTTTTTTTATGACAGATTCAGATATCCGGATTTTTAAAATATATTAATTATAATATTAAATTGACATATTTAATTCCTGACAGTAAATTTCCCCCCGGGGCGGGGGAAGATATCTTACCGAAATCCTATATCCTCCTTTTCCTATGGCATGGGTATCAGATTAATAACCAATCATTCAACATTTGACAGTCATAAGTCCTCAGTGATCAGCCGGCAGTCGACAGTTGTCAGTGGACAGTCCAGTAGCCGGT
>DKER01000242.1 GCA_002452555.1 Fidelibacterota bacterium UBA6817 | reverse complement strand
ACATGCAGCATTCCCGCGCAGAGAATTGTTCCGACAGAGAATGTTTCTATTCCGGTAATCGCGAAAAATTATCCTGATGTTTCGTCGGTCATAACAAAAGTCAAAATTTCTCAAAAAAGTACCAGTTCGATTATTGGGACAGAAATCATATATATTACAGCAATATAAATTTTTGATTGTGGACGACCCGTGGTTGATCCACGCAAACGAAAGGACGGGTTCACACCAGTATGCACACTTGACGAACCCGATCCTCCCCGTAGGCATGAGATTGTTATCTTCTGATCCTATGAAGGTTTTCCCATGCCTTTTCGAGCGTAGCAGATGCAAAAAACATAAGGAGATGAAAGAAGAATGCAACTTCCCAAAATCAGCGTCTTCCTGCTGGCATTATTGCTGGCAGCGGTGGCGATGGTACCGATCGTGAGTGCGGTAGATTCTGTAACAGCAGCTAACCAAGATCTCATTGAATTAAATGATATTTCAGTTGAGACCGCCCAAGAACATGCAACAATTACCCTGTTAAGCATGATCCAAACGGGAGCACTGGATTCAAACTGGGCTGGTGCAAAAATCAACCCAGCTCCTCAGGAAATATTTGATGTGAATGGCGGACGTCTCTTCTACCTGTTTTCTGTTGAAAAAAAAGGTGAACGGGTTGGAGAGATTTACGCAGCTGCAAGCAAGGTGCTTGGTGCACCGGTAATTACAATTGGTTCCATCAATGAACCGGATACTGCTGAAAAAATGCAAAAACATACTCAAAACGTCTTGGAAGGAAAATATTCAGGATATCAAAAACTATCAGAGAAAATAGTATGTTTTGATTATCCTGTTCTCGGTTCGATGATTTCACTACAGAACATCAGAACCGCAAAGGTAAAAACTGTCATTATTGATTCGAGAGACGGGTCAGAGAAAAACCTCGATACCCAAGTATCATCATTCTATAATCAATTCTCTGCTGATGTTATGAAAAATAATGTAGTTAACTGGGAAGAAACGAATGTTGTGATGGAAGCACAGAAAGAAAAACTTCTGAAAGAAAATCCAGAGATCCTTACGAATTATTCTGATCTTGATGCTGATCAGTTAATGAAGTCGTTAACCAATTCCAAAACAAACGAAATTTCCTACCTCACAAAACTCGATCCGGACGGGATGCGGATTCTGTCCGGGCTGACGCATTATACCCAATATTATGCAGATTGGTGTGGCGTCGCAACTGCACAAATAATATCATCCAAATATATGTCACCACCCTGGGGCCAGTATCACATCGGGCAGATGATGGGTGCATATTTCCCAGATGGAACGCCAGGCCAAGGTACTAATATCAATGATGAATTAGCCTACTATCAACCAACTGTTGCAGAGGGTGGACTGGGTAAACCCAGTTCGGATTGGGAGCCGTCCATGACATCAACATGGGAAAATGCCAAAGCTGAGATTGAACAATTCCGGCCATTAAAGATTGGCAGGGTTTATCCAACAGCGCATGCACGAGCCTGCAACGGCTGGCAGGTGACTGGCGGAAACCGATATCTGTTATTCTATGATCCGGCGTCATACGGTTCGGTTTATTGGGAATATGTTTCCCCGGGATTTACCTACAGTAACTTTGTGTATGTGCGATGAAATCCATTACTTTTTTACGATATGGATAAATATAAAAATGCGTGATTATTCGAGCGAAGTGAAGGAAAGGAGTATTCTGAAATGATGGAAACGAATCCTTTGAGAAAAATTGTTTTGATTCTTATTTTGTCTCAGATTTTCCTTATCCCTGCGTATTGTCAGACTCCTGATTCAGTACAGGTCTCCACCCCGATCTGGTCAAACCAGGCAGGAACCCGGGATGTACTGGTCCAGTGTTCCGGGGATGGGAAGTATGTTGTGTCAGGTTCCGATACCGGGATTCTCCGGATGTATGACCAGACCGGAAAAACTCACTGGACATTCCAGCGGGAGGGCAAAATGGTCAGATCAATCGCTATCTCCGATGGAGGGGAGTATGTCGGTGCTGTTTTTCTCAACCCGGATGCACCATCTTATCACGCAGATGGTGAAATTCTCTTTTTCAACCGGGCCGGGGATATTCTCTGGAATTATGCTGATGATTATACCGTTGAACGAATTGCGCTATCTGATGACGGGAATTCAATCTATGTGTCCGGAAGTCCGAAGTTGTATTCTTTTGACCGGAATGGCACACTTATCAGAATAAATGAATCACAGGGAAGAACTTGGGTTCTCGTTGTTTCCAGCGACGGTTCATATGCAATGGCCGGGGGTACAATTACGGAGAGGATTCATGTGGCAGGATCCCAGACTCCCGCAAACAGAATATATGCTGTTGAAAAAGACGGGACAATTCCCTGGAATTATTCAACGAAGCAAAAAATCAACAGTATCGGGATATCTGCGGATGCTGATACTATCGTAAACGCAGCTGGCTATGAGCTCTCATCATTCACCCGCAACGGGACGTTGAGGTGGCAACTGAACAGCGGCCCGGATATTACCAGCGTGGCTGTGTCATCGGATGGGGAATATACTGCTGCGGGTTCACAGTTCTATGCCCGATTGTTTAACCGGACCGGTTCGCTTATGTGGCGATACGAGTATGACGGCTTTGTCCATGATGTCGGGATCTCTGAAGATGGAAAACTCATTATTGCTGGAGCGTCAGGAGGATTATACGCCTTTGACCAGCAGGGAAATATTCTCTGGAATTATCCCACTCCAAAAGCGATCCGTCATGTGTCCATGGCAAAAAGCGGAGAGTATTTTGCAGCCGGGACCGCGGATACAGTATATTTTTTCAACCGCGGGGGTACGACAAAAATCATTGAAATTCCAACAGCGGAGCAATCCATAAGTCCGGATATTGTATCAGTGAATATATCTTCACCGGCTACCGCTCCAACCAGATCCGCTCCGCTCCCATTCATGATCCCACTTGCAGCGCTGGGTATCCTTGGGGTATTTGCAGGAGTATTCCGACGATGAAAAACCGTGTCGGCCCCGTATCGATATCTGCTATCATCATCCTGCTCTGGATGATTCCGGAACTGGTGAGGTGCATCCAGGGCGAAGGATATGGTGCCGGCATCTGGGGGCTTTTTTCAATTGCTGGAATCCTTGCTACGGTTATCGCATTGATCATTTCTGGCTGGCAGACCCGCGATGTAAACATCCTTGTCCATCTTTCTTAAGGTGCAGACCATTTTGATCTCGCCCGGACTTTCAGAGTATCCTGAAGAAAAGATCGGGAGGCATGCGGACCTTATTTGCCCAGGCGTTTTCTTTCGCCGGTAATCCCGTCCTGCGGGTCCTCTAAATCCTTTTTCAGATAAATCATAT
>DKER01000025.1:2099-3138 GCA_002452555.1 Fidelibacterota bacterium UBA6817 | reverse complement strand
GGCTACCGGCTACCGGATTGGCTACTGTTGCAGCAGAAGCAGACTAAGCGCCATTACAATCATCCCGGCCATGAGTCCCAGAAGACTGTCGTGACCTTTCCCATAAGCCCGGCTGGTTGGCAGAAGCTGATCCAGGCTGATATAGACCATAATGCCTGCAACACCAGAAAACAGTATTCCCATAACCTGTGAAGGAATTTCTCCCGACTCCCCAATAAAAATAATACGCAGTGCAATATAAGCAATCAGGGCGCCAACCGGTTCGGCAAGGCCGCTTAAAAAAGAATATGTCAGCGCTTTTTTGCGATTACCGGTCGCATAAAAAATCGGGACAGAAACGCTGATGCCTTCCGGAATATTATGTAATGCTATGGCTAAAGCAATGGGGATTGCCAGTTTCGGATCTTTCAGTGCAGATAAAAAGGTTGCCAGTCCTTCCGGAAAGTTATGAATGGTGATAGCAAGCGCCGTAAATATTCCAAGTCGCAATAAATGGTCATGTTTAATATGATGGATATGGTTCTTTTCAACAATATCCACGCCTCCTCGTGTAACTTTCATAAGGTCCGGGAATTCAGCATCAGGATTGTTCAAGGGGGCTGTTTCTGTTTCGCTGAACGGTTCATGGGGATTTTCTATGGATGGTATCAGATTATCAATAACCGCAATTAACAATATTCCGCCAAAAAAGGCTCCCGTGTTAACCCATGAACCCAGTTGTTCACCAAATGCTTCACTTAATGCATCAAACCCTTTATAAAAGATTTCCACAAAAGAAACATAAAGCATTACGCCGGCAGAAAAACCCGCAGAAATGGATAAAAACCGATAATTTGTCCGTTTTGCCGTAAACGCTATTATGCTCCCAATCCCTGTCGCCATACCGGCAAATAGCGTTAATCCGAATGCTGTCCACAGGTTATCCATGTATGTATACTCTCCGGAAGATTTTTTTTAAGAGTTATTTGAGAGCCATGGGTTACAAGGTTAAGGCTCGCTGCGCTAAGAGTTCATGGGCTCAAGAGTTCAAAGGTTCAGA
>DKER01000025.1:0-2087 GCA_002452555.1 Fidelibacterota bacterium UBA6817 | reverse complement strand
AGACGTTGAGACGTTGAGGCTCGCTTTGCTCGCTGTTCAAGAGCTCATGGGTTCATGGGCTCAAGAGGACTGATTGCCTGTTGACTGACCACTGATGACTGCCCACTGCCGACTGACAACTGCCACTGCCGACTGCCCACTGACCACTGCCGACTGACTATCGGCTACTGGCTACTGGCTACCGGCTACCGGATTGGCTATCTCAAAGAACTGCTTATAGTCGTTATCAATTTCTATGGCTTGGACACGTTTTTCCATGCATTGAGCCAGACGATCCGGTATGGTTATCGGTTGCCGGATCACATCCTCCACTATAGGCTTGAATTTTGCAGGATGAGCCGTTTCCAGAAATATTCCTGTTGCTTGTTTATCAAAACAATTTATGTATTCCGTCAAACCAAGAAGTCCCACAGCGCCGTGGGGATCACAAAGGTATCCCGTTTTTTCATAGGTTTCCCGGATTTTACAACGGGTTTCATTATCTGTAAAACCTTTTCCCCATATATCGTTGGTAATCGCCGAATATGAATGATCATACAAGTCCAGAATCCGGACAAAATTGCTGGGATTTCCCACATCCATGGCACTCGACAATGTCTGTCTGGATGGACGGGGATTATACTTGCCGGACATCAAATACTCCGGTACAACATCATTAATGTTGGCTGAGTCCACAAACCGTTTAACCGGAAGTCCCATTCTTTTCGCCATAAGCCCGGCTGTCAGATTTCCGAAATTTCCGCTTGGAACAGATATAACAACCGATTCCCATTTTTTCTTGTCAAGCCCGGCAAAAGCATGGAAATAATAGAAAATCTGCGGAATCAAACGGGATATGTTTATAGAATTAGCAGAGCTTACAAGTGCATTTTCGCGAAGTCTGTCATCAGATAATGCCTTTTTTACGAGTGTCTGGCAATCATCAAAGACACCTCTGACTTTCAGAGCCGTTACATTATGTCCCAGCGTTGCAATCTGTTTTTCCTGAATATCACTCACTTTTCCGGCTGGATAAAGGACGTACACATGAATACCGGGGACGTTATAAAATCCGTTCGCTACAGCACTTCCCGTATCACCGGAGGTCGCCACCAGAATTTTCAGTTCTTTGGACATTTCCCGCATAAACCAGGCCATCAAACGTGACATGAAACGGGCGCCAAAATCTTTAAAAGCCAGAGTTGGCCCATGAAAGAGTTCAAGTGAATATATATTGTCAATTAAATGCACAAGAGGGGCATCGAAATTAAAAACCTCGTGCGTCAGTTCTTCAAGGGACTGTTTATCCATGTCCCCGTCCAGGAACAAAGAAGCCAGTTCGTAGGCAAGTTCCGGAAATGAAAGGCCGGATAAATTTTTCAAAATTGTTTGAGAGACAGCCGGAATGGTGACGGGCATATATAAACCCTTATCAGCCGGCATACCCGTAAGGACAGCCTCCTTTAGACTTACCCGGAGATCTTTGTTGTTTGTACTGTAAAATTTCATGGATTTTTCGTAACGGACTTTGCGATTCGCGGCCCTTCCATATTCACGGCAGAAATCCAGGAATTGAAACCGGTCCCGGATTTTATGTAAACGGATTTCATCGCTTCACAGACCCGTTCGGCCGCAACCTTTCCTTTTGACAGGGCAAAAATTGTGGGACCCGAACCGGATATGCCGCACCCCAAAGCACCGGCATGTTTTGCGGCGCGTATGACGCCATTATAATGGGGAATCAGTCCGGATCTAACCGGCTCAGCAATGAAATCCTGCATGGATCGGGCAATCAGATCATAATCATTACGGAACAATCCGGCGACAAAACCGGCTGTATTTCCCCACTGACGGATAGCTGTTTTTAAGGGAATGGTGTCCGGGAGCAATTCACGGGCCTTCCGTGTTTCAATTTCAACGTGAGGATAAACCAGTATACAGAACAAATCGCCGGGAACAGGCAAATGACAGATATCCAGGGGTTCATAGCTGCGAATGAGAACAAATCCTCCCAAGAGCGATGGGATCACATTATCTCCGTGAGCTGATCCGCATGCTGTTTGTTCAGACCGAAGTCCGAACACAAGCAATTCCTTTTCGCCGGCCGG
>DKER01000211.1 GCA_002452555.1 Fidelibacterota bacterium UBA6817 | reverse complement strand
ATTGACTGCATTTGTTTTATTTAGTGGTTTCATGGTCGATATTGGTTTTTAGCTGTTTTGAGGGTGATAAATCCTCTGTTTATGCTTTTAATTCACTATTATACATAATCCATGACTGATTGATTGTAAGAAAGTATCGTTTCTACTTCTTTGAAATCGTATTGAATCTTTTTTAAAAATTTTTGTTAATACAGAGTTACTTTGATTGGAAATACAAGCCCATATAATTCTTCATGTAGGGAATTTTTATGAACAAAATAATGAAATGAGATAATTACCGGACCAGATGATTATAAAAAAACTTAAATGTTTACAATAGGACTTATTCTTTATCAGAAACAAACCGCCAATCAACCAACGACAAATCCGCCCAAAACACAGGACTGATTCATTATTAGAAACAAAACCATCAATCAAACAATGACAAATCCGCCAAACCGCAAAACCTGACATGGGCCCTTTCAACCAACCTACTGACTACCGGCTACTGGCTACCGGCTACCGGCTACTGGCTACTGGACTGGCTACCGGCTACCGGTTTTCATTTTTCGGCCGTCGACGAGAATGGAGTCACCGAACTGTTTTTGCCAGTCCGGGAAAAATTTGATAAACTGACGTTTTAACGCGTTGTAAATATCGTTCCGTTTGTTCATTTTAGTAATGTCAGCCACCAGTAATTTCAGTGTTTTGTATGATATACCGCGGATAATGGAGCGAACCGGTCCCAAAAACATGGGACTTACACTCAGCATATCGATATCCAATCCCACCAAAAGTAAAATTGACAAGGGATCACTTGCCATTTCTCCGCATACGGATACCTGTATGTTGTGACGGCGGCCGGCCATGATTATCCATTGTATGGCCCTGACCAGAACCGGGTCGTAATTGCTGTATATGTGATTTACTTTCTCATTGCCCCTGTCAACCGCCAGCATGTATTGTGTCAGATCGTTCGTTCCGATAGAGAGAAAATCCGCTTTTGCCGCCAGATTATCAGCCATTAAAGCGGCAGACGGTATTTCTACAAGAATACCGGTTTCACACGCTTCATCAAACGGTATGTTCTCTTTCCTGAGTTCCTGTTTGGCTTGCTCAACGTAAACCAACGCTTCTTCATATTCTTCAAGACGGGAAATCATGGGGAACATGATGCGTACATTTCCATAATGAGAGGCTCGGAGCATAGCTTTCAACTGCGTGATAAAAAGATCCGGTCTGTCCAGACAGATCCGGATTGCCCTGTAACCCATATTCGGATTATCCTCATGGAGCAATTCCTGTTCCAGAATGGAAGCCATTTTATCTCCGCCCAGATCAATGGTCCTCAAAATAACCGGTTTGTCCTTCATAAAACGAACCAGTTTGACATATTCCTGAAAGAGTTCTTCCTCTGCGGGAGGGGTATGTTTCATAACGTACAGATATTCAGTGCGGTATAAACCGATTCCGCTGCCGCCGAATTCGTTTAATCCGGACAATTCCACGGAAAGACTGATATTGGCATCCAGTTCAACATATTTTCCGTCAAGAGTTTTGGGTGTGTCATCCCGGTGCTCGCTGTAAAAAGTATTGAGTTCCTCCATCTTCTTGATCTGATGGAGGTAATGATGCTCTGTTTCATGGTCCGGATGGATGATCAGCTCACCGTTGTTTGCGTCCAGGATCAGAGTTTCACCGGTCAAACTTTCATTGGCAATATTGGGCACGCCAACGATCATGGGAATTTTCAGGGATCGGGCAAGGAGAGATGTATGAGATGTTGTTCCTCCTATCTCCGAAACAAAGCCCTTTACATTTTCATCACTTAAAATGATAATATCGCCGGGTGTCAGGTATTTTGCAACGAGGATAACCGGTTCTTTTCCGTTAAATGTTAACCTTTCTGTTTCTTCGGACATAAGAACCCGGAGCACCCGTTGCTTTACAGCCTGGATATCCAGAATTCTGTCCTGAAAAAAGAGGGATTCACCATCATCCAGCATCTGTATATAGACATTCATGACGACCCGGTAGGCCACAGGAATATGCACAAGGTTTTCGGCCATGTAGGTTCTGACTTCCTCGTCGATATGATGGTCTAACAGAATGGTAATCTGAGCATTGATCAGCTCGGCATAGTTGGCACCGAGACGTTTTTCAATCCGGTCGCGAATCGATTCAAGATCACCCAGGACTGCCTGACGGGCCTGTTCCAGACGCTCCATCTCGCTGTCAATATCCTGAGGATTTATATGAACTTTGGGAACGGATTCAATTTCGTGAGGACGATATAAAAGAGCCTTCCCCATGGCAATGCCCGGAGAAGACGGGATTCCCTTTATGCGTTGATATGAACTCACTATTCCTCTTCCATTCCGAATTTGTTCTCAACAAGTTCAAGAATTGCCTGAACCGCTTCTTCTTCGTCATCACCGTCAGCTTCGACTTTTAAACGGGCTCCTTTTTCCGCTGCAAGGACAAGTATTCCCAGAATGGATTTGGCATTGATGCGTTTTTTTTCACGGATGAGAAATATGTTGGAGTTGAATTTTGCCGTAAGGGATACCAACGCCGTTGCCGGGCGGGCATGCAGTCCCTGGCTGTTTTTTATCACAAATTCTGCTTCTGTCATTATTTATTCCTGTTCAATATGAATGATGAAAAAGTATTTAATACCTGCTGCTGCCGCTCCGGAAGCCGCAGAGAAAGTGTACGGGTCATCTCTGCTTCCAGCCTGATGCGGTTTTTAGTCATTTCAATGACGCCCATCGAATCGAACAATTCCCTGATGCTGTTTATTCCGTTATTCAAAATATAGTCAGGAGTTAGCATAGAATCAAGAAGGCTTCTTTGTTTTTTATCGGCTGTTTGATAGGCTTTAATGAGTAAATATGTTTTCTTTTTAGCAATAAGATCGCTGCCAAGGGTCTTACCCATATTTTCCGGGCTGCTGGTCAATTCCAGGAGATCATCCTGAAGTTGAAAAGAACGTCCCATACCCAGTATTACCGATTCAATGAGTTCAAGTTCTTGTTCGGAAGCTCCGCCGAATACAGCTCCGATTTTGGCTGCGCCACTGAGCAGGTGTCCGGTTTTCTGTTCGATCATTGCCAGGTATGCCTCTTCAGAAACGTCATCCGTTGATTCAAAAGCAAGATCCCGGCTTTGCCCCTCACAAACATCCAGGATGGACTGTATGAATATGCGACCTGCCCGGTACAGGGCCGGTAAATCCTTATCGGTCAGACATTTAAAGGCTAGTGTAAAAATTGCATCCCCTGCCAATATGCCTGTGTTAACATCCCATTTAATATGGACCGCCGGTTTGCTGTGACGCAGTTGATCGTCATCCATAATATCATCATGGATCAAGGAAAAAAGATGAACCATTTCAATGGCCATGGCCGCATTCAGGCTGTCTTCCCGTTTGATACCGTAACTGTCTGCCATAGCAGCTAAAAGGGCGGGACGGATCCTTTTTCCATTACCATCCATGGCATATCGGACAGGATTGTACAAGTTCTCCGGGTAATCGGGAAGAGGATATGCACGGAAGGCTGCATTAAACCACGGAAGGTAATCTGAGTAAAATGTCTTGAAATCAGTCATTTTTCCGCCTAAGAATTTCGGGATTTCTTTGGAAAGTGTTTATATCCCTGCAACCGGTAAGGAACATAATTTGTTTCAGAATATTTTTTCGTGATAATATATGATTGACGGTTCCTGTTTTTCCTTCACTCAGCCATACTTTATAAACAGATGCGGCTGACGATACAAGTCCTGCACCGAGAGCCAGTGCTTTGGCCGTATCGAAACCGTCATTGATCCCGCCTCCGGCTATGGTAAATATGCCCGGATAGTCATTCAGGATGGTGAGT
The DNA here is from genome assembly GCA_002452555.1 of Fidelibacterota bacterium UBA6817. Taxonomy (GTDB): domain Bacteria; phylum Fidelibacterota; class Fidelibacteria; order Fidelibacterales; family Fidelibacteraceae; genus Fidelibacter. The sequence goes on along the minus strand of DKER01000211.1, from coordinate 83 downwards.
AAACATTCTGCTGTAGAAATTCCCCAAGTGTCGAATGGATTTGATGAAGACATATCGCCGTTTCTGAACCGTTCAGCTTTTGC